>JBBIUA010000004.1:0-165286 GCA_037440445.1 Ignavibacteria bacterium
AACAACAGAGGCGTTGCAAAAAGGAATTTAAACGACCTCCAAGGAGCTATTGAGGACTTTACGAAAGCTATTCAGATTAATCCGAATTTAGCTGGGGCTTATTACACCAGAGGGATGGCAAAATATGCTTTAGGTGATACTAATGGTGCTTGTATGGATTTTAAAATGGCAGCTAAACTTGGCTTTTCCTTTGCAACGAAAAGGTAGTTCTATGCTTCTATAACATGCTTTTCTATGAATATGAACACCTAAAGCCTATTTATTTAATTATGTACGATACAGTTCAGTGGGCAATTGAAAATGGTTACGAGTGGGTCGATATTGGGGTATCGCAAGACACTAAAGCTGACGACCCAATGACACCATCTTTGGGCTTGATAAATTTCAAGGAACGATTCGATTCACGCGGAATTTTGCGAAGCACTTATCACTTTAAATTTCGAGAGTAGAAATGCCGGTGTTACGAACAGACGTCTGTGTTGTTACATTCAATAGGATATCCGTTGATGCTCGTAACTTCAATTTTATCCGGACATTCCTCGACCTTGGACTTTCAGTTATTACTATTTCTTTGAAAGATAGGACAGCTCATCTTCCATTTATTGATGAAAAATTTTTCCCTTTATTTCTTAATATTTCCGAACACCACAACACCCTATTGCGACTCCGAGAGTTCATACAAATGGGGTTACGATTAGCAAATAGTATATCTGCCCGTTATGTTTTAGCCTCCGACGTTTATTCATTACCTATTGCAAAAAAAATACAGAAACGCAGTAAAGCGAAATTAATTTACGACTCAAGAGAAATATATTCTGCTCTTGCCTCATTAGAAGATGAACCAACAAAACAAAGGCTTTTAACGGCTTTCGAAAAACATTATGTTAAAACGGTAGATAATATTATTGTAACCGGTGAACTGGACCGCGAGATTATCGGCGAACGTTTTCCCAATAAGCCAATTGCAATAATAAAAAATTACCCATCGAATATTAAAATAACCGAGCCCGTTGATTACCGCGCAAAATACAAATTACCGCCGGATTCCATTATAATCCTTTACCAAGGGAAACTGCTAATGTGGCGCGGGATAGAGCGTATTACAAGTGCACTAAAGTTTAATCCGCGATTATACTTTGTAATAGTTGGAGATGGCGAAGGGAAATCGTTGTTATATATGGATTCTTTGCTTTATGGGATTAATGTTGCTAAACGAGTAATCTTTGCCGGCGAAGTTCCCTACTTTGAACTAGCCAATTGGACTGCGGGTGCAGATATTGGAACAGCTCTTATTGAGTCTATTACATTATCGTATAAACTTGCTCTACCCAATAAACTTTTCGAATACTGCAAAGCCGGAATACCTGTTATCGCAAGCGATTTGCCAGCCATTCGAGCAGTTTTCGAAAGGTATCCGTTCGGGAAGGCAATCGACCCGGACATTCGCCCAATAGAACTAGCTTCGATTCTACTCGAACTATACGACAACAAAGATGAGTATTCAAAGGAAACCGAAATTGCAGCAGCCGAATTCTCGTGGGAAAACCAAATCCAAACAATTCGCGAACTACTCGTATGATTTATGCCCTTTTGATTTTTCAACAACTCATTGCTTCGACAACACATATTTTTGCAAAAAACTTAACATTCGACTTACCCCCAACAACTATTCTCCTACTTCGCTCATTTTTTGCAGTCCTCTTCTTCATTCTTTTTTTAATAAGCAAAAAACAGAAACTTTTTGTAATGGAAAGGAAAGACATCGTTCCATTCGTCATCCTTGGATTATTAAATATTCCGTTGAACCAATACTTGTTCTTTATCGGTATCAAGATGACAAGCGCCTCGAACGTCGCCTTGGCTTATGCTTTAAGTCCAATTTTTATTCTGATTATTTCAGCATATTTTCTTAATGAAAAAATTACACTATGGAAAATTTTGGGGATAACCATTTCATTCGTGGGTATTTTATTAATCTTATTCGAGCGAGGTTTGGAATTCAAATCGAAATATTTTATTGGCAGTGTTATATCTCTTTTGGCAAGTATCGCTTGGGCTGTTTATTCAACTTATGGAAAATCGTTAATTACACGTTACGGAAGTCTCTATTCAACATCTATAGCAATGCTATTCGGTTTTTTACTTTACCTCCCAATTTCTTTCTTTCACAACGACGTTGCCAACATACCTTTGATTCGACCAACCCATTGGTTGCAGATGATCTATCTTGCAATAATGACTTCCGGAATCGCATATTTAATATGGTATTATGCTATTAAGCGACTCCCGGCGAGTAGTGTCGGAGTCTTCAATAATCTACAACCCATACTTACTACTATTCTTGCTATTGTCTTTCTAAATCAAAGTATTTCTTCCATCTACATTCTCGGCGGAGCTTTGGTCATCGGCGGTGTTTATATTGCCCAAAAATTCTAAATAAATTTATGTCGGGGGTGCAAGTCCCTTCTAATCATCTCCTACGAAATACAATGGGCTAACAAGATTAGACTTATGCAAAAATTTTTCTGGAAATCTTTATTTTATTTTTTATTTTTGGATTTTACTTTTTATATTTTATTGAATTATTATTTGGCTTGTTCTATGAAAAAAATGTTTTTTTGCAAAATAGCAGAAGTGATGCGAATTTGAGTAAATCGAAATATTAATAAAAAAGAAAAATAAATATGCGAAATAAGCTAACCGAAATATTTGAAGACGAAAAACTGGTAGAAAAGATAAAAAGACGTTTGCCTTACTTGTTCCAACTTGCAGAATTGGAAAGTTCAAGGGCAGGTAAAACTGGGATGGAAGTTGGCTCGGTTAGAGAAAGAATAATCGTAGCTTTGCTTATTTATAAATTTGGAGAGGAAAATGTAGAAACTGAAATTCCCATTACCGAACCAGAGGTAGATGCAAAATTATTTGGTGAACCAGTATCAATTAAAACAATTACAGGTAAAAGTTTTAGCGGTGTCAAACTTATATGGACTGTTGATGCCCAAAAGGCAAAAGAATTTCGTGAAAGTTATTATCCGCATTGCGATATCCTACTTGTCCAAATCAACTGGAACGACACAGGAGGATTTTATTACATCCCATTAGCAACTCAAAAACGGCTTTTTGATAAGATAGGTAGAGAAAATTATATTAAACTTCCAAAACCCGGAACAAATCCAAGAGGCGTTGAAATTACTAAAGAAGCTCTCATAAGTTTAATCAGAGATAACAATAGCAGGGGTATTCCAATAAATTGGCAAAGAACAAAGATTGAGTTCAATCCATATGAAAGATGGGTTGATCTATGGAGGGAGGATTAAATGAGGAACTATCGGAAGAAAAATGGGACGAAAACAAGTGCATTTGGCTCACCTGGAAGAATTAATCACGATTCTACTCCTTTTTATATGAGTAGATTATATGAAGGGTTGCCGAAAGAAGAATCTGTAAAATACACAGAAAATCCAATTCCGTCTCAGTATCTAAATAAGGTTTTTTGCAAGTCAAGCGAAAAGATGGAAGAATTACCAGATAGCAGTATTCATCTAATGGTTACTTCACCGCCATATAACGTAGGGAAGGAGTATGATGAAAACCTCACCTTAAATGAGTACAGGGTATTTTTGAGAAGGGTATGGAGTGAAGTTAAAAGAGTTCTTGTCCCCGGCGGAAGGGTTTGCATAAATATTGCCAATCTTGGAAGAAAACCGTACATTCCACTTCACGCCTTTATTATTGAAGACATGCTCGATTTGGGCTTTTTAATGCGTGGTGAAATCATCTGGAATAAAGCGTCGAGCGGCAGTCCTTCAACTGCGTGGGGTAGTTGGCTTTCCGCTAAAAATCCAACATTGAGAGACATTCACGAATATATTTTGGTCTTTTCTAAGGAAATGTTTTCAAGGGAAAATGTTGGAAGAAAGAGCACAATTTCTAAAGAGGAGTTCCTTGAATTTACCAAAAGTGTGTGGACATTTCCAGCAGAACCAGCAACGAAAGTTGGGCATCCAGCACCCTTCCCGGTCGAATTACCTTACCGATTGATAAAACTTTACACTTTTGAGGGCGAGGTTGCTTTAGACCCGTTTATAGGTAGTGGACAAACAGCAATAGCAGCAATAAAAGCGAAACGCCATTTTGTCGGATATGAAATTAATGAAGAATATGTAAAACTTGCAGAAAGAAGAATTACAGAATATTTATTAACTATAAATACACCAAAGTTATTCAATTGTGAAAAAAATGATTTGAATAAATAAAAATGGACGTTCTCTCGATCACATGATAAAAAATTGCTTAGATATTGAATTTTTTGAAGTTTTCAATTTACAAAAACTAAGTTTTAATTTATTTTTTGTCAATATCCACTTCAAAAAAAATAAGTGGTGAATACTATGGAACTTGGCAATTTAAAGAAAATTTCTGTAAGACAAATGTGGAACGACGAAGCACAAGATTTCACCCCCTGGCTTGCAAATAACATCGAGGAATTGAGCAAGGCTCTGGGAATCGAAATGGAAGTCGAAAACACCGAAGTTTCTGTTGGACCTTACTCGGCGGACATTCTTGCAAAAGATGTAGTCACAGGAAGATACGTCGTCATTGAAAACCAAATTGGTAAGACAAACCATGACCATTTAGGCAAAGCTTTGACCTACGGTTCGGTTCTCGATGCTTCAACCATCGTTTGGATTGCTACAGAATTTACCGAAGAACACAAAAAAGCACTGGATTGGTTGAACGACCACACTACCGAAGATATTTCTTTCTTCGGAATCCAAGTCGAACTCTGGCAAATCGACAACAGCCTACCTGCCGTCCGTTTTAATGTCATTAGTAGCCCAAATGAAGCAGTAAGAGAAATTGCACGCTTGAAGGCAACGGGAGAATTAACCGAGTACAAAAAATTAAAATTAGATTTTTGGACAAAATTCAGAGAAAAACTTGAAAAGACAAAAAAATTTCCATCCATACAACAACCAAAACCCCGTGGGCACTTCGATGTCTCCTTAGGCAAATCTGGTATTCATCTTTCAAATGTTTGTTCCCCTTCGAATAAAACTATTGCTGTTGGCTTTTACATTCATAATTGGCTCGTTGAAAAAATGTATCCCTATTTAGAAAGCCGAAAGGAAGAAATTGAAAAAGCAATTGGTCAAAAGTTGATTTGGAACCCAAACCCAGATGCAAGGGATAAAAGAATTGTACTTTACTACCAAACTGATTTGACTGACCCTGCAAAGGTGGAAAAAGCAGTTAACTGGATGGTGGAATACACAATTAAATTCAAAGAAGTATTTGGGAAAATTATTCAAGAAGCACAGTAACATAAATTATACTATTTAAAAACAATTAATAATAAAGTTTTAGGGTTACAATGAAAACAGAAAGTCATTCTATCCATGATGTATTAGCGAAAAATGCAACTTCTTTTTTTATTCCACCATTTCAAAGAGCTTATGCATGGGGAAAACCTGAAATTGAAAGGTTTTTTAATGATATTTCCAGAATTATTGATTCAGAACTAGATTTAAATCAAAAAGATAAATTAGAACATTTTTTTGGGACAATTGTTGTTAAGGAAGAAAAATCAGGTTTTGCAAATAAATCAGTTATTGTTGATGGTCAACAAAGATTAACAACCACACTACTTTTTTTAATTGCATTAAGAGATTCAATAGAAGACCAAAACATAAAAAATCGTATAAAAAAACCTACTTAGTAAACGAGTCGTCCGATTTCCAAGATAAAATTAAATTAAAGCAAGTAACAAAAGATTGGGATGCATATAAAGCCTTAATAAATGGTAAAGAACAAGTTTCAGGCATGATTACGAATGCTTATCAATTATTAAAAAAATTAATAATTAATAAAAATCAAACCAATCATACTGTAAGTTTTGATCATTATATCATAGCAATTCAGAGACTAAATGTAGCGGTTATTTTTCTGGATGAAAGACCCTATAAAGGTGAAGATCCACAAATAATATTTGAAACGCTTAATTCATTAGGTAAACCGCTAACCCTCTCGGATCTTGTTAGAAATTATGTGCTATTAAAACTTGAAAGTGAAAATCAAACTGAAATTTACGAAAAAATATGGTATCCAAAAATAGAAGAAACACTAGGTGACAATACATCTAAATTTATTCGTGATTATTTACAATATAAAACTTCAAGTTCATTAAAAGTAGTTAGCGATAACAATACAAAAGAACTTTATCAACAGTTTAAAGATTTTTTTGAAAAAAATTTTAATAATAATTATAATGATTTTATTGAAGATATTGTTAAGTATGTTCCTCTGTATAAATGGATTATCAATGAAATTAATAATGACCCGATTACTAAAAATACTGAAAATTATAAAATTATTAAAGAACTACTAAGAAATATTTTCCATGATATTAAATCCGAAGCATTTAAGCCATTTGTATTAGGTCTACTCGAATACCATCAGTATGGGTCAGATAATAATAAATTAATCGATGAACAGCTTATTTCAAATTTAGAAATAATTAGAACTTATCTAATTCGAAGAAGAATATTGGGATTAACAAAAGGTGAAAATAAAAGCATTGTTAAACTTTGTGAAAATGTAAAAGATGTATTTGAAGAAAAAATAAAACTTATAGAATTATTATGCAACATGTTTTATGCAATGAGATTGCCTAACGATGAAGAAATAACATCTACCTTGAAAACAATAAATTTTTATGAAGAATTGAAAGCATATTCAAAATTCATATTGGGTAAGATTGAGGAGCATAATTCAAAAGTTTCAGTTGATTTCAGAGATCCAAAAATTACCATAGAACATATAATGCCTCAAAAAATTGATGAAAATTGGAAGAATGAATTAGGTCCTGATTATGAACGCATTCATAAAAAATATTTACATAATATTGGCAATTTGATATTAACTGAGTTTAACTCAGAAATAGGGAACAAATCATCTATAGATAAGAAAGAAAAAATAAAAAAGTCAAATCTCTACTATCGGCATCTCATTATTAATTTTAACAAATGGAATGAAACCAGTATAATTGAACATCAGAATGAAATGATTAATTTGTTTATTAATACTTTTCCACTACCAGAAGATTATAAAAATAGAAATAACTGGAGAGAAGAAATAACTGAAAAAGAAACCTTTTCGACACTTGAATCAGAAGCTGGCAATATTGCCGAAGGTAATAAACCTATTGAACTCTCAATTAATAGTAAAAGTATTAAAGTAAAAACATGGCAAGATGTGTTTATTGAACTTTTAAAATATATAAAAAAAGATAATGAAAATAATTTCCAATTTATACTCGAAAATCAATATGAATTATTTAAACGAGATGATGTAATTGTTAAGTGGAGCAAATTAAAAGGAATGCTAGAGGTTAATCTCGATCTTTCTTCGCGCTATAAAACATTTGATGGAAAGACATGGGATAAGGTGGAAGATTTAAAAGATGATACCATATTTATACATGTTAATTTTTCGGCATCAACTTGTATGGCAAGAATTGCAAGCATAATGGAAAAATTATTTTTTGCTGAAGAATCTGTGCAAATAAATTTAAAATAAAAAGAAACCATACAAAATAATAACAATTTAGGATATTAAGATTTTTGTATTCAACTTGATATTACGATTTTTTCATTTGTTTTTTTAGCTTTTCCATAGAAAGAGTAAAATGCTAATTGAAAAATTAGCATAGTCACTCTTTCTTTTCAAAACACTTACCAAAGTATTTAAATGGAAAACTATCCTACCAAATTTCATTTTTTCAAAATTTATTTCTTAATTTAGTATTTTGGAATTAGATGGAAAGTATTTTAGTTACAAGGCATAAATAATATGAAAAATTTTATTATCCTATTTTTGTTTACTTTGCTTAATATTATTATCCTTCTCCCACAAAACAAAGTTGTTAATATCGATTGTCAGAAAATCATCGGGCAACCGAAACCGCTACTTAGCGTCAATGTTGGTCCGGATAATTCCATTTTGGGTTACCAAGATTGCGGCATCAAACAAATTCGAACACACGATTACTACGGTCCTTGCGATTATTGGACATACACAATCAATGCGTTGGACACACTAAACAAAACGATTAACCCAAACTTCAATCCAAACATTCCGAGTTCATATCGATGGAAATCTACCGATGATAAAATCGATTCAATAGTTAACTTTGGCTTTACCCCATTTTTCAGGCTTGGAATAAGCTGGCCCAATTCTTCAATTGTTCCACGCTTTCCGCCAATCGACCCTTCCCGCCAAACATTTTCAATTTTTGCCTCTATTTGCAGACATACTGTAATGCACTATACTGCTGGGTGGAATAATGGAAGGAATTATTCTATTCCCTACTGGGAAATTTGGAACGAGCCCGATTTAGCCGATAAATTTTGGTTTGGTCCTTATGCAAATCCATTTAACTTTTACAAAATGTATAAAGAAGTTGCCGACAGCATCAAATCCCTTAATTCCTCGTTAAAAGTTGGGGGACCCGGTGTTTCCTTTGCTACAATGGCTTTTAGTGATAGGAAATATCGCGAGAACTTCATCGAATTTTGCCGTGATAATTCAGTTCCTTTGGACTTCTATTCTTGGCACCTTTACGATGTGAAAAATCCATACTCAATCGTAGCCTACGGTGATACAATTAGGAATATACTCGATAAAAACGGCTTTACAAATACCGAAAGTATTATTACCGAAATCCATCCCGATTTAAAAGGGACAGAATACAACGATACGCCAAAAGGTGCCGTTTGGCTTATTTCCGCTTTCATCGCTTGTAACTTTTCTAAAGTGGACAACTTCTTTTGGTATCGTGGAACACTGCTCGGTGCTTTGGTTAATCCCGACCGTAATAACTTTCCTAACCTTAAATGGAATGGATTGGCATATAAAGCATATAGCAACTTTTTGAAATCTGCCCATTATTTAATTGAGCATAACGGAGACGAAAAAGTAACTACCAATTTCACTTCCGATGTCAATTGTTTTTTGACTATCGCCGGTAAGACATTGAATAATGATACGATTGTAGTGCTCGTAAGTAATCTGAATTCTTCTAATACTTCTATAACTATTAGCATCGACAACGTTCCTTGGAATGGAAACACCAAAGTCGAGCAATATTCAATCCGACTACCCAACGATAGATTTTCGCTTGAATCATCTAATACTTCTTCAAACAACAACAAATTATCATTTACAATCACCAATGCTTCGAGCCCAAGTGCATTTCTATTAAAGATTTATAAACACGAAATTATCGATACAAATCGAAAGCCCCTTTTAGAACCCGAGGATGGCAAAGTTTATCACGGAGCTTGCTTGATGACATACGAAAGCACAGGCGACCCAATAGGACCCTATTTGGCAGCACTCAACGATTCTACAATCCAACCCGCTGTCCGTAGTTTTTTCATTACCATTCCTGGGGAGCGCGGTCCGGATAATTCGTTTAAAGGATTAACTGCTTTCTTTCACTCAGCCGATTCAATAGGATTTATTCCCGAGGTCAGTTTGTTTTTTATGGATAAAAATGGCTCGACGGATTCAGTTATTGCTGTTTCCAGTCAATACGACTGGATTATAGATAGTATTATCACTTTAACCAAAAATTACGGCAAAAGTAGTTTCTTAAGAATTGGAGGAGAATTTAACGGTGTAGGTCCTGGTTGGAACGGCGGCGGCTACCATCCCTATTTATATGTGACAATGTTTCGAAAAATTGCTGAAATGTATAAAGCCAAAGGACTTAGAGATTCAATTGCAATTGTATGGTGCTACGAACCAGATGCACCAAATGATTTCGACAGCGTAGATTCAAAAGGTGCCCGTTGGTACCCTGGAGATGATTACGTTGACTGGTTTGGCCTAGATGTATTCGACACAACTCACTTCGACCAGTCTCTGCCCGACTATGACCGTCGAGGAATTACAAAAAAAGGAAAAGCAGAGCGTTTCCTTGGAATGGCAAGAGAAAAGCGTAAGCCCGTTTATCTCAACGAGACTTCTGCAAAAGGGATAAACATTACAAGTAACCTCACGGATGGAATGAATGATTGGAACAGTTGGTTTGCAAAGTTCTTTGATTTTATTGATAAACACAAAGAAATCAAAGGGTTCAACTACATCAATGCCAAATGGCCCCAAAGTGCTTATCCAGGTTGGGGAGATGCAAGAATACAGAACAATTCCTATATTACCCAAAAATATCGCGAAGAGATGAAGAATTCAAAGTATATTCATTTACCCGTTAAGTATACACCAACAATTGATACAATACCATTGACAGAACTTGGAATTATGAAGTGGAAAGGTTACGAAGGTGGACTTTATCTTCAAGGTTCAAACATAAGACCCCCTGAACACGATTCGGCAGGTATTGAAGTTGCTAAAAGAATTGTTCCATTAGACCAAAATGGTGAAGTAGATTTCAAAAATGGTAAAATTTTATTTCTTTCAATTGGAATGTCGAATACAACACAAGAATTCTCGAAATTCAAACAAATTGCCGATACCTTTCAATTAAAAAATCCTAAAGTAATTATTATTGATGGAGCCCAGGGAGGTCAAACTGCTGCAATAATTTCTAACCCCAATGCAAACTTTTGGAATGTTGTTAGTCAAAGGCTACAATCCCAAGGATTGACGGAAAAACAAGTTCAAGTTGTTTGGCTTAAAGAAGCCGATGCAAACCCAAACCAGGAATTTCCTGTTCACGCACAAATTCTTAAAAATGAACTCAAATCCATAGTTCAAATTCTAAAGCATAAATATCCAAACATCAAAATCGCATATCTTTCGAGCAGAACTTACGGGGGTTATGCAAAAACAAACTTAAATCCAGAACCATTCGCTTACGAAAGTGGATTTTCGGTTAAGTGGTTAATCGAAGAACAAATCAATGGAGATTCTTCTTTAGCATTTGATGGAACAAATCCAAAGGTGCCATTTCTTAGTTGGGGACCATACCTTTGGGCAAAAGGAACAACTCCAAGACAAGACGGTTTAATTTGGCTTCCCGAGGATTTCGCCTCGGATGGAACCCATCCTTCCGAAAGTGGAAGGCTGAAGGTTGCCAAACTGTTACTTGATTTTTTGGTTACTGATACGACGAGCAAAATATGGTTTCTATCTACTTTTTCCTATGTTCCAGAGAACAAAGCCCATCAAATTTTAACAATTACCCCCAACCCTGCATCAGATTACATCGAAATTAAAGTAGATAACGAAAGTCCAAACAAGGCAAAGAATTCCATCAGAATATACAATACATTAGGCAAATGTGTAATATATATTGATGCAATTCATGAATTGCCCTTACAAAGAATTGATATTTCGCATTTGCCTGCTGGGGTGTATTTTTTGCAAATAGGCAACCAAACGAAAATGTTTATTAAAATTAAATAAATTCGAATTTAATAACAAACAAAGCGATTGAAATATGAACCAAAATCGAGCACGGCGATTGTAAATAAATATAAGGACAAATTATTATTAGCCCCATAATAGAATTGGCATTTCGAATTATACCCCTATAATATTTCTTCAAATGTTCAAGATATTATCTAAAATTATTGCGATCTGCTTGATTAAATTAATTTACTGATTAAAATTTGTTCAAACAATATCCCCAAAAATTGTAATTAAAAATACAATTTTAAGCTACTATTTGGATTAAACACTAGTTTAGAGAAATTACTTGCTAACTTTTAATAATATTAAATTTAAATTTTTTTTAGTTTTGTAATGCATTTATAAATTTGGTTACATGTAATTATTAATATTTAAGTAACAATATGCTTGATTTAAGCGCTCAATTAAATCCATCTCAATATGCAGCAGTAACAACAATTGATGGTCCAGTTCTAGTTATTGCGGGTGCTGGTTCTGGCAAAACGAGAGTCATTGAATACAGAGTTTTGCATTTAGTTCAAAACGGAATCATCCCAAACAAAATACTGTTACTTACATTTACAAGGAAAGCGGCACGAGAAATGCTTACACGAGCATCAAGACACGACAAAAGGTGCAGTAATGTTGAGGGTGGAACCTTTCATTCTTTTGGTTATAAAATATTAAAGCGTTTTGCTAATGTTATTGGGTTACAAAAGTCATTTACAGTTCTTGACGAAGGGGATGCTGAGGAGGCAATTCAATTATGCTGTAATTCTTTGAAAGTTTTTGATAAATTAAAAAGATATCCAAAAAAAGAAACTATTAAAAAGATTATCAGTATGTCTATTAACAAAAATATTCCAATAAGAGAAGTCTTAATTAATGAGTATCCTCATTTTCTGGAGTATTCAACTGACATCGAAAAAATCTGGAAAATATACATGGAATACAAAATAGAAAGAAATTATTTGGATTACGACGACTTACTTGTTTTCTTAAGACTTCTTTTGGAAAATGAATCAATAAAGAATCACCTTTCAGATAAATATCAATATATTATGGTCGATGAATTTCAAGATACAAATAAATTGCAAGGGGATATTGTTTTTTTATTGGGAGAAAAACATAGAAATGTAATGGTTGTTGGGGATGATGCACAAAGTATCTATGCCTTTAGAGGTGCTTCACATAAGAATATTATGGAATTTCCAAAAAAATTTCCAGAATGCAAGATAGTTAAATTGGAAGAGAACTATCGCAGCACACAAGCCATATTAGATTTGGCTAATTCTGTTCTAGAAAATATGAAAGACAAATATTCAAAATGTTTAATATCAGCAAACAAAAAAATTGGTATTAAACCATCCTTTTTTACTTTTAATAGTTCACAAGAAGAAGCTGAATGGGTCGCTAATAATGTCAAAAAATTTTACGACGAAGGTATTCCATTTAATCATCAGGCAGTATTATACCGTTCAGCCAATATATCTATTCCTATTCAAGCAGAACTAAGTAAACGAAATATACCTTTTCAGGTACTTGGAGGTCGAAAATTTTACGAAACAGCACACTTTAAAGATTTAATATCGCATTTTAAGATCGTTGTAAATCAAAAAGATGAATTATCGTGGAACAAAGTTTTAATGCTCATTGAAGGAATTGGACCAAAAATTTCAGAAACAATACTTAATGAAATTCTTTTATGTAATAACCCTGATGATATTTTTAGCAAAGTTTTTTCGAAACATCTTGATGGGAAAAAATATTCAGCAGAGTTTGCAAAATTTGTGTCTGTTTTATACACTCTATTTTTTGAAAATATCAGCATTAGGGAGAAATTTGAAAAGGTGTTAAATTATTATATCCCTATATTAAAAACAAAATTTGATGATTGGCACTTAAGGTTGAACGACCTTAAAACCCTAACAGAAATCTCGGATAGTTATAATTCATTAGATGAATTGTTAGCTTATTTTGCATTGGAACCTTTTGAAATAGGAGTTAGTGAAATTAAGCCCTCACAACCTTTGGATGTAAAACCAATTACTTTATCAACAATTCATTCTGCAAAAGGCTTGGAATGGGATGTAGTATTTATTATCAGTCTTATCGATGGAATTCTCCCTATAAGTTATGCAATAAAGAGTACTGACGAATTAGAAGAGGAACATCGCTTGTTTTATGTTGGAATTACTCGAGCAAAGAATTTCCTTTTTTTGTCAATGCACAATGAGGGCATAGGTGATGAAAATAAACAATTCAATAGAGTCTCTCGATTTATTGATGTTCCTAATGTTCTATCTAAGTTGGAAAGAAATAGAGCAGATAGTATACCTAAGGTAAAACCTGTTTCAAAAGAAGACGAAATCATTACACCAATCTATGACAAAAAATCTTGGCTTAATAAGATCATAGATTTCTTTTTAAGCAATTAATTGCCTAATTTTTAGAAAAACAAATAGGACAATAAATAATCACGCGATGAAGATTTAACATTAATAAAAATATAATTGTTAGTTTTTTAAGAAGCGATTAATTTTATTTGTTGGCATTTTTCAAATAACACCAAGATTAAAAAATCTTTATTTTAATCAATTTATTCTATATTTTGATAAATTTTGATAAAGCAAACCATTCGTTGACTTTCATAAATTGAACAGTGTAATCTTCTATGTTTCCTGTTTATCAAAGCTGCCTATTATATTTTCAATATGAATTTTTTTCTAAAAACCTTGGTTTTGGGTTTATTGTAAATCCTATAGAAAATAATGTAATGTAGGGACGAATTATTATTCGCCCCAACAACGATTTGACATTTCGCATTAGCCTGCTGGTGTGTATTTTGTAATGATTGGAAAAAATTCAGAAGAAATTATTGTTATGAAATCAAAATACTCTTAATTTTGTATTGCATTGATTAAAAGTTAGAAATAAATTAGTTATGTGTTTTGTTCAACCACAGCAAATAGACAAAATAGAACGATTGTGAGCAAAGAAATTAAAACATTAAGAACCAACAAATAGAATGCGAAAAAGAAACTGTGGAACTTTCCTGCTTAGACAAATGATAGGGAGTTGAGAATCGTGAAATTGACAAAATTAAAAAAATAGAAAATATTTTAGATGTTAAACAACTAAACAATTAATACTTATGAAAAGAATACAATTCAAGATAAGCATTAATGCCACTGCAAAGAAAGTCTATGATGTAATGCTTGGTATTAGCAATAAGTCAACATATGAACAATGGACTTCAATGTTTAATCCAACCTCTACTTATGAAGGAAATTGGGAAAAAGGTAGCAAAATGTTTTTTATCGGAACAGACGAAAATGGAGAAAAAGGGGGTATTTTTTCAGAAGTAATTGACCACATTCCCAATCGTTTTGTTTCTATTCGACATTATGGACTTTTAATAGGAAATGTAGAAATCACAGAAGGACCCGAAGTAGAAAAATGGGCAAATGGAATTGAAAATTATACGTTCGAAGAAAATAATGGTACTACTACTGTTACTGTAGACTTAGACACTCCAGAAGATTATTTAGATTATATGAATCAAACCTACCCAAAAGCCCTCGAAAAATTGAAGGAAATATGCGAAAAATAAAATGTAGTAGAATATGACCTTAAATAAAATAACAATCAATGTAAAAATTCAAGCCGACGTCAAAAAAGTTTGGGACTTTTGCACAAATCCCCAACATATTACAAATTGGAATTATGCATTGGATACCTGGCATTGCCCTTACGCTTCAAACGATTTGAGAGTTGGTGGAAAACTAATTGCAAGAATGGAAGCCAAAGACGGAAGTTTTGGTTTTGATTTTGAAGGAGTTTACGAAGAGATAATCGAAAACAAGAAAATTGCTTATAGAATGCCTGATGGCAGAAAAGTAACTATTACCTTCCATTCAGAAAACAATCAGACAGAAGTAATTATCACATTTGATGCAGAGCAAACAAATCCTTTGGAAATGCAACGAGATGGCTGGCAAGCCATACTGAATAATTTTAAAAAATATACTGAACAAACCTCCTTTTGAAATATTACTCGATAGCCTTAAAATGTATAAAGAAATTTTTACGAGATAAAAAAGTTAGCATATAACGTGTGTAAAACAATTGAGATAGATTATGAATAAAAACAAGTTACATTACAAAGACATAAATGAATACCACGCTTCCCAACCCCCCAAGATTCGGAAAGTGCTCGAAGAATTGCGACAAACTATAAAGCACGCTGCACCACAAGCAACAGAGACTATTAGTTACGGTATGCCTGCTTTCCGACAGAACAAAGTGTTAGTTTATTATGCTGTTCATAAAAAACATATAGGTTTTTATCCCACGCCTAACCCGATTGTTCATTTTAAAAAAGAATTAGAAGAATACAAAACATCAAAGGGAGCAATTCAATTCCCTTTTGATAAACCATTACCATTGGAATTGATAAAAAAGATTGTGAAGTTTCGAGTGGAAGAAGTTAGTAATAAGTAAAAAGATAACTCCAATTTTACAAATTTACTCTCTTGTAGAGGTAGATTGTCGAACGAAGGTGGGGTTCCACAATTATACAACTTTTAGTGGGAGCCCAAAAATAACACCACAAATCTGTATTATAAGTAAAGACAATTCACAAATTTCCCTACAAAAAATAAATATTCTCCTTCATTATTACAAATTGCCCCATGCCGAAGAGATATTCCCCATTTACTTGGATATAAATTTCGTCTAAATTGGAAAAGTTATACAAAAATTTATGATGTTTGAGGTAAAAGCAATGAATCATAAATGCGCATTAATTTCTGACATACGAAGAATTTAAATGAATGAAAATTTTCACAGTCCTGTTTTACGTTTTCCGAACAACCTTTGAAATCTTATTTTTTCTGCAACTGTTCAAATCAATTATGTTTCGAAACCTTATCGAAAAGTAAGAATTTATAAGATTACTCCTATAAACACATAATTGACCACAAATTGTTTTTGTTTTTAGTTTGAATAGCAATAAATATTTTTTTGTTTCGTCAAACTGTTTTATTTTGCTTTCAGCTGCTTAGCGGAAATAGAAGAATTAAAAGACATTAATATAAAACTATCGAGATAAAGGAAATGGTGAAAATTGTAGAAATACTCAAATCAAAGAAAAGCCAAAAGAAATTGTAGAACTTCTGGCTGTGCATTAATAAGACGTGAGGGGCTTACCACATAACCAATTCAATATTTTGAACAAGAATCAACTTCGGAAAAGGGTAATTGGAACTGAATTAATACTTTCCAAGCAACTCCGGAATTTTTTGAAAACCGCAGCCAAATCTTTGCTGAAGGGTAAAGTATTGGTGAATAAAATGGTAAATGAAATCCTCGTAAAATCAATTTTGAATAAACATAAAAAGAGAGATAAGTGGTTTTTAGATGATTATTCAGTGAACCCATACTTTGGTTGTTCTTTCAATTGTATTTATTGTTACATTAGAGAAAGTAAATATGGCATCAATATGGCAAAGTATTTATCAGTCAAGATAAATGCCCCTGACCTTTTAGAGAAACAACTTTCACAGAGAGCAAAGAAAGGGGAATATGGAATCATTGCTTTATCATCTTCAACTGATGCTTATAAGCCTATTGAAGAAAAACTAAAGTTGACAAGAAAATTACTCGAGATAATTTTGAGATATAATTTCCCTATTCATATTATAACTAAATCAAAACCTGTTTTAACAGACTTAAATTTATTAAAAAAGATTAATAAAAATGCGGTTTTACCAATTGATTTGACACCAAAACTGAAACATAAAACAATCGTCTCCTTTTCTCTTTCAACACTGGACGAAAAATTGGCAAAATTCCTTGAGCCTGGAGCACCTAAACCCTTCGAGCGACTGGAATCGATGAAAAGATGTAAAGATGAGGGAATTTTTACAGGAGTATGTTTTATGCCAATGTTGCCATTTTTATCAGATTCAGAAGAACAATTTGAGGAAACAATAAGAACAGCAAAGGAATTCGGAGCTGATTTTGTTTTTGTAGGGGGATTGACTTTATTTGGTAAAGAAACTTCTAATTGCAAAAGTCTTTACTATAAGTTCTTAGAAAGACATTATCCTGGACTTGCTTCAAAATATAAGAATCTGTATAAAACCTTTTATGCACCGTCGAAAGAATATCAAAAAGAACCTGAAGAAATATCAAAAAGGTTGTGTAGGAAATATAAAATAAAAAATGGCATCATCTAACAGTTTAATCATTACCCATTTAAAACTCAACTCTTTTGGAATAAACAACACGATAATGTTGTTTGTTTGGACCAATCTAATAATACTTTCAACGGCACTTCATAAAGATTAAAACACATATTATGAATTCAAATAAAGGTTTAAAATAGAAAGTATATTATGAAAGAAGAATTAGAAGAAATAAGTGTTATAACTATCAGTACTCTTAAATGGAGCATTTTAGCTACAATTATTGGGGTAGCAATTGCTATATCTACGACCATATTTTTAAAAACGCTAAATTGGGCTACATCTTTAACAAATCAATACACTTATTTTTATTTCTTTTTACCTTTCGCCCTTTTTTTAAGTTCTATTTTGGTTCAAAGATTAGCACCCGAGGCAGAAGGTCATGGAACAGAAAAGGTAATTGAAGCAATCCATAAACATTCTGGTAAAATAAAAGTCGCAGTTATTCCTGTAAAACTTATCGCATCTGTTATTACTATTGCATTTGGAGGTTCAGCGGGAAAGGAAGGTCCTTGCGCCCAAATAGGTGGCGGCATTTCTTCTGTTTTTTCTGACCTATTCAAGTTTGATGATATTGATAGAAAAAAGCTTGTGATATGTGGTATTAGTGCTGGATTTGCTTCTGTATTTGGTACTCCAATAGCAGGTGCAATTTTTGGGGTTGAAGTTCTTTTCGTAGGTAGTATTCTATATGATGTCCTTTTACCTTCATTCATTGCAGGAATTATTAGTTATCATATTTCTTCTGTCCTAGGAATCACATATTTTTATCATCCATTAAAATTTGCACCTGTTTTTAGTGAATATCTATTAGCAAAAGTAATAATTGGAGGTATTTTTTTTGGCCTTGTCTCATTTTTCTTTATCGAGACAATGAAGTGGTTTCAAAAGCAATCAATCAAAATTAATTTATGGAAACCTTTAAAAGGCTTAATTGGAGGCTCTTTGCTTGTTGTCTTGACTTTAATTTTTTCCAATCAATTTCTTGGGCTTGGTTTGAATACAATTCAATCCGCATTACTTGGAAATGATATCATTTGGTATGCATTTATAATGAAAATTATTTTTACAGCAATTACATTAAACTTCGAAGGTAGTGGAGGGGTAATAACTCCTATATTTTTTATTGGCGCAACTTCCGGTTCTTTATTTGCAAATTTACTAGGCATAGATAAAGCCACATTTTCCGCAATCGGCATTGTGAGTGTTTTAGCAGGCGCAACAAATGCTCCAATCGCTTCAAGTATAATGGCAATAGAACTTTTTGGAACAAATGTTGCCCCCTACGCAGCTTTGTCTTGTATTATTGGTTTTCTTATTACAGGACATAGAAGTATCTATCCATCTCAAGTACTTGGTATTAGAAAATCACCAACGATACAAGTAGAAATTGGCAAAGAAGTTGACGAAATAACTCCAAAAATTCAACCAAGAAGAAAAAGTTTCATTTATTTGATAATAAAAATTATAAATTCAATTAGAGAAAATTTTATTAAAGATAAAAAATAGCACTTATTTATTTCCAACCAAAAAAACAAACACTTTTTGCTTTGAATGAGGAAGGAAATAATTCAAAACGATTTAGTTGATAGTTTTATAAGTTTGTTTTCATTATTATTAATTGAAACGAAAAGCTCGAGGTATTATTAAAAAATTTTTAACCAACCAAAACTGGTTCCTTTATTAGTCCTTTACTTTTAAATACTGGGAAAAATTCATAGGTCAACAAAAATAAAATTTTAGGTATAAATATTTCTAAGTGCTTTGATATTTACATTAACTTTCAATAAATTCATTAATACAAAATCTCAGATTTGTAAACAAAGCTATTTGTAAAATCGAAGCCATGTTATACTTGTTCTTATTACTTAAACTAATATTAGAATCATAAGGAATAGAAAACCAAATTGATTGTCAACAATTAGTCTTTAATGGGTTATCTTACGATGAAGAAATACGGTTTTCAAGAAAACAGAAATTATGTGACAATGGAGTTACAGGACTTTTTATAGGAAAATTAAACTACTTTGAGTACGATATTCAGCGAAAACATAACATAGCCGATTATTTAATAAGCCAACAAAAATATGACGGAAACAGGATTTTTAACTTTAAAGAAGGCGTTGTTAATTTATTTTTACACTTCAATGATTATTCTTAACGGATTGAATTAATATAAAATATTAATCCTAAAAAACATTATGAATTCAAAAAAATAACACTAACAAGATGGGAATTCTTTCTTCAAGATAACCTCTTTTTGGAACCATCAATTGGTTTAACAAAGAAAAATATAGATTAAATTATGATCCTAAAAAGTCTTTTGTGAAAATAAATCGATAAAAATCTCGAATTTTATATACTACTTAATGGAACTACTTTTTCAAACAAATCTTGATTGATATCTCATACTAATTTTTATTAATTCAAATTGTCAAAAACTCTTCATCAATAAATCTTAGCTTCAATATTAGCGAAAATTTTCTGAATAAACCATAAACCTTTGAATAGTCTGGCAAATAATAAAAAGTATTAGTTATTTGCAATCATACAAAACCGCGAGAATTTTGGATAATCAGAATGATACAATATTCCTTTTTTTAGGATTATCACAAAAGGTAAAATTCAACTATTATATTACATTTTCTTCTTGCATTTCTTGAAATATTTAAAAATTGAATGAGAAAAAAATATTTTTCATTTGTAAAAAACCTTACGTCGAGTGCTCTTAGTTTATCTAATCAACAAATATAATACAAAATAACTTTTTCCCTACGATGCTTATTTTAAACAATAATAAATTAGAATGGTTAAAATTAGTTTTCCAATGAATTTTAAAGAGTATATCGAAACAAATAAAGAAGAAATCAAAAAAGAATGGTTCGAATGGCTAATTGCCCATTACCCTGAATCTTCGAAAAAATACTTATTACAAATTGACAAGCCTTTTACAAATCCTGTTGGATATACACTTTATAAAAATCTTGAAAATTTGGTTATATTAATTGCAAAAGAGGATTTTGAAAGCCATCAATTTCGAAACTCAATAGAAGAAATATTGAAAATACGAGCTGTTCAAAACCTTTCTTATTGGCAATCAGCAAATATTTTTCAGTTTCTATGGCAAAAATATAATAATACGAAAGAAAATCTTGATGGGATTGAAAGTTATCGAAAAGATGTTGAGTTTTACTTGAAAATGTCCGAAAAAGCATTCGAAATTTTTATCCAAATCCGAGAAAACATTGCAAGAATTCAACGCGACGAAATTCGCAACAGATATGGAAAATTTTTGGATAAACTAAACGAAAGATATAAGTTAATGGATTACCTTGAGGATAAAAGTCTTACAAACAAAATAAAAGAATAAAGATGGGAATTCAATTTTCACTTTTAGTTTTTGTTGTGATTTTATTAGCTGGATGGCTTGCTGGGTTTCTTCCTTTCTTAAAATTTATTTTTGGAGTTATCCTACCCTACTTTGCACTAATAATATTTGTCGTTGGATTAATTGCAAGACTTATACGGTGGGGACGCTCCCCTGTCCCTTTCAGAATAACCACAACCTGTGGTCAAGAAAAATCTTTACCCTGGATAAAACAAAATAAACTTGATAATCCAAGTTCAGCGCTCGGAACAATCGGAAGAATGGCGCTTGAAATACTCTTTTTCCGCTCTTTGTTTCGCAACACAAAGGCAAGTTTGAAAGAAGACCGCATAGTATACTCCGTCGACAAGTGGCTATGGTTTTTCAGTTTAGCTTTTCACTGGTCATTTTTAATTATTTTCCTTCGACATTTTCGCTTTTTCACCGAACCGATTCCTTCTTTTGTCGGATTGTTACAAAATATTGATGGATTCTTCCAAGTTGGATTGCCGATTATTTATGTTACTGATGTTGCAATATTAATTGCACTAACATATCTTTTTCTTCGAAGAATATTCGATTCAAAGGTTAGGATTGTTTCTCTTCCTTCGGATTACTTCCCCTTGCTTTTAATTATTGGAATAGCAGTAACTGGGGTATTAATGCGATACTTTTATAAAACCGACTTAGTTGCTGTTAAAGAATTTGCTGTTTCGATACTTTCGTTCCAATCAATTAGCCAAGAACTTTTGAACAAACTTAGCACACTTTTTATGGTTCATTTTACATTTGTTTGTACTTTACTAATTTATTTTCCAATGAGCAAACTTGTTCATCTTGGTGGAATATTTATGAGCCCAACTCGTAACTTGGCTAACAACAACAGAATGAAGCGCCATACCAACCCATGGAACCCAGTTGTTGCAGTTCATACTTATGAAGAGTACGAAGATGAGTTCCGTGAGAAAATGAAATCTGCAGGTATTCCCGTAGAAAAGGAGGATTAGTATGTCAACAAAACTAAAACCCGAAGAACTTCTGAAGGGCATTTCCCACAAACCAAAATTCGTCAACTGGATGGATGTTCCAGTTGAATTCCGAAAAGGAACTTTCAATTACGCTGGTAGTGAAGAAGCCTTAATTTATTTAGACCAACCAAACCCAAGAAAATGGCAACCAACCGACCCAGATTGGAAATTGCCAGAAAATTGGAAAGAAATCATTCTCGAAGGCTTACGAGAACGACTTGAAAAATTCCGTTCGCTTAAGATTTTTATGGACATTTGCGTTCGTTGTGGTGCTTGTGCGGATAAATGCCATTTCTTCCTCGGTTCTGGAGACCCAAAGAATATGCCTGTTCTTCGTGCCGAACTACTTCGTTCAGTTTACCGTAAAGAATTTACTACCGCCGGCAAAATAATGGGGAAAATGGTAGGCGCCCGCGATTTGACCTTCGACGTTCTGCGAGAATGGTTCTATTATTTCTATCAATGTACACAATGCAGACGTTGCTCGGTTTTTTGCCCCTATGGAATTGATACAGCCGAAATAACCTTCATTACTCGTGAATTAATGAACCTAATTGGAGTGAACATTGATTGGATTATGACCCCTGTTAAAAATTCATATAGAACAGGGAATCATCTTGGTGTTCAACCTCACGGTATGAAGGATAGTTTGGAAATGGCTGCCGACGATATTGAGGAAATAACCGGAATTAGAGTTGAAATTCCAATTAACAAGAAAGGAGCAGAAGTGCTTTTCGTGACCCCTTCGGCTGATTATTTCGGGACACCTCATTATTATACACTAATGGGGTATATAATGCTCTTTCACGAAATTGGATTAGATTATACATTCAGCACTTATGCATCCGAAGGTGGAAATTTTGGCTCTTTCGTATCCCACGATTTAATGAAGCGTCTCAATCACAAGATATATTCCGAAGCAAAGAGACTTAAGGTTAAATGGATACTTGGCGGAGAATGTGGTCATATGTGGCGTGTCATTCATCAATATATGGATACAATGAACGGACCAGCCGATTTTCTTGAAGTTCCTAAGTCCCCAATAACCGGAACTGTATTCGAAAATGCTAAATCGACTAAAATGGTTCACATTTGTGAATTTACAGCAGATTTGATTTATCATAACAAACTTAAACTTGATCCAAGTCGAAACGACCACTGGCACGCTACTTTCCATGATTCTTGTAATCCTTCTCGAGGAATGGGTTTACTGGAAGAACCAAGATATATAATAAAGAATGTAATGCGAAAATTTACCGAGATGCCAGATAATACCATTCGTGAACAAACTTTCTGTTGCGGAAGTGGTGCTGGATTAGGAACCGAAGAAAATTTCGAAATGAGAATGCGAGGAGGCTTCCCAAGAGCAAATGCAGCTAAATACGTTAGAGACAAATATGGAGTTAATATTTGTTTATGTATTTGCGCAATTGACAAAGCAAATTTACCACCACTTTTCGATTTCTGGGTTCCGGGTTTGGAAGTAGGTGGAGTTCACGAAATGGTCGGAAACGCTTTGATTATGACCGGCGAAAAACCTCGGGAAGTTGATTTGCGACTTAATCCATTAAACAACGGGGAGGAGAAACAATGAAACTTTATGATGGATGGAAAATTCTTGTTGGTATAATCGTTTTTATTGGTTTTTTCACATTGCCTTTCTGGTTAAATTTATTTTCAGCACAAAGTAAAATCAAACCAAAATTAACTTATCCAACTGACGCTCGCAAATGTGTTGAAGAAAAGAATTATATGAATCATTATCATATGAACTTGCTTAATTACTGGCGCGATAGTGTCGTTCGAATGAACATAAGATATATTATTAGAAATGGAACAATTTTGACACATAATGGTCAGAAACTGGAAATGAGTTTGACAATGACTTGCTTAAAATGTCATAATGACAAAAGGAACTTTTGTGACCAATGTCATAATTATCTTGATGTAAAACCATATTGCTGGGATTGTCACGTTCAACCATCGGAGGGTTTAAAATGATCGATAGAAGAAATTTCCTGAAGATAGTTAGCTTTGCTGGTGGAGTGGCTCTTGCTGGAAAGTGGACATACGAATTAATCTCTCAAAACGACCAAAGCAAATTTGAATCTGGATTGAAAGCCCATCGCTGGGCTATGGCAATTGACTTAAAAAAATGCGAAGAGACATCCAACTGTACTAAATGTATTGAAGCTTGTCACACATACCATAATGTTCCAAATTTCTATAATCCTAAAGATGAAATAAAATGGATATGGAAAGACAAATTTCACAACGCATTTATTACACAAGAAAATCAATACCTACCAGGTGGGCTGAACTATAAAACAGTTCTACTTTTGTGTAATCATTGCGATAATCCACCTTGCACAAATGTTTGTCCAACCCAGGCAACTTGGAAGCGAGAAGATGGAATTGTAATGATGGATTGGCACCGATGCATTGGTTGTCGATATTGTGTTGCTGCTTGTCCGTATGGTTCGCGTAGTTTTAATTGGAGAGACCCAAGACCTTCCATAGAAAAACAAAACCCAGAATTCCCAACTCGAACCAGAGGTGTTGTTGAAAAATGCACTTTTTGTGCCGAAAGGTTAGCCCGAGGTCTAATACCCGCGTGTGTTGAAGCTTGTCCCTCAAATGCGTTAATATTCGGAGATCTTGAAGACCCCGGTTCAGTGGTTAGACAGATTCTATCAGAAAGATTCTCCATTAGACGGAAACCAGAATTGGGAACAAGCCCTGAAGTTTTTTATCTTGTTTAGTTTGATTGGGAATTATTAATTAAGCCTTCGATTGCTTCAAGAATTTCTTCTGTTGTAATTTTATTCATACAATCAAAATGCCCTTTGGGGCATTTGCTTTTTCCATAATGTGTACAAGGACGACACTTTACATCATTCTTTTCAATTATTCGATAAGGCACTCGAAATGGAATAAAGCCAAGTTCGGGAACCGTTGAACCAAAAATTTGAATTACGGGAACATTACGAGCGGATGCGATATGGACTGCGGAAGTATCGTTGGAAATAACTAAATCCATTTCATCAACAAGTTCGGCAGTTTCAATTACACTTAACTTTCCTACAAAATTCTTAAGTTTTGGATTTTTGTTTAATATAAATTGTGCAAAAGGAATATCCTCTTTTCCACCAATCAAATGAATTTCAGCATCATATCTACCTTTTAATTCATTTATCAATTCCAAAAATTTTTGTTGAGGATACCTTTTTGTAAAATGTTTAGCACCAGGGGCAATTGCTAAGTTTTTTATTTTTGTTATTTTTTGCGTTTTTAAATTAGGAATGTAATAACTCTTATCTTTGGGTAACCATAGTTCTAAACCAAGGTCATCGTCGATATCACGCAAAAGTGGGTAAGTATTTTTATACAAAATCGGAATAGGTTCAATCTTATTCGACCTTGTTTTGAAATTCACAAGTTTAAACTTGAACCACCTCCTTTTATTAAATCGGAATATAGTACCATATTTACCAACTGTGAAAACCAAACTTCGGAAATTATTCTGCAAGTCAATTACCAAATCATAATGAATTGTGTTGAAAATAGAAAGAGTATTCTTCAAATGTTGTAAAATCGATTCCCTTTTATCGTAAATAAGAATATTATTAATGTGTGGATTATATTTCAGAACATCCTGAAACTCCTTTGAAACCAAAAAGTCAATTTGAGCCTCGGGATGTACCTTTCTAATTATTCTCAAAAAATAGGTCGAAAGAATTATATCACCAAGAGAGGAAAGTCGAATAATTAATATCTTCATAAGATTGCATGATAATATGTAAATTACTAAATTAGTATTTTTCTAAAATTATTAATGGAAAATGAATTTAACAATTGAACATAGGAATGAAGTTACAATAATCAAAGTAAACGAAAACAAAATCAATAGTGAAAATAGTTCAGAATTAAAAGCAAAATTTTTAATTGAAGCACAGCCCAATTTAAAGGCTTTTTTAATCGACATAACACAAGTGGAATCAATCGATAGTTCAGGCTTTGGTGCTTTTTTGCTTGCCGATCGTCAACTTCGCGACAAAAATATTCCAACAATAATTATTGGAGCAAATTCGGATATTTTAAAACTATTTGAAATACTAAAACTAGACAGGGTTTTTGTTTTTGCAGAAACAATAAAAGATGCATTGAAATTTGCTTAGTTAAGTAGTCTCTCCATCCCTTTCAGGATAAGGTGGCAAAGGTAACGCCCCTGGTATGCCCATTAAGGGGAAATCTTTACGAAGCGGATATAAAGGTTCGCCTGACCCTGGGTCAATAAAGTCTTCGGACATATAAAACCTTCGCAAATCAGGATGCCCTTCGAAAATAATTCCATACATATCATATGTTTCACGCTCATACCAATTGGCGCTTTCCCAAACTTCAACCATCGACGGGCAAGTTGGGTTATTGTTATCGGTTAAGGGAACTTTAACTCTTAATCTTGTCTTGTATTCATTTGAATAAAGGAAATAAACAACCTCAAAACGATTCTTTTTTCGATCCAGCCAGTCAATTGCAGTTATGTCAATCAACATATCGAATTTCGTTTCTGGGTTATCGCGAAGTTCATTCATAACATCAATTAACCGATCAACAGGTACAATTAAAGTATATTGATTACGAAATTCCACAAGTTCGAAATTTGGCGAAATTGTTTTTGCAATACTTTCGACAACTTTAAATATTTCTTTCATAGGCAACCAAAATAATATTAATTTTTAAACAACAAAAACGAAATTGTCAAATTAAATCCATTAATATTAGGAAAAATATTTAATGAAAATATTTCCGAAACATTAAAATTATACAAATGTGCATCGACATAAGCATCCAACATTGAAAGAGCATAAACCCCACAAAGAAAAAAAATACTAATATCCCTATTGTCGCGAGCATTTTCTCTTTTCAATTTCAGAATATTTAAAGAAGGGTGGTTAGGATTTTGCTTTAATAAATCGTCGTAACGACGCGAATAATTAAGGTAGTTAGAATTATGTTTGAAGGTATAATAATACATTGTGACAGCCCCAGCAAAGAAAAGTGGAGCCTTCCAGTACTGATGAACATAAATTTGACCCCATCCTGGGAGAATGAAAGAACGAGCAACAGCACCAAATGGTGATTTACGGGAAATTTTAGAAGTATCGACTTCAATAGTGTCAGATTTAAAACTTTCAAAAAAGAAAGGATTACTTTCACTCATTTTTCCAAAAAGGCAAAATTGTTTCCCAATGAAAAAGCACAAAAAACCAATGATAATAATTTTTTTCATTCAATCAATGCAATTGCCTCGATTTCGATCAAAGCATCTTTAGGAAGCCGAGCCACCTGAAAAGCGGCTCGAGCAGGTTTACTTTCCGCAAAGAACTCTTCGTAAACTTTGTTCATTTCGGCAAAATGGTTCAAATCTTTCATTAATACTGTCGTTTTTACAACATTATTCAACGAGGCTCCTATGCTTTCGAGAATGGACTTAATGTTTAAAATTGCCTGTCGAGTTTGCAATTGAATATCATCGCCAATTAAAGTCCCTTCTGGTGTCAAAGGAATTTGTCCAGAAATGAAAACTAATTTCCCTTGAGCAATAATTGCTTGTGAATAGGGACCAATAGGTTTCGGAGCTTTTTCTGTTTCTACAATCTGTTTCATTTTAACTCCTTATTTTACTATTCATAATCTCTTGCAAGAAGAGCAGCACCAATAAAACCAGAATCTTTTGTAAATGCAGCACGAACAACTTGAACAGTTTCTGCAATATGTGGTAGTGCCCTTTGCTTGATAGTCTCAACTGCAGCGTTAATAAAGTGGTCAGGAGCAAGAGAAACGCCCCCACCAATAACAACATTGCTTATATCAAGCAAATTCATTGCAGTGGTCAATCCAATGCCAAGAACAAAACCAACATAACGTAGAATTTCTATTGCCGCTTCGTCGCCCTTCTCTACTGCATCGGAAATAAAGTATGGATCTGTTTTGGGGTAAGAATGCAAAAGAGAGTCGGGTTTATCTTTAATATATTTTTTCGCGTATGCTGTAATTTGACTTTTACCTAAATATTCCTCAATAACTCCTGTTCTGAATGGTCTTTTAGTATCCAAAGGTTCAAAAGGATTGTAAATCATATGACCAAATTCTCCTGCAGCATTATGCTCCCCTCGTAGTATTTTTCGATTATAAATAATTGAACCACCAACTCCAGTTCCGAGTGTCACATAAAGAAAACTATTCCAATCTTTTCCTGCTCCAATAACCATCTCTCCATATGCGGCAGCATTGGCATCGTTTTCGATTACTACTGGCAAAGAAAATACATTCGTTAAGAATTTCCCTAATGGTACATCCACCCATTCAGGTAAGTTCGGTGAGACTTTTACAGTTCCATCAGAAAAAACTACTCCCGGGACACCAACTCCAATAGCTTTAATTTGGGGATATTTGTTTTGCAAATTCATTATCAATCTTTTAAGAGTCACAAGCATATAATCAAGTCCTTTGCTGGCATTAGTCGATTGGGAATGTTGATACACAATTTTTCCAGTCCCGTCGATAATTCCATATTTTAAATTAGAGGCACCAATGTCAATACCAAGAAAAAGGTCTTCAATAAAAATGTCTTCCTGCATCTCAATTTGCTTTTTTCTTCCCAATGACATAAAGCACCTCACCTTCCCTTAATAAACCATACTTCTCACGAGCAATTTTTTCAATTTCAGTTGTATCGTTTGTAAGCAACTTGATTCTATTTTTTAAAGAATCTCGAAGTTCAATCTGATGTCGAATTTCAATTAACAAGTTTTGTTTTTGTTTCTCCAATTCCCATTTACGTATGAATCCATAATTAGAAAAAAATAAATGATAAAAAACCAAAAAAACTATTAACAAAACTATAATAATTCTAAAGTGTCTTCTAACGGTTTGAAATAACTTCATCACACCGAAAACAATTTCAAAATCTCAACTAACTTGTCCATTTCTTCTTGTGTCCTTTTTTCGGTCACAGCAATTAAAAGACCTTTATGCAAATCTGGAAATTTGGATGTATCCACACCAGCAAGCAATTTCATTTTCTTCCCTTCAGAAATTATTTTTTCAGGTTCAACAGGCGGAATTACTAAAAATTCCCTGAAAAATGGTTTATTGTTAAGCAAACTATAACCTTTGATTTCTTTTATTCTTGCGGCAAGGAAATGAGCCTTCCGGAAGCAAATTTCTGCAAGTTCTTTAATCCCATTTTTCCCAAAAATCGAAAGGTAAACCGTTGCTGCAAGCATCATCAATCCTTGGTTGGTGCAGATATTCGAGGTTGCACGCTCGCGTTTGATTTGCTGTTCACGAGTTTGCAGAGTTAAAACAAATGCTCTGTTCCCATCTACATCGAGTGTCATACCAGAAAGTCTTCCAGGAATTTTTCTAATAAATTCCTGCTTTGTTGCAAAAATACCAAGATAAGGACCTCCAAAACTTAAAGGTATACCTAACGACTGGGCTTCCCCAACAACGATATCTGCATTATACTCGCCTGGTGGTTTAAGAATTCCAATAGAGATGGGATCAACTACTACAATGAGAATAGCACCTTTTGAATGTGCTAATTTTTCAATTTCATCATAATCCTCAAGGTTCCCATAAGCATTGGGTTGTTGAAAAACTACCGCTGTAGTTTTTTCTGTAACTTTTTCTTCTAAAAGATTCAGGTCACAGGTCCCATCTTCACCCACAGCAAAGAGATAATTCAAATTCTTGCCAGCTGTAATCGTTTTTGATACCGCAATATAATTTGGGTTAACTTGTCCAGCAAAAACTACTTCGTTTCGCTTGTTATGAGAATGAGCCATCAATATCGCTTCGGCAAGTGCTGAACCTCCATCAAGCATCGAAGCATTTGCTACATCCATTTGAGTAAGGTCACAGATCATCGATTGAAATTCATACATCGCCTGAAGCGTACCTTGCGAAACTTCTGCCTGATATGGGGTATATGCAGTTTTAAACTCCGACCTGTCAATCACGAAATTAACAAGTGCGGGAACGTAATGATCGTATGCGCCTAATCCCATAAATGTTGCAAATTCCTTGGAGTTAATATTCTGATTAGCATAATTTGTAAGAGTTTTAACTACTTCGTATTCAGACAAGGGAGGGAAAAGCTCGAACCTTTCTAAAAGTCTTATTTGCTCTGGAATTGAGGAGATTAGTTCTTCAAAATTATTAACACCAATTTGCTTTAACATCTCTTCCTGTTCAGCCAAAGTATTCGAAACGTAACTCATATTTTCCAAAAATATATTAAACAAATAAAATGCAAATTATTAACTTTTGTTACTATAACCAAATATTAGAAGAAAAAATTAATTATATTACGAAAAAAAAGGCGAGTGCTAACTCGCCTTTGAAGAATTTAGAAATACTCAAACTTACATCATCGAAAAATCAATGAAAGGTTCTTTTAAATCCGTCATAGCATTAACAACGAGTTCAACTAACCCACCATAGTATAATCCCGATTTCTCCTTTGCACCATAATAATCAAAGATATCGCGAATTTGTCCTTTACAATTTGAACAAGGGGCACAAACATATTTTGGAACTTCTGGTCCAGGTGGTTCGTCTTTAAATGCATCCAAAATCTGCTTGAATTTCTTTCTTCCGCTAATATGCATCCGCCAATCAAGGAAATTATAGGGGGTCATAACAGCAAAGCCACTACCGCCACCACAACAATAATTTTCCACTCCGTGAGGTTCCATTTCGCGAAACTTTGGGGCAATATATCTTAGAACTCTTCGTTGAGGTTCTACAATTCCCATAAGTCGCACAATGTTGCAAGGGTCATGAAGAGTGACAGGGAAATAATTTCTTTCAGGATCAAATTTTATTTTACCACTAAAAACAATCTGTTCGATTAATGTCATTGCATTAACGGTTTTAATTTCGTTCCCATAAATTCTTTCTGCAATTATTCCCATCGATTTAGATTCGTGACCACATTCACCCATAATAATTGCTTTAACTCCAAGTTTTTTTGCGATCTCAAAATGTTTGCCCGCTATTCGAGCAAGTTGAAAATCATCGTACCATACCCCATAGTTAACACCATCATACCCTAGAAGCTCGCTCGACAAGGTCCACTTAATTCCAGCCGCATCGAGCAAAATAGCAAAAGCAGCAGGATTTTCGGGCCAGGATAAAAATTCCCCAGCGTTATGTATCAATAAATAATCTGCACCAGCAATATCCCATTTTGTCTCAACTTTTATTCCAAGACGTTCGGTAAGGTCCTCATCGATAAAAGCAACATTGTCTTTTACCACCTCAGGTGTCATTCCTGTTGAAGAACCAACGAGAAGCTGTTGAACTGTTCCTTTTTCGTGAAGTTCTTTTGCTGCAATACAGAGTTCCTGGCTAAATAATTTACGAAGTTCGTGAGTAATAAGTCCATTATCTATACCAATTGGACAAGTTTGGGCACATCTTCGGCAAATAGTACACCGATAACTTAACTCAACAAGGCGAGAAATAAGTGTCCAATTTAATTCTATATCTCCCACTTGGAACTTTTTCAAAAGTGGACTACCAGGTTTGACATATTTAAAATATAGTCGACGTAGAACTTCTGCCCTATAAGTTGGACGATATATTTCTTCGTATCCGCTTGCTTCGAATACTGGACAAGCTTCGGCACAAGTTTGACACTTTGCACAATGTTCCATTGTCAAAACCAAAGGCTGAAGAAAAGTCCAGTTGTTTTCTTTGGAAAATAACTTAATTAAACCAGAAATAAATTTTTCAATAAGTTCTTTTTCTTCTTCGGATTTAGGTTTAGGAACACCAACTGCAACAACACCATCAAGTGAATCGTCGACAACTTGTCGAGCACTTTCGCTAATTTTTTTAAAACCAGGCAAATTTTCCAATTTGTCGTAGGGAGGTGGAAGTTCAATAGTATCATTTGGTTTAATTTCAACCAATGGATTAATATTTGGATTACTTAAATCTGAAATTCTAATTTTCCTTTTCTCAGCCATTTTTTGCCTCCTTTGTTGGTAAGGGTGAAGAAGCAATTACAAGCCAGGTTTTGCGACCATCGGCTCCAATGTGTGGGGCAGACCAATGCACCTGAAAATTAAGTTGCTCAATTAATTTCTTTCGAATTTTGCTATCTGGAAAGTTTGGCTCGTCGTCCCAACGAACTTTATGATAAGTGAAATACTTGGTAAAGAAATGTGTCATATGTGTGAATGGCAAGTAAAATAAAAAGAAAGACAACAGATAAAAGTGGAAATATCCTACAACAGGCAGATTCCCAATTGAACTAAATGTGAAAACTCCTTTATAAAACCCAAGGATTTCATCGATAGGATTATCAGAAATAATCAGCCATAAGAAACTTGTTAAGTATAGAGAACCAATCAACAAAATGTTGAAATAATGACTTGGATTGGAATAAAGCCTAAGATTTTCGTCGAATAATCTTTTGAAAAGCAAAATAATTGCCCCAACAATACCCAAAATTGAAGCAACCCAAAGTAAAATTTTCAATAGCAAAACATAAAAATTACTTTCAGAGTTTATTTGTCCGATATCGACTATATTGAAAATTAGCCCAAAAAGTGACAATACTGAAAAAACAATATAGAGGTATAATGCATAATGAAAAGGAAAAGAACCAAACCACAAAGGACGGTTATGTTCCCAAACGCCTTTCAAAAAAACAATCTCTTGGAACATAGTCCAAAGTTCACCTAAAAGGTCTTTCTTAATTGGTTTTACCCACCATTCAAAATCTTCCAAGTAGGAACCACCGTATTTTGCTTTCCCTTTTTCGTGGGCTACGGGATAAAGTTCCCAACGCAAATGAACAGGAGAGGTTGCAATTTTATATCCTTTTCTAATGACAAGAATCAAAAAAAGGAGTAGGCCGAAATAAAAAGCGAAATGAATGAATTCCATATTCCCTCTTACTTTAAGTAAAACTGATTTTAAAAGATTCCTATCTTTTAAAATCAATTTTAAAATTAGATGGTGGAGAACCTCAAAAAGGGTTCCCCACCAAAAAACTATTAAACGCAACCCGTTGGTTTAGCCAAACCAGCAACTTTGCAAGCTCCTTTGGCAGGGCCAGAAGGGAACAAGTCGTAAATTTGCTTTAAAGTAAATCCAGTTTCCTTACAAAGTTTCCTAATCATTGGAGCAATACCATATTGCTTGTAGTAGTCGCGCAAATAATTAATAACTTTCCAGTGGTCTGGAGTTAATTCGCTTAATCCTTCAGTCGAAGCAAGAGCAAGAGCAACTCGTTCATTCCATTCTTCAGGATTTGCCATAAATCCATCTTCATCGACTTCAATTTTGATTTCGTTCCATTCAAATACTGGCATTTTAATTCCCCTTAATTATTGAACATAAAAATACAACCAATGTAAATTTATCATCCAGTGTAGATGACTTTTCCAGTTTCAGGATCTCGTGGTGCAATTTGACCCGTAAATGGGTCCTTCATTTCAATGTACCCACACGGACAGGCTTCAGCACACTTATTACAACCTTTACAGAGTTCTAATTTAAAAGTATAAGTCTGAAACCTTTGAATTGGCCTATGAATAACTTGGTCCTGACAAATACTCCAACAAGTCCCACAATCGAAACAGGAACCACAACTCATACACCTACGAGCCTCGTCAATTACTTGTTCTTCCGTCAAAGTACAAGTAATCTCTTTTTCAAGTTCAGAAAGTCGCTGGTCTGGAGGTAGCCGCAAAGCCTCGTTTCGATATTTTTCTGTGTAATAAGTAAACACAATCCTATCTTTGGTAGCAATAGGATAAGAGAGTTCGGGGTCCTTTTCGATAGGTATTCCTCTAAATGTGCTATGAATAGTTTCGGCAGCCATTCTTCCTTGATATATCGCAATCGTAACGAGACCTAACTCAAGGTCATCGCCACCAGCGAAGACCTTCGAGTCCTTTGTTCTAAAATTCTCATCGACTTTTATCCAATCTTTACCTTCACGTAAATATTCCAAACCATAGAAATCGGGTTCCTGACTTATGGCTGCAATTAAAGTATCACATTCATAAATCTCTTCGGCACCATCTATTGGAACAGGTCGACGGCGCCCAGATTCGTCAGGCTCGCCAAGTTGCATTTTTTGACACTTAACAGCCTTAACTTTACCATCTTCGAGTATTAATTCCTTTGGGGCAACTAGGAAAACAATATTAACACCTTCTTCTTCCGCACCAACTATTTCCTCTTCTATTGCAGGCATTTCATTCCTTGTCCTTCGATAAAGAATTTTCACCTCTGCACCAAGACGACGGGAAACTCGTGCAGCATCAATTGCGGTATCTCCCCCGCCTACAACAAGGACTTTTTTTCCAACTTCGACACTTCTACCAGAATTCACAATGTTTAGAAATTCAGTTCCAGTAAATACATTGGGGGCATCTTCGCCTGGGAGACCAAGATTTTTTCCTTTATGTGCGCCAATTCCTACAAATACCGCATCGAAAGAATCGCGAATTTGCTCATAGGGAATATCCCTGCCAACAGCAGTGTTACATTTAATTTCAACACCAAGGTCAACTATTCTTTGAATTTCTTTATCCAAAATTTCTTCAGGTAGCCTGTACCTTGGGATACCATAGCGAAGCATACCACCTGGTTTACTAAATGCCTCGAAAACGGTTACTTTATATCCCCGTCGTGCTAATTGATAGGCACAGGACAATCCAGCAGGTCCAGCACCAATAACGGCTATTTTTTCAGGATATGTTTCATTTGAAATCTTCGGTAATGGCAAATTATTTTTTAGAGCATAATCACCAATAAACCTCTCTATACCATTTATATTCAACGAACCATCTTTGTATTGGCGATTACAACTTTCCTCGCACGGATGAGGACACACACGCCCACAAACAGCGGGGAATGGATTTCGCTCGGCAAGTATTTCGAAAGCTAATCTGTAAGATTCATTGTAGGTTCTGCCTCGATCCTCGGTTTGAGCAATCGCGAGCAAGATTTCTCTTATTTTAGTACCATTAGGACATCCAGTGCGACAGGGGGCAAGTTTGGGAACATGCGTTGGTCGAAGCGGTGAAGTCTCAACCCCTGATGTTCCTGTGCTTGTTCCCCTAATTTTACCTAAAGGCTTTTTATCTTTTTTTACGAGTCCCATTTTCGCACCCCTATTTTGTTTAACAAAAAAATTTTAGTAGCCGCCGTATGGATACATACCTTTTTTAATCTTGTTCATTTCTTCCAAAAGATTATCGTGCTTGGTTTCGTCGTAAAGTAAATATTCAAGCAAATATTTAGCAATTGGACTTTTTACTTCTTGTAAAGCTTCCTTTGCAAGAGTAATAGTTTTTTTCTCGACCTCATCGTGCTCTTCGACAAGTGACCAGAAGTTTGCAAGTTCTTCTGGATTCATTGAAATTGGCTGTTTTTCAAAATGGTCAATTATTAATTGCTGAACGCGTCGATGCATTACAGAATCTTGTCGAATAATTTCCATAACTAAATGTACCAATGGGTTGTCGGTTTTCTTAATAATTTCGGTTGTATTCTTAATCGAGGCATCTTCAATTTTTTGCCATCGCTTCAAAAGTTCAACTAAATTTTCGATTGCTTCTTTCTGTGTTGACATTTCATCTCTCCTAAATTTTGACAAAATAAAATTAATTATAAGTAATACTATTCTACAATATTATTTGCATTTCTGTATATCGTTTTGTTTTTAGAACAAATCTCAACAAAGTTCTTAGCCCAAAACGGGCTGCCTATTGAATGAAGGTGAAAGTAACACGCAAAAGTATTTCCTTTTATTATTCCATCTCGATTATTACCAATTCCAGTACCTAAATTTACTTTAACGCAAGTATCGATATTACCTGTAATTTCACTAATAAATGAATAGTGAAACTCATGACCCCGAATAAAAGTCCCAACAATGAAAAAGGGGTTAGGTTTATCGACAACACCTTCAAAGTATCCATGACCTATTGGTCGATTACTTAAAGAAATATTAATCGGTAAAACTCCGACCATTGGATATTTTCCATTGAACGATAATTCTTGAGATAAATAAATCAAGCCACCACACTCAGCAAAAATGGGCAACCCATTATTGGCTTTGTTTTTAAGTGAATCCATAAAAGATTTGTTTTTGGAAAGTTCTTCTGCATTGGTTTCGGGGAAGCCACCCCCAATATATAAACCATCAATATCAGGAACTTCCGTTGCCTCAATTGATGAAATGGGAATAACTTCGCAACCAAGAGACTCAAGTGCTTCCAGATTTTCTTTATAGTAAAAAGAAAAGGCTTTATCATATAAGTAGCCAATCCTAAGACCCTTTTTTGCAATTTTTGGGACATCGGGAAATCCAGATACAAATATTTCCTTTGCGGAATTTGCTATTTGGACAATTCTATCAAGATTAATGTATTTTTCTATTACATAAGCGGCATTGGTAATTGCTTTGTCTGTTTCTAAATGTTCCATTGGTGTGGTTAAACCTAAATGACGCGAAGGGAAAAACATCTCTTGAGGTAATCTAGGAATCGCGCCCAATATTTCAACATTTGCCATTTCGGAAATCGAACGAGAAATTATCTCTTTATGCCTTTCCCCAGAAAAATTGTTAATAATTACTCCAGCGATATTTAATCCAACGTCAAAATATTTCATTCCCCAAACAATTGCGCCACAAGTCCTTGTCATTTTAATGCAATTTAAAACCAGAATTATCGGACAATCGAGGATTTTTGCAAGTTCAGCCGTACTATGAGTACCATTTTCGTCGAAACCATCGAACAAACCACGATTACCCTCGATTACAGCAATTCCATTACTATGTGTGTGTAAAAGAAATGAATCCAGTACCGCTTTTTTCCCCATAATAAAAGTGTCTAAATTCCGAGCAGTTGTATTTCCTGCTCTAGAAAGCCACATTTGGTCAATAAAATCTGGTCCTTTTTTGAAAGGGAAAACGTTATACCCGGATTTCTTAAGTGCAGAAATTATTCCAGTTGAAACTAAAGTCTTTCCACTATCACCAGAAATACCTGAAATTACAATTCTTGGTCGTCGGAGGTTCATCCTTCATCTCCATTAATATACAAATGGGCTCCTTAAGAGGAGCCCATTGTTCAAGTTCAATCGTTCTGCGCACCCTCTTTGTGAGGGATTTCGAGGAAGCTACCCCCAAAATATGTATAAACCAATCTTCCTGAATTTACAAGTTCTTTTATAGCTTCTTTGCAAAGATTTTTATCACAACGGTCTTCCCCAAAAAGTTCAATGGCAGCTTTTTGCAAGTCAGTTGCCTTCCATTTTTTTATACCCATTGTATCTTTAATCATTTTATACATAGCTTCGGCAACTTCCTCGACAGTAACTTTTTCAGCCATAAATCCTCCTAATATGTTAAATGAACAGAGGTCTTATATGTTAATCCAGCATGTTTGAAATCATCAATATGTTGTTTTGTAAATTCGATTCCAGTCAACTTAAAGAATTTGGGCCAACCAATTCTTTCAATCCACTCACCTACCCTTTCATGCTTATGTGCATTTGCTGCCCATACTTCGACAATTTTCTTAACAGTTTGGACAACTTCGGGCCACCGAGGTGGATTATTCGGCAAATAAGGAACAGCAAGTTTCGAGAACATTGGTTCGGTTCTTGCATTTGAAACTTTACCACCAACCCATATTGAAATTCCATCTGTTTCTGCGTTATTCAATGGCATTGCAGGGCATACTGTATAGCAATTGGCACAATACATACACTTCTCTCCTTCGACCTCGACACTTGGTTTACCTTGATAAGTTGAAGGCCTGATTGCAGCAGTGGGACAAGAAGCAACAACATTAGGAATTTCACAAACCTTAGGTAGAATTTCGTGGTTAACTCTTGGGGGCCGAGTATGTATACCAAGAATAGCAATATCTGAACAATGTACTGCCCCACACATATTCAAACAACAAGCCAAAGCCAAACGAATCTTTGCGGGAAGTTTCATGGTTTTGAAATAGTCAATTAATTCATCCATAACTGACTTAACAACCCCAGAGGCATCAGTAGCAGATGAATGGCAGTGAATCCAGCCCTGTGTGTGAACCATACTAGAAATTGCGTTCCCAGTTCCACCAACTGGATGACCAATTGCTTCCAATTCCTGAATCAATGGATCAATTTTAGAAGGATCGGTTAACAAAAATTCCACATTATGGCGAGATGTAAACCTAAGATAACCATCCGAATATTTCTCTGCAAGTTCTGCAAATTTTCTAATCTTAGCCGTACTTAGCAAGCGTGGCGAGGCAGCTCGGACAGTATAAAGCTTTGCTCCACTTTCAGCAACGTGAACGATAACTCCGGGGCGCGGAATTTCGTGGTATTTCCATTTGCCATAATTTTCTTTAATAATTGGGGGAAGAAATTTTTCATAATGCGGTGGACCAATGTCTGTTATCCTTTTTTGAACTGTATCAGCCATTTTTAACTCCTTTTATTAAACAAAATTAAGAAATTATTCTTCTTCAAAATAATTTTCATAGAAGACATAAGGATTGGTTCGTGGATGTCGAATCATTTCTGGTTGGGGATCTAAGCCGATTGCTTCGAGGAAGTTCCCTAATCCAACTCTTTGAATAAATTCACCGACCCTTTCACGGTTCTTTCCTTCTTCAATCCATGGTTCAAGTATTGCATCAATCAATTCAACAATGTCATTATATGATTCTTCGTCGTCGAGTTTCACAAAAGGCACTATTACGGACGATAAGATTGCTCCTTCGACGATTGGTGCCTTAGCCCCCAGTAGAATGCAGGCGCCTCGATCCTTTCCAGGTGCAAGAGCCTTTGGCATAACATTAATACAGTGCATACAATGACGACAGCTACTATTATCAATCTTGAGTTCATTGCCATCCCATTCTATACACTTGCCTGGGCACATTGCAACAATTTCCTTGACAATATCAACACCATTTTTTGCATACTCCCGAACCATATCCTGATCGATTTGAATTTCATCGCGCCAAGTTCCAATAATTGAGAAATCTGCTCGAGCAACTGCGGCAACACAATCATTTGGACAACCGGAAGCTTTTATTTTAAACTTGTAGGGGAATGCCGGACGATGAAGCTCATCTTGGTAATGCTGTGTAAGGAAATATGTCAATTTCATCGTATCGTAACAGGCCCATTCACAACGCGCCATACCACAACAACAGCTCGGAGTTCTGATATCTGAACCTGAACCACCAAGATCGAACCCGGCTTGAGTTAATTCTGCAAAAGTCGGTTCAAGTTCTTCAGTTCGAGTACCTAAAAAGATAATGTCGCCTGTAGAACCATGAAAGTTTGTCAACCCAGAACCATGCCGGTCCCAGATATCTGCAAGTGTTCGAAGCGCTTCGGCTGTATAGAACCAGCCTGCTGGTTGATTAATACGCATAGTATGAAAATGTGAAACATTTGGGAATTCTTCGGGCAAATCGGTATATCGTCCAATGACTCCACCACCATAACCCATGACACCCACTATTCCACCGTGCTTCCAGTGCCCAATCCGTTCACGGTAGGAGTGTTCTAATAGTCCTAAGAGGTCGTTTGCCATTGGGTTCCATTCCGCTGCCATCTTGATTTCTTTAACGAAACTTGGCCAGGGTCCTTTTTCCAGTTCATCGAGTAACGGAGTTTCGTACTTTTTCATTTGTTCTGCCATTTTACACCTCAAAAAATTAAACAAACATAAATCAATTAATTGAATATGAACGACTTAAAGTTTTATCCTCTCGACCATAAATTTTTAAAAATATTAAACCTAAAAATCTATAAACCATATGAGCAAATTTCGAATAAGGCATGTACCATAAAAGGAAATAAACAAGAACTAAATGTATGAAATAAGTTGGATAGCCAGCAACAGGAAGATGAGTTAATCTGAAAATTACACAAAGCAAACCAGTAAAAGCTACCCCCCAGACTACCCATAGAAACAACATATCGCTATAACTAGATTTACTATGTTGCTCCTCTGAACGATAACGCCGAATAATACACATCAGGCTCCCGATAACAATAAGGCAACCAGAAAAAATACCAAATAGTTTGGTCAACAAACCTGCAAATTCTCGTAACTCATCAGGATTACTAATGTCAAATCCAGCAAACATTCTAATGGGGATATTCATATCCTCGGGTAAAATTTTTCCGAAAATGCCAAGTACATTAATTACAACAACTCCAGTTGCAATCATAGCACCAATAAAACCATAAAAAATAAATAAGTGACCCCAAAATCGAGTACTATTGGTCGAGCATTTTCTAAACTTTTTATGTAGGAGTAAATCGAGTAATACTTGCCATGCACCTTGCCAAAAAGTAAGCAATTTCGGACGGTCCAACTTGCATTTCAGATTGTCCCAATATCGTTTATAACCCCAGAAAGTAAAAGCAAAAATCAATATATTTCCAGAAATAAATAAAGCCTCAATTGGTCCGTGGGCAATAAATTCTTTATACCGAAAAGGTCTATTTACAATAGGAAACAAATTGCTTAAATCCCAATTTTGAGTAACTAAAATAAGTATTGAGATCAAGACTATTGGAAGAAGTAATAATAGTGGCAAATACTTTGGCGAAGCAAGTGCTTTCCCCATAAATTTTGGAATAGCAAAGTTTTTATATACATAATCTCTTAAAGCAGATAATAAATCCGCAGGCCTGGCACCTCTTGGACATCTCTCGCTACATTCCATACATCCATGACATAACCAAATATCTGGGTCAGCAAGTAGTTCATCCTTCATCCCCCAACTTGCCCATATCATCTCTTTTCTCGGAAAGGCCCTTTCAATAGGTGATAAATCGCAAACGACTGAACAAGTTGCACACTGATAACATTTCTTTAAAGTTTCCCCTCCGCGACTTTTCAATTCCTTGATAAATTCTATATCGTTATTTACTTCTATTATGTCTCTCACTTTCAACCTCGTATTTATTACACTTTATGTTTTTCTAAATCAAGATAATCCTTACGCAAATTGAAAAGTTTTTCGCCAAAGATACTAAATCTCAACCACTCGAAACCAAATTTAATAAGTTCTTCGTCACTTTCTTTGATTTTATACTTTCTTTCTTCAGAAACATCAAATCTTTTAAAGAAAGTACTTTCAAAGAGGAACCTACGAAATCGATCAATATCGTAGCAAGCCATATAAAACATTTCGAGTTTGACTGGTTCAATGGTTCGGGAAGTTACAAAAAATTTATGCAGAGAAATTTCTTTAAAAAGTTCACCAAGTTCACGATATTTATCAGTTCCTTGATCAGAAAACCACTCCTCAACTGTCCATTCTCGGTTTTGTTCGAATCCCTTACAAACTTCTTCCTTTATCAAAAAGTAAAATTCCTCACCATTATTTAACTTTTCGGCTTCGTTCGGCGAAGCAATTCCAACTGGAAACATTCGACAACTCCATGGACGATCTTCATAAACCGAACATCCGTTAGGTGTTAAAAAGGGACAATCAAGGGTTCCTTCTTTCATTTTCAACATTACAATAGGATGTCGCAAAGAAGATGCAATTGGTATTATAGTGTATTTTTGTAAAAACTCGCTTGAATCGATTCTCAATGCTTTTCTTAAACGAGCAATGTCGTAAGGTGTTAAGAAAATATTTACATCATTACAGCATTTATTAAAGCATTCAACCGATGGTTTACATTCGAAACGGAACTTTTCATTCCGATTTAATTTTGGAAAAACTTCCAAAATATCCTGGTTCAATACTCTTACATTTTTATCAAACATTACTTGCCTTTCTACTTTTCAACATATGCTTGTTTAATATCATTACCCTTTGTTACAGGGTAAGGTCCTTGGTAGCCTGTAAAGGGATTAACCATAAATCGATAAGAAGCATGAACATGATAATTGTTCCACATCCAATCCCAACCCCTTGTATAATATCCACACTCATCATTTAAGCAAACATAAAGATATTCAACACCCCAATCGGAATCCACAGGCAAATAAACTTTTTTTATCTCGCTTCCACAATATTTACAATAATATTTCTCATCCATTTCTGCCCCATTTTTGTTTGGAATTTTATGGAATAGAAAGGCAGAATTAAGATGATTAATTTCACCTTAATCCTGCATTTCATCTCCGAATTATCAAAAAACATGGCATCCTGGGTTTGCCCAGGATGCCTATTCAATTAGAAAATGTGAACTATATCGCGAGTAAATACATTCCAAGTATCAGTTTTGCGGTCGTAAGTCATATTAACAAATTTCTCCCAATTAGGATCGAGAGATGGTTTGTCTGCCCGGAAGTAATATCCAGGCCAGCGAGTTTCTTCGCGGAACAGAATTGCACGTACATGGGCTTCCGCTTGATACATACGATGGATGTTTTCCCAGCAACGCATTAATTCATGGAGGCCAGCAGCTGCCAGTTTTTCAGAATCCTCTTTCAAGAACTTCAAGAGTTGTAAACCTTTCTCAAGCAAGGGTTTGCTTGTCTTGAATTGTGAAGAAACCCCACCAGCATATTCGTCCATAATCTTTTGCAACCGGAACATAAACATCTTAGGTCGAATGTAGTTGGGATTAATATCTGGATCTGTCGTTTCTTTGTAATGGGCTTCATAAACTTCTAATGGTTTGTAAATTCGTTTCTTTAATTCTTCAATTTGATTAGCATCATAGTTTAATTGAGGATTTTCTTTTACAATATACTCAATAGCGCCTTTTGCAGCAATGCGACCTTCAGCATGCGAACCAGAGGAGAACTTATGGCTTGAAGCACCGGAAGCATCACCAGCACAGAACAATCCTTTTACAGTGGACATATTTGGGTAACCCCAGAAGTATTCCGGTGGTGCAAGGTCTTTTGGACCACTGACCCAAGCACCAGAAGCACCAGAGTGGGAACCAATAAAGTATGGTTCTGCTGCAGCAATTTCGGATGGGGCTTGTTCTGGGAAAGTATTTGTAGCTGCCCAGAGTATTGCCTGAGAAATAGTCATATCCAGGAAGTCTTCCCAAGCTTCCTCTTCCAATTCTTTCATCTTCTTCTTATATGCTTTGGGTTCGTCTTTATATTGCTCTGCAATTTTTTGAATGGCTTCTTCTGTACGCATATAAATTGGACCCTTACCTTCCATTGTATCAAGCATTCCAAGCCAGTTCCTTAGATTTGCTGGAATTGGCTTTACTTTTCCATATGGCAGCCATTTTTCTAATTCATCTGTTCGTTCAACCATATAATCGCCACCAAAGGCATTCGTTGCACGAGATTTAAACAACAAGAACCAAGCACCCACAGGTCCATAAGCATCTTTGAAACGAACAGGGATAAAACGTACTTCTTGACAAGTCATTTCCGCACCAGCCATAATTGTAAAGTATGCACTCGAACCCGAATTCCAAGGTGGATACCAAGCTCTTCCCAATCCTTCACCAGTGGAACGTGGGCGGAACACGTGTACCGCACCACCCATCGCTACAAGTGTAGCCTTTGCTTTAAATACATAGAATTTGTTTTCGCGAACACTAAACCCAACAGCACCAGCACAACGGTCGCCGTCCATCAACGGCTCAACAATAAAAATTCGCTCATAAATATTTTCAATTCCAAGTGCATTTTTTGCTGCTTCAGCCACAACAACCTTATAAGATTCACCGTTGATCATCAACTGCCAACGCCCTTCGTGGACATAATTCCCATTTTCGTCTTTCCAAATTGGCAAACCCCATTTTTCAAATAGATGCACTGTTGAATCAACATGCCGAGCAATGTTTGCTACCAAATCTTCTCGGGTTATTCCCATCAAGTCATTGCGAACATAATCAACATAATCTTTAACTGTGTTTTTTCCAGAATTCAAATCAACATAAAGATTAATAGCTGAAAGACCCATTGCTACCGCACCACTACGGTCTAATGCAGCTTTATCGACCAAGGTAACTTTCAGTCCATACTTTTTTGCCCAGTATGCCGCCTCGACTGCTGCTCCGCAAGCAGCCATTCCACCACCGACAATCAATAAATCAGTGTTAACTTCTACTGTTTCAAATGGTCCCATTTCTTTCTCCCTTTTGTCCAACAAAAATTATTTGTTAAGTGTAAATAATGAATCCATTTTCAGCGAGCCTGGTTCAGTAAAGAGTAGAGGGCTCGAAATATCATCGGTAGCAGTTTCCCAACCACCATCGGGAACAGCAGACCCTTCGGGGGTTGTTCGGATTGGGAATTTGAATCGCTTTAGTTCCCCGTTTCGGAATTTTACCGTCCACATAATTGAATCAGAACTCCGCATAGGTGTTACTTGAGCACCTAATGGAACGAAATCCGCATAACCTCGCACTTCAATTGCTTGATTTGGGCAGATTTTTACGCAATTGTAACACTCCCAGCACAATTCAGGCTCACGATTGTAAGCCTTCATAGTCTCTTTGTTCAATACCATTAAATCGTTTGGACAAATGTACTGGCAGGCTGTTTTGTCCAATGCCTTGCAACCATCACATTTGTCAACTATTACGAAGCTTGGCATATTAATACTCCTTTAATTTGTGAAACAAAAACCAGATTGTAAAAAAACAACTATCATATTATTCACCTGTTGCTGCACGATGCAGCTTGATTTCAACTTTTTCCTGTAAACCAGAATAATATTCACGTAAAATGGCAAGAACTTCAGGCCGAGAAAATTCTTTTGGAACTTCCAACCCTTCTGATAAGGCTTTTCGCAACATTGTTCCACTAAGCAAAAGCCTGTCCTCTTTCGTATGGGGGCAAGTCTTCATCGATGCCATACCTTCACATTTGTAACAGTAGAAGGTCCAGTCGATCTTCAAAGGCTGGCAAAGCAAAGCTCCATCCCAAAGTTCGTCGAATATCTCTTGGGCTTCGAAAGGACCATAGTAATTCCCAACACCTGCATGGTCGCGACCAATTATCATATGTGTACATCCGTAATTTTGGCGGAATAATGCATGTAGCAATGCTTCACGTGGTCCAGCATAACGCATATCGAGTGGGTAGCCTCCCTGCACAACAGTATTTGGAACAAAATAGTGTTGAACAAGGACATCAATGCAACGAACACGAACATCGGCTGGAATATCACCAGGTTTTAACTTCCCAACCAATTGGTGAATATACAAGCCATCAGAAACTTCGAGGGCAATTTTTGCAAGATATTCATGCGAGCGATGCATTGGGTTTCGTAACTGTAATGCAGCAATGGTTTTCCATCCTCTTTCTGCAAATATTTTCCGTGACTCCTCGGGTCGCTGGTAAATCCCTTTGAAATGTTCGGGGTTTGGTCCTTCACTTAAAACTTTTACTGGTCCAGCAAGATTGATTTCTGCTTGATCCATTACCATTTTAACGCCTGGGTGCTCCAAATCCGTGGTCTTGTAAACATTTTTGCATTCGAATTCCTTATCAATCTTGTACTTCTCTTCGACTTTCATCGTAGCCACTATTTCACCATATTCGTCGGAATAGAGTGCGATCTCATCACCAATTTTGATCTTGTCCGCAATTTCTTTATTTGTCGATACGGTAATAGGTATTGGCCAGAATAATCCATTTTTACTGGGCATTTTCATTTCATCGCATACACTCTTCCAATCATCATATCCCATAAAACCAGTAAGAGGTGTGAATCCTCCAATTCCCATCATTATCAAATCTCCTGTTTCGCGGCTGGTTATTGGGACGCGAAGAAGCTTCTCCGCTTTCTTTTTCTCCTCTGCTAATTCTTCCCCTTCGAGGAGCAGCTTTATTAAGGTTGGGCTTCCATGTGGACTAATTAATTCTCCTGATTTTCTTGCCATTGACTTTCTCCTTTAACAAAATTGTTAGACATACTCAATTGCAATATTAGATTTGGTTTTGATTATCAACAACTTATTTAGGTTTTCTGTATTTTGATTGTAGTTTTAGGTAAGTATAAATTTTATTTTTGTATCTTGAAATGCTTTTAAATGAATAACTTTGAGGAAGGTAAACGAGGGGAAATTATATCGACAACACGGCGATTACAAATACCCTAATTCTATTTTTATTAGTTCTACTAACTCTTTTTTTGCTTTTTCCAAATCATCGTTAATGATAATGAAGTCAAATTTATCTTTCATAGACATTTCCAATTCAATCCTTTGAAGCCTTTTTGCAAGTTCTTCTTCGCTTTCTGTGCCACGCGAAATTAGTCTTTGCTTAAGTATCTCAAAAGAGGGTGGAGAAATAAAAATCAAAAGAGACTCCTGTGGATATAATTTTTTTATTGACAATGCACCTTTGACATCTATGTCGAAAAGAACAATCTCTCCATTCTTCAATCTTCGTTCAACTTCACTTTTCAATGTACCATAGTAGTTCCCATAAATCTGTTCGTATTCAATTAGTTCATTTTTCTCTATCAATTGCAAAAATTTGTCTTCGGAAAAGAAGTAATAATCTTTACCATTAATTTCATTTGGTCTTGGATTTCGGGTGGTTGCAGAAACAGAAAATTTGAATTCTGGAAAAACATTTAACAAATATCTTGCAAGGGTTGTTTTTCCTGCACCACTCGGGGCAGAAAGAACTATCAATTGTTTCTTCTTGTCCATTTTAATTACTCCTTCTTGGATACTAAACCTTCGGACACAAATTTCTTAAATAATGTATCCAACAAACCATTTACAAAAATTCCACTTTTATCGGTAGAATATTGCTTTGCGACTTCAATTGCTTCGTTTATAGTAACTTTAGGAGAAATATCGGGAAAATTCAATAATTCGGCAATTGCCAATTCCAAGATAATTCTATCGACAACTGTAATTCGTTCAAATTCCCAGTTTTCTGTATTTTTTTTGATTTCCTCGACAGCAAAAGGTTTTGTTAACAATGTATACTTAATTAAGTCCCGAGCAAATTGAATATCATCTTGGTCCCATTCAATTGGAATATCTGCATCAAGTTCGTATATTTCTTCTTTAGTTAATAATTTACGTTCTTTTGGTTCTTCCGTTTCAAACTTAAAAATTCGAAAGAAAATATGTTTGAATAATTCTTCCACGTCTTCGCCACTAATTTCGTGTGCAAACAAAACTTCCAGGACTTTTCCTCGCACAATACTTCTTGTTCCTTTTACCTTCTTCGTTTTGCTTAAATAAAATGCTTCCTTATCCTGATTTTCTTTAGTTTTTTCTTTATTCTTCTTTTTTGCCATTATTTTTTCGTCAATATTTTTTCGTTAATTTGTAAATAATTTAATATTTATGCAAGTACAAAACTATGAAAGAAAAAGAACTAATTTATTACGCTATAGAAATCGAGGAGAACAAGGGGAAAATAAAGTTTCTTGAACCAATAACTACCCAAACACTCCCAGAATATGATAAAATAAAGCCGTTCGAAAAAACTTTTAAAAACATAACAAATCTAGAACTCGATTTTTCAAAACTCAAATCCTTTGATTCTTCTTTGGTTCTTTTTGTCAATGATTTACGCTTTTGGGCAAATTCTGCTGGAATTGAAATTATCCTTACAGGTTTGAATTCAAAAATTTCGAATTTCTTACAAAGATTCTCGGACTTGTCAATTTTCGAAAAAAAGGCTAAATCCTCAGATTCTTACTTTATTTCCTATTTTTCTTCTATTGGTAGCAGAATCATACAGTTATTTTGGGATTATGTTTACTTCTTTGAATTTTTTGGTGAAGTATTGACAAAAATTTTAGTTTCGACAATTCGATTTAAAAAAGTTCGCTGGCAAGAATTTCCCTTACTATTTTTAAAAAATGGCGTTAATGCTTTACCAATTGTAAGTTTAATTCTTCTTCTTATTGGAATAATCTCTGGTTATCAAGGTGCAATTCAACTAAAACAATTTGGTGCAGATATTTTTATTGCCGATTTAATTGGAATTTCAATCACAAGGGAACTTGGACCATTGATGACCGCTATTTTAGTTGCTGGTCGTTCTGGTTCTGCATTTGCTGCTGAAATTGGAACAATGAAGGTTTCCGAAGAAATTGATGCTTTGCGCTCTATGGGCTTCGACCCAATTACTTTCCTAATTATTCCCCGAGTACTTGCCTTAACCTTTGCAATTCCTTTTTTGACAATGTTTGGTAATCTTGCTGGAATCCTTGGTGGCTTGATTTCTGGCTTATCCATACTTGACATTACCACAGTAGGCTACTTTACTCAATTACAAAAAGCCGTTGAACTGAATGACATCTTTTCTGGAGTTCTTAAAAGTATTGTCTTTGGATACATTATTGCAACAATAGGATGCTTTCGTGGTATGCAAGTTCGAGGGGGTGCAGAAAGTGTTGGAACTTATACAACTATATCAGTTGTAAGTTCAATTTTCGCTATTATTATTACAGACACAGTTTTTACTTTCATTTTTGATGCAATAGGACTTTAACTACCCACGCGGAGGAACCCACCCCTTTCTGTTCCATTTAATAAGTTCGATATTTATGCTTCCTACGTAAACATTCATTTTGGCTTTGATTGGAACGCTGGCTTCGTCATCGCTAAACCAACCTTCGAAGTAACCCGTTAGCCCATAAATACCAGTCCATTCGGCTTTACCTTTGAACCATACAGTTCTGACAGGATAATCAACACTTGCAATTTCCACATTTTCGCGCTTTACTGAAAAATCAATATAAGTAAATGCAGTATCTATATCCATCAAAGTTGGAATTTTTATATTTTTCCCCGATTTTGTGAATTCGCGAGCAAGAAAGAAAAGCGAAAGCCCATCGTTCCATCTTCTATTTGTTTTTATCGCTTTGGATAAATATTTTTCATTCTTCTTATACTTTTCAACTACAATTTTTTTATTCTTGTAATCAAAAATTATTTGGTCGAAAAGCCAGTAATCCTTCTCTTTCATACTAGAAGTAAATTTATAAGAAAAGGTAATAGATGGGTCTATCCAACTATTAAAAACTGCATGTAGGTCGACGAATGGAATTCCAGAGTACGAGTCAATGTAGGCTTTTGTTTTATAAACAGTTTTATCGTTTAAAGTCTCCACCCCTTCGGTTACAATACGAATAGTACCTAATTTGATTCCAAGAAATGAAACTTCATAAAGCAAGTCCTCGGACGGAAACATCATCTCTGATGTTTGAGCAATAGAAATATATGCAAAAAAAGTAAAGAAAACTATAAATATGGTTTTCATTTTAGTCTGTATTTAGCCAATAAATACCTAATAACGGAAATTTAGAAAAATATTGCAGAAATTGAGTTGATATTTTTCAAAGCATTTATTAAAGGAACTGTTCTAATAAGTTTTTCCTTCCAAAAAAATTTAACTATTATTCAACTTATTTCAACATTGGTCCATAGTGTTCGAACATATAATCAACAACAGCCTTAGCCTCGTTTGGTTTAAGTCCCTGATTGGGCATTGGTGGATAATTGGGGTCAACCTTGACAGGATTCAAAATGAATTTAACCATATCTTCTTTTCTATTTTCATATTTTTTTAACACTTCTTTATGTGGTGGTCCCACAAGTTTCGTATCAAATTGATGGCAAGCAACACACTTAGATTTGTAAATTTCTTCGCCGTTCACAGCAACTTCTATTTTTCTCCCAGCAAGTGTAAGTTGTTTTTCATGGAATACAACATAGTCGCGGGCAATACGAAATTCTTGAACTTTATTCGAAACCGCCAGTAAAGTTGACTCTGAACCAAAAAATAAAGAGAAAGAAATTATTGAAAAAACAAATGAACTACGAGCAAATGTTGCTTTCTTTTCCTTTAATGAGTAATAAGTTAAAATCAAGGAGACAAGAAGAGTTAACAAAGAAAGTGTATTTAACAAGAAATTTTGAAATGTGACAAGATTTTTTGAAGTAGATAAATAATTAACAAAGAAAAATAAAGGAAGCAGATTACCAAAAATAAGTGTATTAGAAAGCAATCGAGAAGCAAGAGTGTCATTAGCAAGGCTACCGCCTTTGGAAGTTATAACATCGGCGCTATAAGTTTTAAACAAATAGCCAAGAGAAGCAAGAACCATGCTAATTGCAACAAAAATTAAAACCCGGGTAATCACACTGAAGGACAAAAACCCCAAAGGTTCAATTCCTGAAAACTGAAAACCCGAATTAACTGAAAACGTATAAATACCAATTGTAAAATATGCAGAAAGAAAGATTGACAGAATGCTAAGAAAATTCATAACAATAGTTAAAATCGAAAAACGAAAGTTATCCTTACTCAATTTGTCATAAATTCTTAACAAAATCTTTGAAATGACAACAAAAGCAATGAATATTAAAACAGTAGAATAAAAAACAATGGTAAAATCTTTAGGGGCTTTTTGTAAAAATTGAACCAAACAATAAAAAACACCAAGTAATGGAATAAATCCTAATCCAAATTGAGGAAGAAAACCTCGGCAACATTGCTGTAAGTATTCCTTGGAGATTAAAAAATGCTCGGGATTCTTGGTTGCTTTAAAAAAATAAATAGTAGAATAAATCAAACTACCAAAAAGGTAAGCAAAATAGGATACTAATATAGAAAAACCAATAAAGAATAGGATTTCCATAAGTTTGAGAACTTGACTTGAGTGTGGTATTGCAAAAATGTTAAGGAAATCCATAACAACCCCTTTTAGTTTAACAGTTTGTGGAAGGAGAAAATTATCGATACAAGCAAAACAAAAATATTCAGATTTACAAAAGCAAAGCGATAGAATCTTTGTGGTTGAATAACCGAAACCATTCGCGACGTTCTTAATAAAAGATAAATACCAAGCGAAACAACTGCAAAAAGTGAAAAGAAACTAAATCTATCGAGCAAAGAAACTATTAGTAAAGAACAAAATACAAGAGCAACAATCCAGGCAAATGAAATTCGGGAAAGTTGCAAAGGTGAAATTAAGTCAGTCAAAACTGGAAAACCCGCTCGTTTATAATCATCTTCATAAGCAATAAGTAGAAGCCAGAAATGTGGAATTTGCCAAATAAAGAAAAATGAACCAAGGGAAATATTTAATGGATTTATAAGTGACGAACCAGCGAATACCCAACCTATCATTGGTGGTATGGCTCCAATCAAAGCACCGGGAAAGGCAGCAAAAGGAGAAATCTTCTTCATTGGAGTATAAATAAAATTATAAATGATAACAGCGGTAAAACCTAAAATAACAGATAGATATTTTTGCTCACCAAAAGAAAGGAAAAAACTTCCAAATAAAATTAACAAAACTGAAATTAGAAGTCCTGCTGACACTGAAAGAATTCCTTTTGGAATAGGCCTATTTCGGGTTCGCAACATTTTAGCATCAAGATACCATTCCTGAACTTGATTTAAAGCACCAGAACCACCAGCGAGAAAGAAATCTCCTGTAAATAAAGCAAATATTTCCCAGTTAATAGATTTTGCAGATAAAATATATCCCACTATTGAACTTATGGCAACAGAAAATGCAATTCGAAATTTTACAAATACAAGAAAGTCTTTTAATTTCATTGCTTGGTTCTAACAAAATTAGAATACAAAATATCAACAATTAATTCTAACTCTTCATCCTTTAGTTTATTCTTTAAAGAAGGCATAGTATACTTTTCAAATCCCTTAACAATATGGGCTTCGGGGTTTATTATGGACTCTCGAATATAATCTTTATCAATGGCAACAGTAGTGTCAGAGCCATTAACAATCACATTAGCAAATTGTCGCTTCAATTCAACAAAAGATGGTCCTATACCTTTGCGGTCATCTAAATTGTGGCATTGAACACAACCTTTTGCAAAAAGTATTGCATAACTACCTGTCAAAAAATCTTTGTAACCACTTGAATGGGACTCAACATATTTTTGTAAAAATGAATCGTCAACATCGCCCTTCAACCATCTAGCGAATTCCTTTTCTGGAACGACATAAGCCTTTGTAAGCATTAAAGAATGATTTAATCCGCAATACTCAGCACAAGCAATATCAAAGGAACCTATTTCCTTTGGATAAACAACCATATAGTTTTCCCTGCCAGGAACTGCATCTTCTTTAATTCTAAATGCCGGAATATAGAAGGAATGATTAACATCTGTCGAAACAATATTGAATTTGACAGGCTTTCCCGCAGGAAGATACAAAGTATCGGAGGTTTTTCCATTCTCATAATAAAATTTCCAAGACCACATTTTAGCTTCGACCTTTACATTCATAGCACCTGGTGGAACAATACGAGACTCTTTGTAAACAGAATAACTATAAAAAAACATGGTCAATACTAAAACAACTGGAATAATTATCCAGACAATTTCAAGGGTTTTATTACCTTCTATTTGCGAAGCAACAGGATTTTTTCGGCGATTGTAACGAATCACAAAATAAATCATAGCAATCGTAATTATTAAAAGAAGTGCAATAGATACACCAATAATATAAAGCATTACGTTATCTACATTCTTTGCATAATTGGTAGCAGATGCTAGCATATTAGCCTCCTATCTGAAAAAAAAGACAGTAGCAGTAAGAATAAATATTGAAGCAAGTGTTACGAGTGCAACCAGTAGGAAAAATTTAAAGATTAAATCATCGAACTTTATATGCATAAAGTAACTAATTACAAGCGTTGATTTAATCGCTGCAATTGCAAGGGCAACAAAAAGTGCTAAACGACCAATTTCTATTCCAGCAATTGTAACTGTCAGAACAGTTAAAGAAATTAAACTTAACCAAACAAGCACATATGTTCCATAGGGTATCATATGTTCCTTATGTTGTTTTTCCATAGCATCCTCCCTAAAACTTAATGAAGAAGGTAAAAAAGTGGAAAAAGAAAAATCCAAATTAAATCGACAAGATGCCAATATAAGCCAGAATTTTCAAGTTTTATATAATCTTTGCTTGAAATTTTATTCCTAACAAGAAAAACAAACATAAAAGAAAGAACAATAGCACCAATGATTACGTGAAGAGCATGCAAACCAGTCATTGAATAGTACATTCCATAGAAAATAATTTCCCCATTCGGTTTGCTTAAAAGTTCGGGCGATTTAGGTGCAATTCCATGCTGAAATTTTGCAGACCACTCAAAATATTTTATTACAAGGAATGTTAAAGCAAAACCAATAGTCGAAAGAAGGGAAAAAATTGAAAGTTTCTTTTTCTCTCTTTGAATAGCCGCTATAGAAAGTGCCATTGTTAAACTGCTGGTTAAAAGTATTATAGTATTGATGGTGCCAAGGAATAGATTTAATTCTGATGCTGCTATCACAAAATCTTTAGAGTATTGAAGCCTATATGCCATGTAAAGAAGAAAAAGTCCCCCGAAGAGCAAAAGTTCTGTAAAAAGAAAAAGCCACATGCCAATTTTTGCTCCAATAGCATCCTTATGCTGATGCGGTATAGAAAGATGATGTGGTTCACTTTTTGTGTCTGTTTGAGTTGAAGAAATTACTGTAGAATTAATATCTTCCATTGGTAGACTCATTTATTTTAGTAAAATCATATGGTCCGTGGTTAACAACAGGAATTTCATCAAAATTTTCAACAGGCGGAGGCGAAGGTATTTGCCATTCTAATGTTACACCACCCCAGGGATTCGAATCAGCAGGTTTCCCTTTAAAAAGAGCATAAATCAGATTACCGAACATAATTGCTAAACCAAGAATCAATATCCAAGAGCCCACAGTTGACACAATATGCAAAGTTTGATATTCTGGCAAATAACTCCAATATCTTCGTGGCATTCCTTTATATCCAAGTATGAACATAGTAAAATACAACATATTAAAACCAATAAAAATAAATGGAGTTGCCCAAATTGCAATTTTTTCGTTATACATTTTTCCAAACATCTTCGGGAACCAGTAATGTAAAGCGGCGAAAAGAATTATCGCTGCTCCACCAAACATTACATAATGAAAATGTGCTACAACAAAATAAGTATCCGTTACATGAACATCAGTAGATAGTGAACCCAAAACCAGTCCTGTTAAACCACCAATAGAAAAAAGAAAAATAAACATCATCACATAAATTAATGGGGCCCGCAAATCGATCGACCCTTTGTAGAGAGTTGCAACCCAATTGAATACTTTAACACCACTTGGGACAGCAACCAAAAAAGTCAACAACGAAAATACTGCACGAGAAGTATTACTCATTCCGCTACTAAACATATGGTGTGCCCACACAAAATAACCAATCAATGCAATTGCAAGACTTGAAAATGCAATAACTTTATAACCAAAAATAGTTCTACGAGCAAAAGTTGGAATAATTTCGGAAACAACACCCATTGCAGGTAAAATCATAATATACACAGCAGGATGAGAATAAATCCAGAAAAGGTGTTGAAACAGAAGTGGGTCGCCACCGATCGCTGGGTCGAATATGCCAATTTGAAAGGCTCTTTCAACTATAACCATCACAATAGTTATTCCAACAACTGGGGTAGCAACTACCTGAATCCACGCGGTTGCATACAAAGCCCAAACGAATAGAGGCATACGGAAAAAGGTCATTCCTGGTGCGCGCAACCTATGAACCGTTGTAATGAAATTAAGGCCTGTCAGGATTGATGAAAAACCTAATATAAAAGCACCGAACAAAGGAAGTATTACATTAGTTGTTGTTCTTATACTATATGGAACATAAAAAGTCCATCCGACATCAATTGGACCACCTTGCAGGAATAAAGAGATAATTGCGAACAAACCCCCAATTACATAAAGATACCAAGACAGAAGGTTTAAACGAGGAAAAGCAACATCCCGAGCCCCAATTTGAATTGGTAAAAAGAAATTACCAAACACAGCAGGTATTCCTGGTATAATGAACAAGAAAATCATTATTATACCATGAAGCGTAAAAAAAGAATTATATGTTTGGGCATCTACTATAGTTTTGCCAGGAGTAAGCATTTCAATTTTCATCAAAAAACCAAGGGTTACGCCAACCCAGAAAAAAACAACCATAGAAACCAAATAAAGCAAGCCAATCCTTTTGTGGTCTGTGCTTAATATCCAAGCAAAAATTCCTTTATGTTTTTTATACTCAAGATAATTTTCAAACTTTGCTGCAATCACACCATTAGCCATTTTAAACCTCCTTCGATTTTTTCTTTTTCGAAACTAGAAAAACAAAAAAAATTGATAAAACAACTAAAATAATGGTGCCAGCGACACGGGTAAAATTGAACATATATTTTCTACCCTGGGGGTCATAAGAATAACAAAACTTTAGAAGTCGATTAACTGTAGGAAGGGGAATACCCTTTTCCGCCTCGAGTACAGCCATTTTAAAATCAAACGGGCTAAATTCTGTTCCAAATAGATACCGAATAATCTTCCCATCAGGGGCCATCGAATAAATAGCTGCGCCATGAATAAAGTCGCCTTTGCCATCAGGTTTAAAATAAAATCCAACAGCATCTGTTATTTTTTTTACTGATAGACTATCACCTACAAGAAAACTCCATGCATCTGATGAAATAGGTCTTTCAAGGGCTTTCAAGTGATTCTCTTTCCATTTCTTTGCCTTTTCCCAGCTTTCGGTATGGTCAAAACTTATTGTTAGCAGTTGATAATCTTTCCCTGGAACAATATTAATTCGATCTATTACTTCTGAAACTCCAGTTAATAAAGGACTACAAATTCCAGGACAATGGTAATAAACAAACATTAAAATTGTTGGTTTTGTTATTAAATCTTTTAAAATCACTTTCTTTCCATTTTCATTTGTGAATTGCAATTCAAGAGGAATTTTATTGCCCAATTTTTCAACTATTCCTACTTCAACTTCTGATTTTAAAATAACAACACTAAGAACAAATATAGAAATTGAAAAACAATAAATAGCGAAAAACTTTTTCATTTCGAACCAATATTTAATACCAAAATTTTATTAACAAATTCTTTTTTTTCTTTTTCGCTTGCGTAGATGAACTTTGGAGAAATACCATTGCGAGGAATATTTTTTAATATTAAATCAACAATATTGTCATCGCTTTGGATATTGAGCAAGAAAGCAGAAAAGGAAGATGCATTGATTATATATTGTTTCAAACTACTATCTTGTAGCAAATTGGAAAGTGATTGAGATTGATTAATTTTTGGAATTGCTTCTTCATTAATTTTGAGCATTGCTTTTGCGATAGGAATATTAGCAGGTACATCTCTTGATTGCGTTACTTGATAATTAGCATCAAGTTCTGCGACATCTTTATCATTAACTGGGGGAAAATCAGATACAAACTTTCGAATCGCATAATATAAGGAAATTTTATCTTTAGGAGAAAGAAAATCGTAGGCTGTCATACCTGTACCAGGTATTCCTTCTTGTAGAGTTTTGTAAACGCCAGCAATTGATCTAACATTTTTCCAGCCATTTTGAGAAGTAAAATCTCTTGGAGGGGGATTTAACCCTTTCCCAGCAATTCCATCCCCTCGACCATTTTCGCCATGACATGTAACACAAGTTGTTTTATAAATCTCTTCTCCACGAGCCAACATTTCATTCGTAGGGTTTTTAATCAAATCAACGCTAACACCTTCAATTTTACCACCAAGACGTAATTCAACATCTTTAAAAAGCTTTGTCGAGTCGGGTGCATCGAAAGGGGTCGTATTTTTCTTAAAATAATCAAGGTTGTTCAAGAAAGCTATACCTAAAGAGAAAATAGTAATGAAAAACCATACAAATGAGTAGCCGAACCATCGGGAAGGATGTTTAATAATTTCTTTGAAATCAATTTCATCATAAAAATAGTCAAACAATTTTTTCATTTTTTATCTATCCCAAAAATTTCTTAGTTTAATCTAATAAAAAAGTTAAAACGAACAATAATTAATTATATTTAATTTTTAAAGGTGAAATTCAATGGCTCGTTTCAACTTTGGGTCACCAATTGGAACAAGGTTTACACTTTTTGCAAAAATTTGGAACAAAAGCATAAGCAAGCCCAAAGCAAAAAGCGGAAAAACAACTTCAAACCAATTAAATGGAACAGAAGATTTAGAGAAGGTCGGCATAACAATCCAGAACAAATCATAGTAATGCGCAAACAAAACCCACAAAGAGGCAATTTTTAATCTTTGAGGATCCATTTTAGCTGGTTGCGGCAGGAGCAAAATATATGGAATTATAAACTTAACAAAGATAAGTCCAATAGAAAGATACAACCAAGAGCCAACGCCACGATTTATAAACCAAAAAGTCTCTTCGGGCAAGTTAGCATACCAAATCAACATAAATTGACTAAAAGCAATGTATGCCCAAAAATTAGTAAAAGCAAAAATCAAGGCACCCATACTGTAATAATGGTCAGGACCCAATCCATCTATCAAATATCCGTTTTCGTTTAAAACAATAGATGTGAATGTAAAAGCTCCAAGAAATGCAAGGAAACTACCAGAGAAATAATAAACGCCAAAGATGGTTGAATACCAATGAGGCTCTAAACTCATTAACCAATCGATAGCAAAAAAAGTTAAAGTAATTGCAAAAACAGGGATAAAAACGGCAGAAACAATTGTATTTCTTCGAGTTAATTTTTGATCAAATGTTTTATCTTGTTTTCGTGAATTAGAATTAAAAAGATAGAAAAACAAGAACCATAGAATTAATGTAATAAGAAACCGAATCACAAAAAAAGTTTGATTTAAGTAAGGGGATTTTTTCTTTAAAATTTCATCTGTCTGCACTGCATCAATATGAGACCAATGATAAAGTGAATGTATGTTGAAAATTATTGGAATTGCCAAAAATGGAAGGATAAGTACAAAGTATGAAAGAATTTCAGCAACTCTACGGAAGGAAACACTCCAAACAGCACCTGTCAAATATTCAATTCCGATGAAAAACATCGACCCAACCCCAATGCTTGTAATCCAAGCAAAAACAACAATTAAATTGAATGAAGCCCTAACAGGATTAATAGTAAAAGCAAGTATAACACCCAATAAACCAATGATGAAAAATATCATACCAAAATTAAATGTTCTTTTCGAAAATGGCTTTCTTTGGTATGTTAATGAAATGTTCTCTTGACTTGTCATTGAACATCCTCCTGTTTTGCATTTAATGCTCGTTGCAAAGAACGAATATATAATATTATTGCCCAACGCTCTTTTTCAGTGAGTTGACTTGAATATGATGGCATAATATTTTGTCCCTCCATTATTACATGGTAAATTCTACCGTCAGACCAAGAGCGAACCTTTTCGGAATGAAGGCTTGGTGGATTTGGAAACTGCCCATTTAATCGACTATCTCCTTCGCCTCGCCACCCATGGCATGGACTACAAAAGGTGTTAAATTTTTCTTTTCCAAGTTCCAGACTTTCCTTTGTTGCAAGCAAAGGATTGACCAACTTTTCACCTGCTTCTTCAGGTTGATTTTTATAAGGATAATATTCCTGGTTTTTGGCAACTGTTCCTTCAACTGGTTTACGCATCCCAAAACCATCGGCAAAAAATGTCGAAGACTCTTGTGGATTCAACCGAAATTGATTCAGCATAAAATCAAAAGGTGGCGAATAAAGAATTTTATTGTTGAACAAATAAGCAACAGCAGATGTCAAAAGTCCAACTATTATCAAAAAAGAAATAAACTTAACATCAAAAACTTTTGGTCGATATGAAACCTCTTTTTCATCATAAGTTATTTCGTGAATTTCATCTGGTTGAAATTCATTTAACAAATTTTTTACTTGTGCAACATCAAATTTTACATCTTTAGCTTCAATTAATATCCCGTAGTAATCTACAGAGACTTTTCTCATATAATCGGTATCATGCAAAGGGTGTTGATTATTCGGAAATTTGAAAATAATAAAAAGCATAAAAATAGCAGTACCAACCGAAGCAAAAAGTACGGTCAATTCAAAAAGCACCGGTACAAAAGCAGGAAAAGAGAACCAAGGCTTGCCTCCAATAGTTAACGGATAATCTACAGACATAGTCCACCAAGTAAGGAACAGACCGGTTGTTGTTCCAGTAAGTCCAAGAATAAGAGCAATATACCCCAAAGGCGACCATTTTAAACGCATTTTTTTGGGAATACCATGCAAGGGATATGAAGAATGGACATCCCAGTTTTTGTAGCCAAGTTCGACTATTCTTTTTACGGCAGAAACAATTTTGTTAGGGTCTTTGAAAAGTGCCCCAATTGCATATAATTTTTCCAGTCGATTATCACTATTTTCCATACTTGCCTCTTAATGGTGAGATGGTTGAGAACCTTTAACAACAGCTTTAACTTCAGAAATTGAAACAACGGGAAGATTTCTAATAAAGAGTATAACAAGAGTAAAGAATAAACCAAAGCTACCTAATAAAATACCTATATCGACAAGAGTAGGTTTGTAGTAATCCCAACTTGTTGGCAAAAAATCTCGCGATAATGTTGAGACAACTATAACAAAGCGCTCAAACCACATACCAACATTAACAAGAACGCCAATAATAAACATCACAACAATGTTTCTTCGGATTATTTTAAACCAGAAAAGTTGAGTAAAAATAACATTACATGAAACCATAATCCAGTAAGCCCAAGCATAATTTCCAATAGCACGATTAACAAAAACAAAGGTTTCTAAGGGATTTCCACTATACCAAGCAATAAAGAATTCCATTCCATAGGAATAACCGACCATCATACCAGTAGCAAGCATTACTTTATTCATTTTTTCTAAAGTATCGAGGGTAATAATATGTTCAAGATTGAAAACTTTACGAATAATTATCAATACATTTTGAACCATTGCAAAACCAGAAAAAACAGCACCAGCAACAAAATATGGAGGGAAAATTGTTGTATGCCAACCGGGAAGTATCGAAACAGCAAAATCAAAACTAACAATTGTATGTACCGAAAGAACCAAAGGTGTAGCAAAACCAGCAAGAATAAGATAAATCATTTCATAATGATGCCAGTGACGGTTAGAGTGGCGCCATCCAAGACTAAAAATTGAATAAAATAATTTCTTAATTTTATTTTGTGTCCTATCGCGCAACATTGCCAAATCGGGAATCAAACCAATGTACAAAAAAACAAAAGATACTGTAAGATATGTAGAAACAGCAAAAACGTCCCAAATTAATGGCGAGGTAAAATTAACCCAAAGATGGTGCTGATTAGGCAATGGAAAAAGATATCCAGCTAACCAGGGTCGACCTGTATGAATTAACGGGAATAAACCAGCGGTAATAACAGCAAAAATTGTCATCGCTTCGGCAAAACGCGATATTCCAGTTCTCCAGCGTTGTCGAAATAGAAACAGAATTGCAGAAATTAAAGTTCCAGCATGTCCGATACCAACCCAAAAAACAAAGTTTACAATTGGAATAGCCCAACCAATAGGTTGATTATTACCCCATAGACCAATACCATAGTAAAATGAATAACCTAAGCAAATAGCACCAATTAGAAGCAACGTAGTTGATATACCTAAAGCAATAAAGTATTTCCAAGTAGGCTTAGTTTCCAAAGGCTTAGCAATTGCATCATTAATATCTCTTAATTTAGGTTGGCCTTCTACTACTTCTGGTTCAATTGTATAATCAAAATTGGTGCTCACACATCCTCCTTCGATTTTTTATTCCTCAATTTAGCAATGTATGTAACATTTGGCTTAATATTCAATTCCTCGAGAACAAAATATCCCAACTTATGGTTTCTCCAGTAATAAAGTTCAGAATTCTTATCGTGCATATCACCAAAGATAATAGCGTTTGCGGGACAGGCTTCCTGACAGGCAGTTTTAACATCAGTTCCTTTCAATTCGCGCCCGTTAGCAAGAGATCGGAAGAGCACTTCCGTAATCCTTTGAATACAAAATGTGCATTTTTCCATAACTCCGCGGGAACGCACTGTAACTTCTGGATTATTCAAAAGTTTTAACGAATCTTTATAAAAATAACCATTAGCAAAATGGTTCCTGAAATCATAAAAATTAAACCTTCGTACTTTGTAAGGACAGTTGTTTGAGCAATAGCGAGTTCCAACACATCGGTTGTAAATCATTTGATTCAACCCATCGGGACTATGATTTGTAGCAACAACAGGACAGACATTTTCGCAAGGGGCATCATCACAATGCTGGCAAAGCATAGGTTGTAAATTAAGAGATGGGTTATCTGTAGTCCCGCTAAAGTATGTATCTATTCGTATCCATTGCATTTCTCGATCGCGTAGAACTTGATCCTTGCCAACAACTGGAACGTTATTTTCAACATTACAAGCAGTAACACAGGCTCCACAACCAACGCATTTATTTAAATCAATTACCATTGCCCACTTAACACCAGAATATTTTATTTCGGGAATTATGGAAATATGCTCTTTGGAACGTTTAATTTGCAACTTACCTTTTTTATATTCATCAACTGTACCTTCTTGAATTATATGTCTTTCTTTATGTAAATCTTTTATAAAAGTGTCGTTTAATGAATGGTGTTCGACGGTAGATGCTAACTTGTAATTTTTCCCAGTTGCAGATATATTAATATTATGCAGAATGTATCCTTTTTCTAAATCATCTTTGCTTAAAATATTAACTGGATTGAAACCTACATTTTGACCGATAATATTAACTACCTTCCGACCAAACCCTGCTTCAATGATAAGTGTTTTTTTGGCAATTCCTGGAACAATGAAAACAGGGGCTTCGAAAGATTTACCATTGTATTCAATTCTTACTATTGAGCCATTCTGGAGGTTTAGAGATTTGGCATCATTTTCCGAAATCGCTAAATAATTATCCCAAGTAACTTTAGTAATAGGATGTGGTAATTCCAAAAGCCAGCCGTTATTTAAAAACTTTCCATCTCCCACAAAGTAGGGCTTTTTAATTACTAAACTCCAATCGCTTTCTTTTGCAAGCGGACGCCAATCGTAAATGAAATTGTACGATGGAATAAAAGAAAGGTTTTCTTGCTCTTCGTGAGGAAAAACACCATCGTGGAGTACTCCAAACCAAAATTGTTCAAACTCAACTCCTGAATTGGATTTTGGATAAACTTCTTCTTTCCAAAAATTCATCAAAAATTTATGAAAAGCATTAGAACTAAGTTTTCCTTCAATTAATCCAAATAAAACATCTTCTTTCTGGTATGTACCAAAAATTGGTTCAATGACCGGTTGAATGGTAGAAAAGAAGCTATATCCATCACAAAAATCGCCCCAGGACTCGAAATTATGATTAATTGGTAAAATTAGTTTGGAATGCCATGTGGTTTCATTAATATCTTCGGAAAAAGCACACGAAAAAGGAACATTTTCGATGGCTTGTTTAATTTGAAAATCCTTTGGAAAATGGAAAACTGGATTACAATCCAAAGTTAGAATAGCACCAACTTGCCCATTCTGAATTTTTTTCGTTAATTGGACGAAATCATCGAGTGAGGATTTGGGAATACTTGGCTTCGGCTTTTGTTTATACACTTTAGTGTTACCCAAAATTTCGTTAACTAGGAAAGCAAGTAGGTGAACATCTTCCTGCACTGAATCACCCGCAACAATTATTGAGCTTCCTTGATTATTTAAAAGATCATCAACTAATGTTTTAATTATTTTTTTGTCTATTCCTGTTTTGTTCGAAAATTGCTCCAAGTTGTGGCTCATTACCAAAAACAAAACATCTTTGGAAGGAAAGTTCTTGTTTTGTATTCTATTGAAGTTATTCGTTAACATTTCATTCAAAACAGTAGCAAGAAATTCAAAATGGCAAGCAGGATTCAGGGGAATTCGATAATCAGCATTGGCACCTGTTAAACTCAGGTCTCCTTCGATTGAATAAAGTCTATTGAAATCTTTTAATTTATCAACGTTCCTTTTTTCAGAGAACTGACGAATATTTTTTACGAAATTACCTTCATTTGCCAAAAAATTACTTTCTAAGGAAACTACGATTTTAGCAGATGAAAAATCATATTCGGGAATTTCACTATTGGGATAGATTTTATTCCAAGCATTGAACTTTGCATAAGATTCCAAAAATTCATAAGAATAAATTTTTGTAGTTGGAAATTTCTTTTGAAATTCAGACATCAATTTTGCAAGTGATGGCGAATAAATAGGTTTTGTAACAATTGCAATTTCTTTACCATTATTCGACGCAGTATTCAAATTTGTTAGAAGTTCAGAAAAAGCCAATTCCCAATTGATTTCAGTAAACTTTTCACCTTCCTTCTTCAAGGGTTTTTTAATCTTTTCAGGGTCATAAAGATTTAAAATCGAAGCTTGGCCACGTGCACAAATTTTACCCCTACTTAAAGGGTGGTCTGGATTACCATCAACTTTGATTGGCCGACCTTCGCGAGTTTTGATTAAAATACCACAATGGTTGGAACAAGCCGTACAAGTGGAAGCATAATAACTCGGTTTACCAGGTAAGACATTCTCTGGTTTTTTGTTATATGGAACAATAGAACCTTTATCGCGATAATTTGTACAAGAAGTAGTCGCAATTGCTACAGTTGCCGCACTCAAAGCAAGGAACCTTCGGCGCGAAATATCATCAAGTTGATTTAAATGAAAATCTTGTGTTGTCTCGTAAGAAAATTCCTGCTGCTTTAATGCTTTACTTAGTGTTTTTGACTTTAGATCAACAAAACTTTTCCAGTATTTTTTTTCCCCCATAATTATACCTTTCGTTTTCGTTCAATAGCAAAAGGATTTAAGTTGATTATACTCGAGTTATTTTTTGGGTTTGAAGAATTCGAATTGGCTTTCTTTACTGACTTATTTGTGAACAAAGAAATTAATGCACCCAAACCAAAATTTTTTAATAATTCCCTTCTATTCATTTCTAAAATTTTTTTTGTTTAAAATTTTATCTATGACAGGCACCACAAAACTCTGGACCACGGTTAATTTTGTCTTTCAATTCTGGCATCATTTGATGAGCATTTCTGTGGCAATCCAAACAAGCCCCCATAGTAAATTTCTGAACCTGTTGGATTTTGTCCATTTTGTCAACTTCCCCATGACAGTACTTACAATCGATTCCTTTATTAACATGAACACTATGATTAAAAAAAGCAAAATCTCCAAGACGATGTACTCTTTTCCACTGAATAGGGCGTTCGTCAGAAAAAAATTGAGCAAGTTTAATAATTTCGGGTCGGTCTTTTCTGGCTATAGTATGACAATTCATACAAATGTTCGTAGAGGGAACTGTAGCAAATCTTCCTTTATCAACTCCAATGTGACAATATTTACAATCAATCTGCATATTCCCAGCGTGAAGTTTGTGGGAAAATGCAATAGGTTGTTCTGGAGAATACCCTATCCCATCACGTTCAGGCTTAGATAAAATAAAAGTCAATAAATACGAAACAGCAACAATAAAAACTGTGATTGGTAATCTAACTTTAAGATTATAATCAAGTTGAGATTTTCGCACAAAATTCTCCTTTTTTGGAAAATACATCAACAAGTAAATTTCAAAAATAAGAAAATAAAGAAAATTAAAAACTGATACTTTTAAAAAAATTTTGTAAACCAAAAAATTTTTTTAGTCCGAAATTTTCAAATAATTTTTGTCTCATTTTTTTACATTCAATTTTTTCTAATTAATTTGTAATCTTTAAAAGTTTTTTCCAATATTTTTTTAATGTAGAATAGCATTTTTTTTATTTGTTTAATTTTAGAGGGGTTATGAAAATATCAAAAATTTTCACAAAAAACGCAAAATCACCATATGAATTATTTAAATATACTAAAAGAAGTTCCACACTGCGTAATCCGGATGGAAGTATTGTTTTCCACATGGATAATATTGAAGTTCCAGCGCATTGGTCGCAAGTAGCTACCGATGTTCTTGCACAAAAATATTTCCGCAAAACTGGTGTTCCACAATTCGACGAAAAAGGTAATCCTATTTTTGGTCCGGATGGCAAGCAAGTTTTAGGTTCGGAAACTTCCATTAGGCAAGTCGTACACCGCCTCGCCGGAACTTGGCGTTATTGGGGAGAACAATATGGATATTTTGACACTCCTGAGGATGCACAGAATTTCTACGATGAAACCGTTTATATGCTCCTTAATCAAATGGCTGCACCTAATTCACCTCAATGGTTCAACACAGGTCTTGCCTGGGCATATGGAATTAAAGGTCATAAACAAGGACATTACTATGTTGAACCTGAAACTGGAAAAGTAAAAGAATCCAAAGATGCATACACAAGACCTCAACCCCACGCTTGTTTCATCCAAAGTATAAAAGACGATTTACTAAACGAAGGAGGTATTTTCGACCTTGTCACACGTGAAGCCAGGATATTTAAATTTGGTAGTGGCTCTGGAACAAATTTTTCTCCTCTGCGAGCCGAAGGTGAACCACTTTCGGGTGGGGGAAAATCTTCTGGATTAATGAGTTTTTTAAAAATTTATGACCGCGCAGCTGGGGCTATAAAATCTGGTGGTACTACTCGAAGAGCAGCAAAAATGGTGATTGTTGATATCGACCACCCAGATGTTGAACACTTCATTGAATGGAAAGCAAAAGAGGAGGAAAAAGTTGCTGCTCTCGTAACAGGTTCAAAAATAAATTCTACTTTTTTGAAAGCAATTGTTGAATCTGCAAAAAAAGGTGGAACTAACCCAAAAAATAATAAAGAACTACGAAAATTAATCCAAAAAGCCTTGCATCGCGGTGTTTTGCTTAATTACATTCATCGTGTTCTTCGATTAGTTGAAAATGGTGTCGAGGATATTGAATTTGATATTTACGATACTCATTACGAAGGAGAAGCATATACAACTGTAAGCGGGCAAAATTCGAACAATAGCGTTCGAGTAACAAACGAATTTATGAATGCTGTTGAAAAAGATGAAGATTGGCAACTTCGTTACCGAGTAGGTGGAAAAGTTGCTAAAACTGTTAAGGCAAGGCAACTTTGGAATAAAATATGTCTTTCGGCTTGGAAAAGTGCCGACCCTGGTTTACAATTCGATACAACAATAAACGAATGGCATACTTGCCCAAAATCGGGTCGAATAAACGCAAGTAATCCTTGCAGCGAATATATGTTCCTTGACGATACTGCTTGTAATCTTGCAAGTTTAAACTTGGTAAAGTTTTATGATGAAGAAAAAGGAATTTTTAATGTCGAAGAATTCCGCCATGCTATTAGAATTTGGACAATTATTCTCGAAATATCCGTTCTAATGGCACAATTTCCGTCCAAGACCATAGCCAAATTAAGTTACGAATTTCGCACATTAGGTCTTGGTTATGCAAATCTTGGAACACTTTTAATGATTCAAGGTATACCCTACGATTCACCAGAAGCATTGGCAATAACTGGTGCAATCTCTGCTATTATGACTGGCGAAGCTTACCGAACAAGTGCTGAAATGGCAAAAGAGTTGGGTCCATTTCCTCGATTTGAAGAAAACCGTGAAGATATGCTTCGTGTTATAAGGAACCACCGACGAGCTGCTTATAACGCCCGTGAAAATGAATATGAAGGGCTCACCATTAAACCCATGGGAATAAATCCCAAATATTGCCCAGACTATCTACTAAAATCCGCACGTAATGTTTGGGACGAGGCACTTGAACTTGGTGAAAAATATGGTTTCCGAAACGCTCAAGTTACTGCAATCGCACCAACTGGAACAATTGCATTAATTATGGATTGCGACACAACTGGTATTGAACCAGATTTTGCTATTGTCAAATTTAAAAAACTTTCTGGAGGGGGTTATTTCAAAATTGTTAATCAATCTGTTCATAAGGCTCTCATTAAATTGGGTTACACTGAAAAACAAATAGACGAAATTGAAAAATACACAAAAGGGCATGGAACACTTATCGGATGCCCAACTATAAATCAACAATCGCTAATCGAACGAGGTTTTACTCAAGAAATAATTGATGAAATAGAAAAGCAACTTGATAATGTTTTCGATATACGCTTTGCTTTTAACAAATTTGTTTTAGGTGCAGAATTCTGCAAATCATTAGGTTTTACTAATGAACAACTTAACGATCCAAACTTTGATATGCTTACAGCACTTGGTTTTACAAATGAAGAAATTGAAATTGCTAATGATTATGTTTGTGGAACAATGATGCTCGAAGGTGCTCCACATTTGAAACCAGAACATCTACCAATTTTTGATACTGCTGTAAAATGTGGTAAACGCGGAACTCGATTTATCCCATATATGGCTCATGTAAGAATGATGGCTGCAGCCCAACCATTTATTACTGGTGCAATTTCAAAAACAGTTAATATGCCAGCAGAGGCAACTGTCGAAGACATCGGCAAAGTTTATTTTGACGCTTGGAAAATGATGCTTAAAGCAATCGCTATTTATAGGGATGGTTCAAAACTATCACAACCCTTAAATACAACCGCTTATGAAGGTTTCGACGAAATTGTTATGCTTGGAGACGAAGAAACTTTGGATGAAACCAAAGGTCCTGCCGAAGTCCAAAGACAAATTGTTCAAAATTTGCAAGCCAACGAGAAAAAACAAATTGTTCAATACAAACTAGAACGCCGCCGATTACCAAAAAGGAGAAAAGGTTACATACGCGAGGCTACAATTGGCGGCCACAAAATCTATCTTAGGACAGGAGAATACGAAGACGGAACCTTGGGCGAAATTTTTATTGATATGTATAAAGAAGGAGCATCATTCCGCGGTCTGCTGAATAGTTTTGCTATATTGGCTTCGAAAGCTCTTCAATACGGTGTTCCACTTGAAGAACTTGTAGATACTTTCACATTCACTCGCTTCGACCCATCTGGTCCGGTGGAGGGTCACGAGGCAATTAAATATGCAACGTCAGTTCTTGATTACGTCTTCCGTTCTCTTGGGTATGATTATCTCAATAGGCAGGATTTTGTTCATGTTCACGCTGTGGACGAAGTTCCACCTACTATTGCCCCACCATCGAAACCCGAAACTACTGAAACATCCAAAAAAATTATCCAAGTTGACGATGAAAATTCAAAACACGAAAACGACAATATTGAAAACTCTTCAAACGAAGAATTAATCTCGGTCGAAGAACTTTTATCCTCGATGGAAGGACAGAAAGCTAAAATCACAACAGCAGCCCAGGGTTTAGGATATACAGGAGAAACTTGTCCTTCTTGTGGCTCCATTCGAATGCGCCGAAGCGGAACCTGTGCAGTATGTGAAGATTGTGGCACAACCACTGGATGTTCTTAAAAGGATAAAATTTTCACTTTATAAGTATTTAAGTTATCTTAGTATAATGGTTTTAATATATAAGAATTAATACAAAATTTAAAAGTATGTTTGAAGTCAATAAAAAAGCTGCCCGAAAATTTGGAATTGATTATAAACTCATCGAGGAAAAAGCTAACACCAAAAAAACATCGAAATTCTTGGTAACGACTTAACTTTTATTAATGCTAGCGAATTTGAACGGACAAAACACGTTCACAAATTATATCCATATTTAGGAAAATTTATACCACAATTAGTAGAGGTTTTCTTAAAAAAATTTTTTAAGGTTGGCGATACTATTCTCGACCCATTTGTCAGAAGAAATTTACGATGACTTACTCGAGGTATTTCAAAAGGCAGGGGCAGTTTTAAAAGAGGACATAAACAATAAATTTAAAGAAATCCTCTAATAAGATTTTTCATTAATTTAATTCCCTTGAAAAAATTTTTATTTTTTTGCAGTTAAATTTTAATTATAAATACTTTCACCAATAATTTTGATGTAAACTTATGAAGTTTACAAAATTAATTTGAAATATTTCTTGGATATAATATCGCAAAAGTATTTGATTAATTATTGAATAATATCAAGAAAGAATATTTAAACCAACTTGTTCCAACATTTTCAAAACCCATTTAATTAACAACCGTGATATTCTCCTTCAAATTTATTATTTCATCAAATAGCAATCTTAACTAAAATTGCTTTGTTCCAATACTGGTAATATACATAATTAATTGTATTTTGCAATTATTTTAAGTTCGAAGATATTCATTATAAATTTATTAAATTTTTTTTACTTTTGAATTTTTCTTTTACTTGCAAATAAAAAGGAGTGTTATATGTCGTACTATTTTTCTAAAATACTAAATCTTGAATTCGATGAAGCAATAGGAAAAGTAACAAAAGTATTGCAAGAACATGGCTTTGGAATTGTTTCTGAAATATTTGTCTCTGAAGTTCTTAAAAACAAAATTGGGGTTGAAATTCCACCATACAAAATACTTGGAGCCTGTAATCCCAACTTTGCATTTAAAGCTATTAGCATCGAAGACAAAATTGGGTTGATGTTGCCTTGTAATATTTTAGTTAAAAAAGTGTCTGATTCACAAACGGAAGTTTCGGCTATCGACCCAATTGCTTCTATGATGGCAATTCAAAATCCGGCACTAAAGGACCTTGCTTTGGAAGTTCAAAATCACTTAAAAAAAGTTATCGAAAACCTATAGGTGGCTATGGCAAGAGTTTTAATTACTGGTGGAGCCGGCTTCCTTGGCTCCCATCTCTGTGATTGGTTTATCCAAAATGGCGACGAAGTCATTGCAATCGACAATCTTATTACAGGTACAGCTGATAATATTGCTCATTTGTTTGGGCATCCTAAATTCAAGTTTATCTACTACGATATTACTAACTACACTCACATTTCCGGGGACCTTGACTATGTTTTACATTTTGCATCTCCTGCATCCCCAAGAGCATATATTCAATTACCAATTCAAACATTAAAGGTTGGAGCATTAGGCACACATAAAATGCTCGGGTTAGCAAAAGAAAAAGGTGCTTGCTTTCTTTTAGCAAGCACAAGTGAAGTTTACGGCGACCCCCTTGTCCATCCACAACCTGAAACATATTGGGGAAATGTTAACCCAGTTGGTATTCGTGGATTTTACGACGAAGCCAAGAGATTCGCTGAAGCAATGACAATGGCATATCACCGCTACCACGGCCTCAACACTCGAATTGTTCGTATATTTAACACCTATGGTCCAAGAATGCAATTTGACGACGGCAGGGCTATACCAACATTTATCGTTCAGGCTTTAAAAAATGAAGATGTAACAGTTTTCGGTAAAGGAAAACAAACAAGGTCGGTTTGCTATGTTGACGATTTAATAGAAGGAATCTTTCGATTATTGTCAGTTGATTATTACGAACCCGTCAACATTGGAAACCCTGACGAAATAACAATAATTCAATTGGCAAGGGAAATCATTGAACTTTGTGGAAGTAAAAGCAAAATCGTTTTTAAGGAACTACCCCCTGACGACCCAAAAATAAGGCAACCCGACATAACACTTGCCCGTGAGATTTTAAAATGGGAGCCAAAAGTTCCTCGAGTCGAAGGATTGAAGAAAACTATTGAATATTTCAAAGAAAAATTGAAGATTAAGTAAGTTTTTAAAATCAAAAAATCTGCTTTAAAAGTTATAATAAATACTAAACCTATGGAAGATAGCAGACACTCCCACTTGCGATACTCCATAATCAAAATTCAATTCTTTAAATTTAAGTCCCAATCCACCTGAAAAACCAGTGAACTTTTTATCTTTCGACGAACTTGAGTATTTTCGAATATTGTTATCATAACCAACTCTTAAATTAACATTTTCACCAAAATAAAATTCCCCACCAATTGAAAATTTTAAAAATCTGTCGAAAAATTTAGGAGTTTGTTCAGCAAGGTTGTAAAAATTAAAATTTAAGAGTAAAGGTAAACCCCGAAGTCGGTGGGAAACTCCAACACGAAGGTCTAAAGGCAAACTTTCGCGTGTGCCATCAAACGTTGAAAGTTGAGTGCCAAAATGTAGAATTGATACCCCAATAGAAGTGCTTTTTTCTGGAATCAAAAACAACAAACCAACATCCATAGCAATAGCAATAGAACTGTATTTATCGATGTTGGAGGAAATAATCTTTAATGTCCCACCATAAAAAAGATTTGTATCTAAAATATTACCATAGGAAAAACCAAAAGAAAAATCATTTGCACCGAAGGTACCCAAAATTTGTCCATTTGCATCGGTTCTTTCAAAAGAACCATAATTTGTGTAAATAGCAGAAACGGCAAAACTTCCAATATTGTTCCAACTCCGATGGTAGGAAACTGAACCAGAGTTGACATCAAGAACATGTTTTAAAAAAGTGACGGAAAAGTTCCTCTCTTTGTCTATTGCAACACTTGCAGGATTAATAAATAATGCAGATGGGTCGTCGCCAATGGCAACAAAAGCCCCAGCAAGCGAAGCCGAACGAGCACTCCCAGCATATCTTAAAAAATTGAAAGGTGTTTCTTTTGCAAGGAGTGATAATGAAATGAGAAAGAATGCTATAAAAAGAAACTTTTTCATTCTATACTATCTGATTTATATTCTCAATGATTTCTAGGAAAAATTTTGGTGGTTTAACAGCCTTAAAATTTTCGGACGATACAAAGCAATGAATCGTATAGCCACTTGCAATTTCACAATCTTCAACCTTTATTAGGTAATCAAAACGAATTGTAGAACCAATGCTTTCAGGTTCTAAGGTTGTAACAATTTCTATTAAATCGTCGTAATGGGCAGAGCCTTTCCATTTGATTTTTGCCTCTACCAATGGCAACAAATATCCTCTTTCTTCAACCGAAGTATAGGGAATTCCAATGCTACGCATTAATTCAGTTCTACCAATTTCAAAGAATCGAAGGTAATTTCCATTGTAAACTACACCCATTTTATCAACATCAGCATAACGAATGCGTAGGAATACACTAAGTTTCAAACAATTATTTTCAAAATTTAACTTTGAATCCATCAATTTATAATAAAAACAAAATTTTAATAAACATCTTCAATGATTTTCTCGACAATTTCAACAGTGGAAACATTTTCGGCTTCAGCATTGAAATTAGTAACAATTCTATGGCGAAGGACAGGCAAGGCAACAGCCCTAATATCATCAATTTCAGGAGTAAATCGACCATCGAGAGCAGCACGAGCCTTTGCACCTAAAATAAGAAATTGAGATGCGCGAGGTCCAGCACCATAACGAACATAGTCCTTAACAATTTTTGGGGACTCCCCATTGGGACGAGTTGAACGTACTAACCGAACTGCATAATTTACCACATTTGGGGCAACTGGGATTTTCCTCACCAAATCTTGAAATTGGATAATTTCCTGTGCCGAAAGAACTTTCGAAACTTCAGGTGTATGCAATGTTGTGGTAGAATTTACAATCTCCACTTCTTCTTCGAAAGTAGGGTAATCCAACCACAAGTTAAACATAAAACGGTCCAACTGCGCTTCGGGTAAAGGATAAGTCCCTTCTTGTTCGATTGGATTTTGTGTAGCAAGCACAAAAAAAGGCTCAGAAAGCTTATAGGTCACACCTGCTGCTGTTACTTCGTGCTCCTGCATTGCTTCGAGCAAAGCAGATTGTGTTTTAGGTGGGGTTCTGTTGATTTCGTCTGCAAGAACAATATTTGCAAAAATTGGTCCTTTAACAAACTTGAAACTTTTATTTCCAGTTGTAATATTTTCTTCAATGATTTCAGTTCCTGTAATGTCAGAAGGCATTAAATCAGGAGTGAATTGAATTCGGCTAAACTTTAAATCCAAAGCAGAGGCTAATGTTCTTATCATCAAAGTCTTAGCAAGTCCGGGAACCCCAATCATCAAACAATTTCCTCTGGAAAACAAAGCTATAAGCAATTGATTAATTATTTCCTTCTGTCCTACAATTATTTTCCCAATTTCGTCTTGAATTTTTTTGATGGCAACAGAAAATGATTCAAGTAGTTCTATATCCCTATCCCTATTTTCCATATTCACCATTTAATTAAAATTTCAATGACGAGAAATACAAAACAAATATTGAAAGACGGGCAACAATATTTCTTAAAAAAATAAACAATGAAATTATTCAAAAATTAAAAACTGCGTCCACAAAAGGACGCAGTCCCAAATGTCAAAATAAAATATAATTCAATTATTCGAGCACGTGGATATTACGTTTAGCACAAATTTCTTTAAGTTGCTTTGGCCAAACACTGACACTAACCTCACCAAGGTGTGCAGTACGAAGAATATACATATAGGTCCGAGACTGACCAATTCCCCCACCAATTGACAAAGGAATTTCATCGTTCATAATTGCTTGATGATAAGGAAGCTTAAGGAAATCAAGTTGTCCAGTGATTTCAAGTTGTTTCACCAAGGTTTCCTTAGTAACACGAATACCCATTGAAGATAATTCATGGCGGCGCCGAGTTACAGGATTCCATACCAAAATGTCGCCATTTAAGCCATGCATAGGACGACCATCCTCGGAAACGGTTTCAGTCACCCAATCATCATAATCAGCTGCTCTCATCTCGTGAGGATAACCATCTTTCAATGTCCAACCAATTCCAATAATAAAAATTGCAGGATATTTCTGCAAAATCATCGTCTCGCGCTGCTTCCGGGGTAAATTTGGATACATATCTAAAATGTCTTCTGCATGCAAAAAAGTAATTTCTTCTGGAAAATCTGGATACTTGCTATTTTTTAACTCAGGCCAGTTCTCTTGGGCAAATTTAGCAGCATTATAAATTACTTTCCAAATTTTTCGAACAATAACTTTCAAAAAATTTAAATTACGTTCTTCTGGTGTAATTACCCTTTCCCAATCCCACTGATCAACATATGCAGAATGGTCGTGGTCGAGAAAATAATCTTTCCTTACAGCACGCATATCAGTTAGAATCCCTTCGCCAGGCTTACAACCAAATTGTTTCAAAGCCATCCTTTTCCATTTTGTAGCAGCCTGAACAACCTGAGCATCAATAGGCTTGTCCAATCCTAAACCACATTTAAACTCGATAGGAGTTCTTGAACCATCTCTGTCAAGATAATCGTTTACCCCGCTCTCTTTTGTAACAATCAAAGGTACTTGAACCATTGTTAGATTCAATTCTTTACATAAATTCTTTTCGATATACTCTTTTACTGCAAACAAGGCTCGCATTCGCTCCAATGGTGGTAACAATGGCTCGTAGTCATTTGGTAAAATCTTTTCTACCTCCTCGTATGTGCTAATACCTGGTCCGGCAAGATCTGCTCGCTTATCGCCATAATTGCCACCCAAGCCAAAGTCTTTTTGTTGCTCCATTGTACAACCTCCTAATTTGTGTTTAAGAATAAATAAACAGAATCAGTTTAATAAATTTTTAAAACAACAAATCAAATTATTATATAAAATTACAAAATCATAATATAATATTGCAAATTACAAAAAAAATAATATTAGTATAAAAATTCCTGAATTTTAAATCAATTAGTTAATTTTTGTAAATAAAATGTTGCTAGTGGTCTATTAATTAGAATAATCTAATTAGTATAAAATATTGATAAAAACCCCTGTCAAAAATCCTAAATAATTGTAAACTTCGAGGGCTTTTTAAAAAAAAGATATTATTTTTTAAATAAATTTTCAACAAGAATTATTTTAATCTTATCGTTGCTTGTTGTAATTGGAAATACTTCAATTTCTTTATCTTCATCAAGAACACTTTGAGGTTTAGGAGTCGGATAACTAATCGGGCTTGGTGCATTTAAAAGTAAATCTTTTTTGAGTTTTTCTGCATCTTTTGTAACTATAGCAAACTTTATATTATTGTACTGAATATGTTTTTTGATAGCGTTGTTCACCTTTTCAAGAGTTAGATTTTTAATTTTTTCTCTGAAGTATTCAATGTAATCTCCATTATCCTGAACTTTATAAAACTTGCTGTCGATTCGATATCCAAGTCTTTCCATAGTTGTTTGAGCATAAAAGAGGGAGTAATTCAACAGGAATTTTTTTGTAGTTTCAAATTGTTCGGCAGTTAAACCATTTTCAACGACTTTCTTGAGTTCTCGCAAAGCAGCCCGCAAAGTAAACAAACGAGCTTCATGGGGAACAGGACGCAACCAAACCTCGAATATTTGTTTTCTTCTTGGATTGTTAGGTTCAGGAAAGTTTAATGTCCCCCCATTCAAAAATGCTTCGATATAAGCATAATCGCCATAATTTAAACCACGTTGTTCGCGAATTACCTGATAAAGATGGCTAGACGAGTTACGATGTTCGCCAAACCAAGAGGCAAAAAGCCATAGTGGGAAAAAGTCCTCGTCACCACGAACAACATCAATAGGAAAACCAAAACTTATAGCAGTGGCATCGCAATCTTTTTCAACCAATAAAAATTCCCAGCCATTTATTTTTAGTGGGTTTATTTCTGGTGGAGAAACCCAACTTCCATTGTTTAATTTCGATTTAAGGGTTTGTTTAATTTCCAAGGGAAGATTTTCTGGATAGTTTCCGCCTACAGCAACTACAAAATTATTATTGTTAAAATACTTTTTATAAAAATTTTTAACATCTTCGAGGGTGATATTTTTTAGTCCTTCGATTGTTCCTTCGGAGAGATGCTCATATGGGGTTGCTTTAAAAATAAACTCATACAATGTCGCTTTACCCAATTCTTCGTCGTTAGCATACTTTAAGTCCTTTTCTAAATAATTCAGCATTTCATTTCGTATTCTATCGAAATCCTCCTGCTTAAAAGCAGGTTGAGTAATTGCTTCGATAAATAAAGGGAGGAAAGTATTAATATTATCAATATGAGTTCTTCCATAAAAGACCGTCATTTCTTTATCTACTTTAACGGAATAGGATGAAGCAATAGGAAATAGTTTATCGAGAATATTTTCGTAAGAATTGGTCTGTGTACTTCCTTCTGCGAGTAAGCGAGCAGTCAACATTGCAAGCCCTTCTTTGCCTTTGGGGTCGAACTGTGAACCAACATTAAACCAAATCCGAAAAGATACAGTTGGGTCTTCATCAACTTTCAATGTAATTATGTTAGTTTCTTTCATTCCGTTGTTTCCGCATTTGACAAAAAATATGCTTGAAATGGCAAAAAATAAAATTGAAAAAAACAAATTTTTCATTATTCTCTCCCTTTTAAAACTACGAAAGTACTTCTTTGAGGAACAAAATAATTTTGAGCAACAAACTGAATATCCCTCGGGGTTATAGTTTCCAACGTAGAATAAAAGTAATTAATTGAATTTATATCTGTGGTTAAAGCGAGTGGCCGAGCAAGAATAGAAGCAACTTTATTTGGTGTTTCAAGATTCATTAAAAAACTATATCGTAAGTTTCTTTTTATATCTTCAAGCTTTTTTGTATCGGGTAAGTTCTGCTGAAAGTAATTTATGGTAGAGATTATCTGTTGTTCAACATATTCTATGTCCTTTTCATCTTTAACCTGTGCCCAAATCATCCAAAGGAATGGATCCTTGTTGAAACTAAATTCTTCTTCGAGGAAAAGAACTTTCTGTTCACGAATGTAAAGTTTTTTATACAACTCACTATTTATTCCAAAGGCGAGTTTTCCAAAAAGAATTGTTGCCACATAATTTTTGTCTTGTGGATTAAATTGTAATCCTTTATATGCAATAACCATAATTGGAGAGGTTCTGCCAGGATACTTGACCATTGCTCTTTTCGGTTTTGTTTGCTCGGGCTCAGTTTCAACTTTAGGAGGAACATAACCCTTTTCCCAATTTTGATAGTACTTCTTAATCAAAGATAAAGTCTGGTTGTAATCAACATCACCAACAATTAAAAGTACGCAATTGTCCGGACGATAATATCTATTGAAAAAAGAAATACTATAATCATACATTTTAGGCATTGCTTTAATGTCTTCTTCAAAACCAATTGTTGTATGTTTATATGTGTGCCGTTCAAAAGCAGTATTACACAAAGTCTCCCAAGCCCAGAAAAAAGGATTTGTTTTCCCTTTGCGATATTCGCCATAAACCGCTCCTGCTTCAGTTTGAAAATCTTGTTCGGAATACATTAAGTTCTGAAATCGGTCACTTTCAAGGTCAATAATCTTTTCTAAATTATCTTTAGTAAAATTTAGATGATAACAGGTATAATCATCCGTAGTGTATGCATTTGCATTTGCCCCGATTTCAGTAATAATTTTATCATAAATGTTCCCTGGGTATTTTTTGGTCCCTCTGAACATCATATGTTCAAAGAAATGGGCAAAACCAGTATGACCAGGCTCATATTCATCGCGACTACCTGTACGAACAATTGTGTAATACGAAATCAACCCATTAGAAGGCATTTTAATCATTATAATTTTTAATCCATTTTCGAGTGTTTCAATCTTGTAATCGAAAGGGAAAAAATTTTCAATCGAGGATGACTTCATAATCATAACAGAACCAAAAATAATCAAAAAAAACTGAAAAAATTTCTTCATTTTGAACTCCTGATGTTATTAACTTCTTTTTCGATAAATATTTGGATTAATACCATATTTTCGAATTTTATTATGGAGGGTCTCTCGGCTAACACCAAGCGAGGCGGCGGCCTTGCTCACATTACCAAAACAGGCTTCCAGTGTTCTTTCAATTTTCAATTTTTCGACACGCTCCACATCGCTTTTAATATCACCTCCACTTGTTATTGGTGGAATTAAAGGCTCCTGTTCACTGGTAGGTTCTTTGCCAAGAAATCGCTTCAAGTCGGGAATTTCAATTGTATCCTTTTCGGTATATTCGAAAACAATTCTAATAGTATTAATAAGTTCTCTAATATTTCCACTCCAAGGAAGTTCTTGCATAAATTCTATGACAGAAGGGGAAAAGAATTTTGCTTTCCCAGTTTCAAGATTAAATTTTGTAACATAATATTGAACAAGGTCGGGAATGTCTTCTGCTCTTTCACGAAGTGGTGGAACAAAAATCTCACACTCACGAAGTCGATGATAAAGTTGGCTTCGAAACATACCTTGTGCTACCATAGTAGAAAGATCCTTATCGGTTGCAGAAATTATTCTCACATCAACCTCTTCGTTCTCGCTACTACCTATTTTCCTGATTATTTTTTCTTCAATAGGATTCAACAAAGAAGCTTGAAGTTCTAAGCTTAATTCGCCAATTTCATCAAGAAACAAAGTCCCGCCATTGGCTCTTTGGAAAAGCCCATCCTTATTTAATGCAGCACCAGTAAATGCTCCTTTGACGTGACCAAACAACTCGCTTTGAAATAATTCTCTCGGTATGTTAGGAATATCAACAATAATAAAACCACGCTTAGAGCGACGACTTGCAGTGTGAAGCGCTTGGGCAACCAACTTCTTTCCGGTTCCTGTTTCGCCAGTTATCAATACATTTAAATCTGTTCGGCCAAATCGGATAATACTATAGCCAAGTTCAACAATTTTCTCCGAGGAACCAATAATTCCGTTAGCACGCAAAAATTGAAGTATTTCACCTTTGTCGCGGCTTCCAGATAAATTAACAGCACTTGAAAGCACTTCTCGCAATTTATCGGCGCTAACAAGGCTTTTTTCTATAAAATTTACAGCACCTAGCTTTGTAGCTTTCACCGCTGTTTCAATTGTCCCTTTGCCAGTAATCATAATAACTGGAATAAATGGGTGGTTTCTTCGGCAATATTCTAAAACATCAATCCCATTCATATTGGTATCGGGACCAAATTCAATATCGAGAAGAAGAGCCCCAATTTTTCTTGAAAACTTGTCTATATACTGTATCGTTTCTTCGGGTGTGTGTACCATTTGTGTTTCATATCCAAATCCTTGAACAATTTCGGCAACAGTTGAGCAAAATTCGAAATTATCGTCAGAAATTAATATTTGCATTTTATCACCTGTTTTCTATGTTTTACATTACAAAATTAATTTAATCTACGGAAAGTAATCACTTCCAATGTATCAAATAATTTCCTAAAGTGTATACTATTTTTTGTTTTAAATCGAGGATTCCAAATGGCACGTACTATTACATTTTTTTCAGGGCTTTCATACTCCACAAAATTTAAAGTATCGCCAATCTCATTGATTACTTGAGTTTGCAAAATGGTTTTCTGAATTTTATCCAATAAATTACAGTATTCTTCCTCGCTTAATTTCCTAATAGTATTTTCTTTCTTTTCAGGATTAAAAAATTTAATTTTCCTGTCGGTTGTTAATACAAATTTTTCGTATGTATTTTTACTTGGGTATAATATTCCCCAACTTAGTTTCAAATTTTCACTGCCTTTACCAACACAATATGGCAATTTGGTAGCACAGCCTAATAATAAGACCAAACTAAGTATAAAAATAATTCTAAGCATCAAGATTTATTCGACAATGTTGGCAATACATTGGTTAAAAATTCTTCCAGCCTGGAAATAACCTCATCCTTTCCAAGAACTTCCATGGTTTCAAACATCCCAGCACCATATGACAAACCTGTAATTGCAAGTCGCAAAGGATGTATTAGCTCTTTCAGTTTCAAATTCTTTTCGTTTAGATATTTCATTATCTCGTCGTGAATGTTCTGATGTGTAAATTCGTTAACGCTTTTTAAGATATTGAGAATATCATTTAAATAATTTTCAACATTGTTAGACCAATGTTTTTTGAGATCGGAAGAGTCATATTTTTTAGGTCGTTCAAACATATAAGGCGCAAAGTCGATTATATCGGGCAACTTTTTAACCCTTTCGCGAAGCAAAGCAACTACCCGAGCTAAATATTCATTGGAAAAACCCTTAAAACCACGTTTTTCAACCCAGTATGAAAACATTTCTGCAAGTTCGTCGATAGGCTTAGAATACCAATATTTTGCATTAATAGCATCAAGTTTTACCACATCGAATATAGCACCCGATTTGTTCACTTTCTCTAATTGAAATTTTTCAATTAGTTCTTCAACCGAGAATATTTCTCTGTCTCCACTGGGGTTCCATCCAAGTAGTGCAATAAAGTTAACGAATGCATCGCGGAAGTATCCCTTTTCGATATAATCCTCAACTGCTACATCCCCTTGACGTTTACTTAACTTTGTTCTATCAGGATTTAAAAGTAAAGGAAGATGCGCCATTGCAGGAACTTCCCAACCAAATGCATCGTACAATAAAATGTGCTTAGGAACAGAAGGAAGCCATTCCTCCCCACGAATAATGTGTGTGATTCGCATTAAATGGTCATCCACAACATTAGCAAGATGGTACGTTGGGAAACCATCCGATTTCAACAAAACTTGGTCGTCGATGTCCTTTGTATTTACAATGATTTCTCCACGAATTATATCTACGAAACGAATCTGCTGATTTTCTGGAACTTTCAACCTAATCACATAAGGTACTCCACTATTAATTAATCTTTTAGTTTCCGCCTCGCCCAAAGTGAATTGATTTCTCATTTTGTAGCGGTCATACTTAAATTCATGATGAGGTGAACTTTTTCTCGCATTTTCTAATTCCTCTGCCGTATCGAATGCATAATATCCCCAACCACTTTCGACTAAAACATTAGCATATTTGCGGTATATTTCCAGTCTTTCCGATTGAATGTAGGGACCAAAAGGACCTCCCACATGAGGTCCCTCGTCGAACTCTATTCCTGCCCAAGTTAAAGTTTTAAGTAAATTTTCAACGGCATTTTCGACAAACCTACTCCTATCGGTGTCCTCAATTCTAAGAATCAACTTTCCATTATTATGGCGAGCGAAAAAATAATTATAAAGAGCAGTTCGCAATCCTCCGACATGAAGGTAACCTGTTGGGGATGGTGCAAATCGAACACGAACAGACATTCTTATTCTCTTACTTATTGCAAACAACAAAATTAAGAAATTATAGTTTTACCTCTCTTAATAAGATACCAACACTTTAAATTTACTTTTTAAAACAAAAGCAAAATGTTCACAATTTTTTGTAAATTGCGTTTGTTGAATAATTAATACAATGAAAATTTCTTTTATTTTAAATGTTTCTCTCATTCTGCTTATTTCTTGTGTTTCGAGTGTTAAAATTCAAAGGCCTGTTGTAAAATATGTTCGTGAGCAAAAGTGTAGCCCCGAAAAATGGAAAGGAATCCCAATAGACACAAGTCGAGAATACCGAAACGTTGCCGAAAGCTTTTATATATTCGAGCCTGTTGTAGGAATTAATTCTCTTGAAAATGAATGGTCACTTTCTTTTTTCGATGAAAAAAATGCAATTCTTACTTACGACGACAATAATCAACAAGTTCCAATTATTATTAATTTTATTGATAAAACACGAGCGAAGATTTCATCTGGACTTAGCATTCCTTTAGATGGACATTTGGGATGTTTTTCAATTTCTGGTAATAACGTATACTTCGCCCGCAGTCCGCTTAGTGCAGAAGAAAATTCTATCACAGGTAATTCGGACTTATATAGTGGAAAAATTTACCGATATGTTATTTCCCAACCTCAACCACTTTCAAAAAATATTAACCCATATTTTGCAAGTTGGGAATCTCATCCAGCAATTTCTTCGAACGGCAGGGTTTTATTTTTTTCCTCCGACAGAATTCCGTTCAAAGGTCCAGACATTTTCTTTTCTATTTTGCTTCCAAATAATACTTGGAGTGACCCAGTAAATTGTGGCGACTCTATCAATACAGAATGCGACGAAATAACCCCGTATGTAACAAATGATGGCAAATATTTGCTTTTTGCATCAACGGGCCACGATAACGTCGGTGGATACGACCTTTTCATTTCTACAATTTCAGATGATTTCTGGAAAGTAATAGAAAACTTTTCGCCCGATAACAAAATTGAATTTTCAAAATATTTTTCTAAAGCTAAAAATCTGCGACCTCCAACAAATACCCCAATGGACGAAATTTTTCCTTCGACTCCTACCGACCCAAATGAACTCCTTTATTATTCATCTAATCAATTCGACATACAAAGCGGTTTGTATCGTCGTGGAGGTTTCGATATTTATTGCCGATATAAAGTGACAAAACCTAAAGTTGTTGCAGCACAAAAAAGGACAGAAGAACCTAAACTCGAAGTTAAAGAAGTTGAACCGAAATTAGAACAAAAGCCGATTGAAATAGACCCAAAATTTAAATTATATGGTTATGTTTTTAATTTAGATAATAATGAACCAATTGAGTCTGCAAATGTCTATGTTTACCAATTCGACACATTAACTCAAGCCTTCCCCGATGTTACCAAATTTCCACCTCTTTTCGAAACAAAAACAAACAGCAAAGGTTTTTACGAATTCGCTTTGTTGAAAAATATTGATTACCAGATTTTTGCAGAATCACCAAACTTTTTTTACGACTCAAAGAAAATTCTCATGGAGTTGACAAACCCTGAAAAGGAAGTTCGAGTTGATTTTTATTTACCATTAAAACTAACCTTAAGAATTAACTTTCCTTTTGACGTTTTCGACAAACCATATAAATTTATACTCGATAGCAATGGTATTGAAACAAATATTACCTGGGAAGAGTCTCTTGATATGTTAGCTTTAAACATAATAAATTCAAGTAAATATATTAAAAAAATAGAATTAGTCGGTCATACTGACGATGTTGGAACACTCGAATATAACTATCGCTTGGGTCAAAATCGTGTAAATTTCGTAATAAATGAACTGGTTAAACGAGGAGTAGCAAAAGAATTACTTGAAGGAAAATCTGCTGGTGAAACTGATTTATTACCACGTCGAAGCGACGAAGATTTAGAAACGTACCGCAAGCGACTACGACGTGTTGAAATTTCAAAAATTTACTAGGAGAAATATGAGACTTACACCTTTTAGATTTTTACTCATACTTGTCTTGGGTACTCTATTCATTCTTGCATCCATTGCTATTTATGTATACGATATTTCATCATACAACTTACCTTCACTGGAGCAGTTAGAAAATCCGCCACAAAACTATGCCACACAAATTTTCAGTAGCGATGGTGTTTTGATAGACTATTTGTTCGTTGAACGTAGAGTTCCCCTTCCGCTTGACAGCATTCCTAAAGACTTTATTAATGCTTTAATAGCAACAGAAGACCGCAAATTCTTTGACCATTGGGGAATTCATTTAGCCAGAGTTTTTAAAGCAATGTTCAAAAACCTATTAGCAATGCGTTTTAAAGAAGGGGGTTCGACAATTACTATGCAATTGGCAAGAAATCTTTACTTCAATCAAGATGTGTCACTTTCCAGAAAAATTCGCGAAGCATTGACATCTATTCAAATTGAAAAACAGTTTACTAAAGAAGAAATACTGGAAATGTACATTAATACAGTTTCCTTTGGCCGCGGAGCTTACGGACTTTCTGTTGCATCTAAAATTTATTTCGACAAATCACCTATGGAACTTACAACTTCCGAATGTGCTTTCCTTGTTGGTTTACTCAAGGCGCCTGAACATTACAACGCAATTGTAGATTACGATAAAGGAATTGAACGCAGAAATCTCGTTTTGCGTTTAATGTATGAACAAGGTTATATTAATAGTTCTCAATATCTTAAAGCATTGAATGAACCAATCCGACTTGCAAAAGTAAAGCTTAAGGACAAAAATCAATATCTTTTGGCTCCACACTTTGTTGATTATGTAAGAAGACAAGTTTCTTCTGACCCACGCCTTTCTGAATACGACCTTTACCGCGATGGACTAACAATTTACACTACCCTTAATTCAAAAATTCAACAATATGCAAAACAAGCAATTGAGGAACATCTTGAGGTATATCAAAAAATATTTTCTCCCTCTTGGAATTGGAAAAACAAACAATCTTTACTTAATAAATTAATCGAAGAATCAATCCGTAAACATCCCGACTATATCAATGCGTCGAATGAAAATAAAGAAATTGTAGCCAAAAGGCTCCGAGAAGACAAAAATTTTCTTGATTCAATTAAAAACGCAGTAACAACAATTCAAGTTGGTTTAGTGGTAATAGATATTCAAACTGGCGAAATTGTTGCAATGGTTGGTGCTTCCCCAAAATTTATTAACGAAAATCCTTATGCAAAGCATTCTCTTAACCATGCAACCCAAATACGAAGGCAACCCGGCTCTGCTTTCAAACCATTTGTATACACAGCCGTATTAACTGATACTTTGGAACCAAATTCCCTAATCGAATGCGGACCATATTCTTATGTGTTACCAAACGGAGAAGTTTGGACACCACAAGGATTTGGTAATTGTGAAGCGGGCGAAAAAGTTACCCTTTACGAAGCTTTAGCAAAATCGATTAATTCTGTAGCGGCCCGCTTAATTACCCAGTATACAACACCATTACGAGTTATCGAGATAGCCCACAGAATGGGAATAGAATCACCTTTGCAAAATGTACCTGCCTTGGCTCTTGGTGCTGGCGGGGAAGTTACCCCGCTCGAAATAACAAATGCCTTTTCAACTTTTGCTCGCGAAGGTATTAGAATTCAACCAAAGGCAATTCGATACATACAAGATAACCGGGGAAACATTGTTATTGATTACCAAAGGAATGAAGATTTGACTGATGCTATAAGTCCCAAAGTTGCCCAAACAATGATTAAAATGATGATGGGCGTGATCAATTTTGGAACTGGTTACGAAGTTCGAAAATACTTAACAAATTGTGAATCTGCCGGAAAAACTGGAACAACAAATGATTTTGCAGACGCTTGGTTCATTGGTTTCACTCCTCAATTATGTGCTGGTGTTTGGGTTGGTTTCGATGACCGGCGAATCACTTTTACTGGGGGTTATGGTTATGCAGCAAAAGCGGCAGCCCCAATTTGGGGCAGATTCATGCAAAAAATTTACAGCGATCCTTCTTTGCCATATAAGCAAAGAAACTTTGGGCTTTCGGATACAAGTTTTGTAATTCTCAATCAACAATAAAGTTAAGTTTATGAAAAAATTTCTTGAATTTCTGGATGGCGATAAAATAGAGTTAGCTAATATTTACTGTGTTGCCAGTAATTACTCTAAGCATGCTGAAGAAATGGGGACAAGAATTCCTGAAGACCCTGTAATATTTCTTAAACCTACTTCAGCTTATATCCCTGACGGAGGGAAAATACTTTTACCACCTTTTTCAAATAATGTTCATCACGAAGTTGAGCTAGTCATTGTCATAGGAAAGGACGGGTTTAATATTAAAAAAGAAAATGCAATAGAATATATTGCTGGGTACGCTGTAGGAATTGATGTTACATTGCGCGATGTTCAAGCAAAAGCCAAATTGGAAGGTAAACCTTGGGGAATCGCTAAAGGTTTCTATACTTCTGCTCCAATTTCTAAAATTGTGAAATCTAAACAATTTAATGGTCAAATTCCTAACTTTGAATTCTTGCTCAAAGTTAACGGAGAAATTCGGCAGAAATCAAATACAAAATTTATGGAACGCCCCGTTGAATCGCTTGTGGAATTCATTTCTAAGATTTTCTCTTTAAATACTGGCGATTGTATTTTTACTGGAACTCCCGAAGGCGTTGGTCAGATTAACCCTGGTGACAAAATCTTTGCTGAATTATGTGGATATACTTCATTATCCTGTTTCGTTGAAAAACAATTCAAAGGTGACGATAAATGAAAAAGTTTTTATTTTTTATCTTTTTTTCCATATTTCTGTTTTATCTTTTTGGTTGTGGAACATTTCACACTCGCACCGAAACAGAAACCTACACTATTGTTGTTCGCGATACATTAACTCAAATCGAAGTAAAAAATGCTCCAGGCAAAAGAGACAATGGCATTGTCTATCCATCTTCCAAGGTTTTGGAATCAATTAGAACTATCACAACTCGAGATAGCATTGTTGAAAGATTTTATCCGAATTTTATTAGACTTGGTGTATTTGAAAGCGTTGGTCTAATTGGAACAAGCAAGGAAAATCAACTTGGGGCAGGAATTTTTGGAATTTTCCCTGAAGTTGAAAAATATCCCGAAACTCAAAGAGGTTACAAGGATAAACTTTTCTCTGGGGGTTATTACCGTTTTGGAATCGGAGAATGGCGACTTCGTTGGTTCAAAGACTCCCGCAATTGGACAATTGGTACAAGTATTTACGAAATTATAGCACAAGATAACCTTTTGGAACACAATCTTGCTTCGATTTTCCCGATTTACATCAAAAAAAGATTCTTTTTTAGTCAGAAAATACCATACATTGCTCTTTCACCTTCTTTTGGTTTTGGACTCTATCCTTCGCAATATATAAATCCAAACATTGCATTAGAAATAGGTTCTTTGGGTGGTTTGAACATACGCGCTTATGCAGGAATTGCACTGGGCCAAAATCCAAAATTCTCCCCGTTTGTACAGGATTTAGACCCACCAACTGCACAAACAATTACCACCACCTATCTTGGTTTTGGGATTTCATTCCTCGACTTTGTAAACATTGTTCCAGAACTTTACACTGAATGGAAAGACCACGAACATTCTTCATGGAATATTGGTCTACTCCAATTTGCACTTCTAAATACAAATTCGGATACCAGCCTTGGACGCTCGACTAAAACTTTGGTTAAAGGTCTTCATTTTCGAGCGTTACCTACATCGATTTCAGTTCCAATATTAAATAATGGTTTTTACCTGGGTACTTCATTATTTAACGTTTTTATCTTCGGATTAAAAGACATTGGTATTGGTTTTTTGCCTGTTCGGCTTGGTTATTGGCAAGTTATTCTACCCGATGAACTTTCCGCCGAACCATTTGTTGAATATAACTACTATCCTTCTAGCTTTATACATTTTGGTAACCGTTTCAATTTAAAAATGAGCGAAAGTTTTAACCTTTCACTTGTTCTCGGTTATGTTAGTGGTAACAACGAGCGATTTGTTAAGGCTTTTAAAAACGATTTTATTGATTTTACCCCTTATCTAAATTTTTCTCGATATTACATTGGAATTTCTATTGGAATACTTGATAGGATTTTCCAACCGGAAGAAATTCGTTACAATAAAGAAAGTTGGAAAAAATGAAAAAAATAATTCTTTTCTTTTTTATTTTATTAAATTTTTATTCTTGTTGCTCTCCCAAGGGAAACGAAAGCCTACCCCTTTTAACTTGGAACTTTCGCGGCTACGTCGGGTCTGCTCCTGAATACTTCCTTTTGAACTGCTTCTACGAAAACCAAATACTTGGCGAAAAATTTGGGAATTTCGATTCAATTATAGTCGGAAAAAACAGTGTAACTATTTCAGATGGAGCAAAAATATCTTTAGTAAGCCAAGGTATAAATACGATGGATGCAGATTTTTATATCCGAGCGCCTTATGGCGAGGGTGTTAGATTTTACTTTCGTGCTGCAGGAAAAGACTTCGAAAAAAGTTCCAAACTGATATTCGAGTATACAACCAAGGGTAGCAAACTTTATGAAAATACTAATCTTGTTGTTAATGTCGACTCTATTAAATTGAACAACGAAAAGCAAAGTAGAATTTTCATACAAAACGAAGGCGAAATTGTTCATGTTATTGTTGGGATTGATACTGTATTTCAAGGTAGAACTAAAATTCCATTATCGGAGTATATTTATGTGGAACCGATTAATTCAAAAGTAATTATTGATGATGTCTATTTTTACGATTTAATTCCCCCAAAATTTTCTTATTAATCTCTTAAGGTGTTCAATTTAATAATGTGTAGCGAAACAACTATAGCAATTAAAATTAGAAGTGCGTCTACAAAAAACATCTCGACAATAAAAATAACGCTTAAAAGAATAGTTACCCAAAGTAAACTCAAAGCATAAATTTTTATGTCTAAAGTCACACCCTTCCTTTGGTGATAGTCTCGAATGATTTTCCCAAAATATTTATGATTTAATAACCAATCGTACCATTTTTTTGAAGCTCGAGCAAAACAATATGCCGAAAGTAAAAGAAAAGGTGTTGTTGGAAGCAAAGGAAGAAAAATTCCGAGAATTGCCAAAAAAAAGGGAAACGAAGCCTAAAATAAAAAACAAACCTCGTTTTGCCTTAATAACTGTATCTTTCCTACTTTTCTTAACAATGTCTTGGCTACGCATAAAATCCAAAGACAAAAAAAGAGTCAAAAAATTTCATTAAAAGTAAACTATAATTGGGAACCATAATGTAAAAATGGCTATTTTTACATAGAATTATTGAACTTTAACAACTTTCGTAAATAATGATTTTTCTTGATTTGAAATTTCAACCATATAGACTCCAGGCGGAAATAGAGAAAAATCAAGTTTTGTAACTCCGGATACATTTTTTTGTTCAAATAAAACAATTCCAAGAAGATTCAAAATTCTTATTGAATACAACGAAAAACCTTCGATGTTGTTAATGTAGGCATAGTCACCAACGGGGTTTGGAAACACAAGTTGATTATCGTTAGTAAGATTATCGTATATTCCTCGAGTTGGGTCGGGGGGAGTTGGGCAAACATACCAAGAAAGTAATTCATGAGTTTCGTATGCACAACCTGTTGCAGAAGTGAATCCCAAGTATGCCCGATATCCTCGTTCGAGTTTTAAAATATCATACAAATCAAAGTTGTTTACAACAAGAATAGGTTCAGAGAATTCATTTGTAGTGTCCAAAAAGATTTCCAAGGTTCTAGTTTTTTCAGTGTAAATAATCGAAGCAAAGTAAATAGTTCCGTCGTTTTTAATTGTTAAAATATTGGAATTTAAACCCAAAGTACTAGTTGGTGTGTGTTTTGATGTATTTTCTTTCTGACCATTTGTTTGAACAGCAACGTGATTCCCATTAGGGTCAAAGAAATTCTCAATTTGAGTGGAATCATTGGAAAAAGTATCGAACTCAATAGCAATGCTGTTGGGAATACCATCGTAACCAATACCACCACCAACATTACCAATTGCATAAGGAATAAAGTTCTGAATAACAAAAGCCAAACCATCGGCTCCAGGGATAGAATTATCTTCGCAAGTATTGTTTGAACCAGAGCGTAATCGAAACGAAAATTCAGTCTTAAATCCAGAAATCAGTGGGATTGGTTCTGAATACCAAATTGCACCAGCGCGGTTTACATTCGGTGGTGTAAGTTGAATATAATTCCCAACTCGAACAGCATTATCAACAAAAATAATTTTAAGAGGATTATCAAAAGTTGGAAAGTCGAACTCAGTAATGTCGCAATCAACGCTTGAAAAAATAATTGCAACATACTTAGCATCGATACACTCGTTTCCAATTTTTATAAAAATTGTGTCTGCTCTGCTGGGATTATCGTTTAAAACAAATCGTAAAGAATCAACTGATTTTGATTTGACTACAAAAGGTAATTGATTTAAGCTCTGAAAATTAAAATTAGTAATTATTTCAACCGATGTAATTGTTACATCACCTAACCCATAATTCTGAATAGGAATTACAACGGTATCGCTTGTATTGGGAACGTATTTTTCTTGAATAATTTGATAACTATTAGGTGAACCTGATGGATGTTTTAAAGTAAAACCATAAATCGTTCCTGAATGGAAAAGGCTATTCTGTAGAGAATCTGTGATTGTAAGATAAAATTGCCCATCCTGATAAGGGTCATTAAGTTTTACAACTGCATCAACAGTTTTGTCATAAGGATGAAAATTTGGGTCAACTAAAATTGTGCAATTAACTGAATTTGATTCCAAAACAATTCTTTCAATCCCTGAGTCAAATTCTTTAACCTCAGTAAAAGTCAAATATCTTTCAAAACAATATAATGAATCTTTTACTAACTGCGGAATTGACCAATCTCTCCCTTGGAACGACATACCACCAATATAACCATAGGAATTAGCAGGTCCATACCCAAAAGCATAAACTCCGATTGGTTCAGTGGAACTTACAAAATGCTTTCCTTCGGCAACAGATATATGTGCATAATAATAATTCGTATTAGGAATTTTCACAAAAAGATTGGGGGGCACTAGATTCCCATCAATCTTCGTTGTAGTTATGGCCGTTGAGGGGACAACAAGTGTAATGTAGTGGGATTGATAAACTTTTATGAATTGTAAATTATCTTGCTGAATTTCATAAGCTTGGATATTTATCAACTTACAACTATCTATGAATTGTTCTTGCGGGGGAATAATCATCATAAAGGGGTCACCAATGTACGTTGCCCCTGCATCATTGGATGTTTTCTTGAAAACTGCAACCAGGACAGGTCCAGTTGCAGATACGACCCCTGCTTCAACGATTGGCTTTTCCAAATACTGGCCTCGGTTCAACACACCGATTAAACTACCATTAAAGTAGACTTTAGTTGAATCATTAGCAGCAAGGACACGATAAAGGTCATTCCCCAAGTTGGAGATAGGATTAGGTTGGGGGAATGGAACGATGTAAGCATTTTTACCCCACGCTTGAATAGGTGGTAATTGTTCACAAAGAAAATCCCTTGAAGGAGAAGTTTCATTTCGAAAACTTTCAACAGGAACAGTTGCCCTTTGATGACCAGCAAAAATTGCAATTGGCTTATTAGAACTAACATAGGTTCCAGTTAAATCGTTCAAAGGATTATCATTATCTATAAAAGCTTGAACAAGATAAACTTGCCCTTCGCTTAAGTTCACACTTTGGATTTTGTTGCCATTAGCAAAAGTTGGTCCTGAGGGTTGGATCTTAATGGTTGTATTGTCTTCAGTAGCGACGATAGCAAATTGAGAAGGTGTCCGGCCACCAGAGGATGGGAAATACCCATCGCTTTTGTAACTCATAACAAAATAATCTTTACCCAATGATGGAGTTGGAAGAACAAGGAATGCATCACTCGATTTATTACCCTGGTTATGAGCATATACTGTAACTTCTTCATCGGTAGTAAGATGGAAAGAGAGCAAAGTAGGTATTTCATCCATATTTTGTCGCCACGCCACCCCCATATCGTTGTAACCAATGAGTTCATAATCGTTAAAAGGTAGTTTAAAGATATATAAAGTCGATGGGTCGTTAATCACAAAATTTGTTGTATAATAATTATCGTTTATATCGTAAAAAGTAATAGTTCCGCGAGTGATTTTATCTGCTGCAATGAAGATATAAATAGAGTCGCTATATTGAAGAACAGGGTTGGAGTTGTATTTGTAATTGTGATAATTTGGTAAGAAGGTTATCCAAAAGTCTTTTCCCCTACTGTCGATTTGCTGCGAAAAAATATTTCCATAGGCAAAAAACAGTAAAAAAGCAATAAAAAATATCTTTTTCATAATTTTTCTCCAGAATAATCACTTTGAATTCAATTTAAATTAATAATTTTTTTATTCTTTGAGGTAAAAATTTTGAAGAAAAAAACAAAATTTTTATAAAAGAATTACATAACTATTGAGTGTCTGTCAAAATAATTTAACATATTTAACTTTATAAATATTGTTTTAAATACAAAAAAGAAAGGGTTACCTAAAGAAGGTAACCCAATTTTTAGGAGGACAATGAAAACAATCTATTTCGAAAGTAAAAGGGCGTGTTTGATAGACATATAACCAACAGTTCCAAAACCAAGTAAGAAAAGTAACTGGAAAGGTATCGCAGCGATTTCAAGGTAATAAATAGAAATACCTATTCCAAAAACATAGTAAATTGCAATCAAAATTTCGAATAGAACCGTTGAACTAATCTTCCGTTGGACATATCTTTTGAATCTCCAGTCGTCTTTAGCAGAAACAATTCTATATTTCGGTGTCCGAGTGAAACCAGATTTTTTACCAATTAAAGCCTCGATTACAGCTTTGGTGTTGTTAATTGCCAACCCCATACTACCAGCCAAAAAGACTGGGAAAAGTAGAATGCGATTACGCCAATCAACGTGAATAGCTTTCTGTGAGTATAAATAAAAAAGAAAAGATGAAATCGAAGCAAGAACAAAGACAGACATAGCATTATAGTAAATGTCAAAATTGTCGAAAGTGTTTTTAATCACAACAAGTGGAACATTCAGCAGAGCCACAACAAGAATGAAAGGGAAAACAATATTGCTGGTCAAATGCACAAATGCTTCGAATTTAACTTTCCAGTCTAATTTGGCTTTTAAAACCAAAGGCAGAATCTTTTTGGCAGTTTCGACAGCACCTTTTGTCCATCTAAATTGTTGAGTTTTTAAAGCATTAATATCAGCAGGAAGTTCAGCAGGAGAAACAACATCGTTAAGGAAAACAAACTTCCAACCTTTCAACTGAGCACGATAACTAAGGTCGAGGTCTTCGGTCAAAGTATCGGGTTGCCAATTCCCGGCATCGATAATAGTTTCCTTTCTCCAAATTCCAGCAGTACCATTAAAATTAATGAAGAAACCAGCCCGATTACGAGCCTGCTGCTCTATGACAAAATGACCATCAAGCGAAAGAGCAAGAGCCCGTGTTAGGAAAGAATATTCTTCGTTTAGATGCCCCCAGCGCGTTTGAACCATTCCAACATGGGGGTTTTGGAAATAAGGAAGAGTTTTTTCCAGAAAATCTTCGGATGGAACAAAATCTGCATCAAAAATTGCAATAAACTCACCTTTTGCAAGTTCAAGCCCATTTTTTAAAGCTCCGGCTTTAAATCCTTCACGATTGTCTCGATGAATGTAATGAATATCGAAACCCTGTGCTAGATATTCTTCGACCAACTTTTTAGCAACTTCTTGTGTTTCATCGGTAGAATCGTCGAGGACCTGAATTTCCAACTTATCCTTTGGATATCGAATCTTACAAACGTGATGAATCAAACGTTCGACTACATATAATTCATTAAAAATTGGCAATTGAATTGTAACGCGAGGTAGTTCTTTTGGAAGTTCATATTTTGGTAAAAGAATCTTTTGTGTTTTACGATAGTAATAAAGCAAAACAAGTCCATGAATCCCAAAAAGAAAAAGCACCGATAGAGCAAGAAAATAAAAAATTAGTATAGCATATTCCATAGACTTTTAAAACCTCGAATATATGGACATACCAATTATTTCCATATTTTCCAATAAATTAAATATTTAAGAAAAGAATTGACGAATTGAAAAAAATATATTGCATTTTACCAACCCGAGACAGTGGCAATTAATATTTCGTCTGTAATTTTATCGATAACTTCTTCAATTGCTCGGTCGCGAGTAGAGGGTATACCTGCAACACTATAAATTGCAAAATTTGAAAACTTTCTTGTCCAGAAAGCTTTATTTTTCACTGTATCAAAAAATTCAACACTAACTTCCATAGTAATTTTCCTTTCCTTTTCAAGCTCTCCAGGTCTTACAAATGCAGTCTCGTCTCGGATTGAATTTATAATAAGTGATATCTTGCTATCCCCAAAGCCTTCAACAACTTTCAGGCTGTTGTCTCTTCGAAACTTATTTACCAACTCATTGAATAACATTTCTCTATAATTAGGATTTCCATAATTGCTATTATCAACTACTGGGGTAAACGAGATTGTATTTATGTATTTTGGTAAATTTCCTCCTTTAAAAGAATAACAACCAATTGTCAATAATAAGAAAAACAAACTTATAAACTTTTTTCTAACAACAGAGTGAAACAAAAATGAAAAAAAATTCATAATTCATCCCTTTAAATTATACTGAAACTAAAAAGGGATTGTAGTTTTTTTCGAAGCCAATAGTAGTTTCTTGGTAATGACCTACAAATAATTTGTAGTCATCGGGAAGTTCATTTAGGAGTCGATTAAGACTTTTTTGAAGGAGGTTTGGGTCCCCACCTGGTAAATCTGTCCTTCCAACTGAAAGGTAAAAAATTGTGTCGCCAACAAAAGCAGACTTTAAACTATCGACAATGTAAACAACACTACCTTCTGTATGTCCTGGGGTTTGAATGACACGAACAACTGCAGTTTTAAAGTTTAATGTTTCATCTTTATCAATCAAGTAATCAGGTGGACAGGGCTCAATTTCAAAATCCAAGGGAATAATTGTGTACTCCATCGGATTTTCGAGCCTGTACTTATCCCGGGTGTGAACATAAATGGGTGCGTTTGTTTGTTTTTTTATCTTGGCCAAGTCTGCACAATGATCCCAATGAGAATGAGTTAACAAAACTGCTTCAAGTTCTAATTCTTCATCTTTCAAAATATCAAATATTTGGGTTGCAGAATCTGGTGGAGCATCTACCAGTAAACTTGTTTGGGTTTGGTTATTTGCGACTAGATAACAATTTGTTTCCAACAAACCTGCAACAACATGTATAATTTTCATAAGTTTCAAATTCAAACTAAAATCGAATGCAAAATTACAATTATTTTATATAATTTAGTGTTGAAGTAATATAATTTTTCTTTTATGAAAAGTTATTTTTTTAAAAATTTTTTACTCTGTATTTTTCTTTGTTCCTTGTTAAACCTTCAAGGACAAAATCCAATTTCTTATCCTTTGGAATTTATCCAACAACCTTATGACATTGTTCACTACGATGCACTAATTGACCTCCGAAATGGCTTAGAAAGAAAAATTTCCGGTTGGTGTGAAATTAAGTCCGTCTGGAAAGAAAATGCAATCGACAAGAACTTTTACTTTCATCTTCGAGACTTAAAGGTGGATTCAGTCTTTTTCAATACTTCTCTTGTTAATTTCACATTTCGCAAAGATGATACCCTTGATTATTCATATTATGTAGTAAATAACCTATCTGGATTGGAAAACGATACTTTCCGCGTGAAAATTTTTTTTTCAGGAACGATGACAAACGAAGGTGGAAATCAACCATTTGGAGGTGTTTTCCTAACCGATTCCATACTCTTTTCTATTGGTGTTGGTATGAATAACCAATATGTTTCAACAACTCAACATTGGTTACCTTGTTACGACCACCCATCCGACAAAGCCACATATACCTTGAAGTTTATAACCCCAAAGGATTTCACAATTGCCTCTAACGGGAAAACTCGATTATTTGGTTACACTTCCGATAGTCTACCAATTTGGGAATCTACTTCAAACTTTCCTATAGCAACCTATCTGCTTACTTTTGCTATGGGTAAATTCAAAACAATGAAACTTGATGAATGGAATTTGCCACAAAATATTGAGGCAATTGTATATTACCCTCTAAAAGATGAATCGGCTGTTAAATTTTCTTTTCAGAATTTTTCAAAATATTTCTTCACATTGCAAAATTTTTTTGGGAAATACCCATTCGATAAAGTTGGATATGTTATTGTTCCATTTTTCTTTGGAGCTATGGAACATCAGAGTATAATAACATTTCCCCGAAACGAAGTCTATCGACTTTATCATTATAAAGATACCAACAATATTATGGCATTGCATGAGTTTTCCCACCAATGGTTTGGAAATTCTGTTTCACCTTTAGATTTTCGGGATGTTTGGTTCAACGAAGCTTTCGCTACCTATTCCGAAGCTTTTTATTTAGAAAAGATTTTTGGAGAAAATACTTATCTAAACAATTTAATAGAAAAGAAAAATAACTACCTTGATGATGGTATTTCGTATGAAGGTATTATTCCAATGTATGGATATACTCGAAAGCCTCCCGTATCAAATTATCCAGCCACAATTTATTGGAAAGGGGCTGTAGTTGTCGGTATGCTTCGCTATTATTTGGGCGATGAAACCTTTTTCGAGCTTTTACGCAGTTACTTAGACCTTTTTGCTTTTCAATCTCATTCCACTTTCGATTTTATTAATTATTGTATTAATTTCACAGGTGAAAACTTGAACTGGTTTTTCGATCAATGGGTTTTTGGAAAAGGTTATCCAATGTTAGAAATCAAAGTAAAACAATATCCTTTAAATGACAAATATTGTTCTGCCGAAATTCACATCAAGCAAACTCAACCTTCAGATTATGGGACTTATTTTAAACTTCCAGTCGAATTGAACTTTACTATTGATACTGATGAAACCTTCGATACTGTTATTGTATTGGACAAAACAGAACAAATTTTTTGGCTTGATACAATTCCTAAATTTTCTTCTTTTAAGGTTAACCAAGGGAAAAAAGTAGTATCTCTTTTCACCTCGAATAATTATCTTTCAGTAGAAAAGAATGAATTCGAAGAAGATGTCCAAGTTTTAACTGCCCCTAATGAAATCATCATCTTTTTCTCCAACAGCACTTTTAATTATAACATTAAAATTTTTGATGCTTTAGGAAAAGAAGTTGATTTCGATGTAACTTCACACTCTAATCGATTCATATCCTTAAATGCTCAAAATATTTCAAGCGGTGTTTACTACTTAACATTTTTCCACAATGGAAAAGTAATTAATAAAGTATTTACAATTGCTCGATAAACAACACATTCAAAAAATCCAGATAATTCATTCTAGATTGTTTTTTTTAATTTTGCTTTTTTATTTTACATAAACAATGGAAAAGATTCAAATTGCTCGTCTTTCAATAAAAGGTGCTCAATTTTATGCATACCATGGAGTAAAAGAAGAAGAAAAAGACCTTGGGGGACGTTACGAAGTTGATCTCGATCTTTGGTATGATGCTAGTTTAGCAATTGAAACTGATAGTGTTGCCTATGCTCTCAATTACGAAGAGGCTATGAATTGTATAGAAGAATCCTTCTCCGACGAATCCTATAACCTAATTGAAACTGTTGCAAGCAAAACTATCGATTTAGTTTTCGAAAAGTTCCCAGAATTAATCAAAGCAACAATTCGAATTCGAAAAATGAATGTTCCAATTCACAATGTTGTTTCTTACATCGAAACAGAATTATCAAGAGAAAAACAAATTGAAAAATAAATCTAAAAAAACAACAGTTCTTTTGTCGCTCGGTTCTAATCTGGGTGTAAAAGTCGAAAACATACAGAGAGCAATAAATTATTTGAAGAATAATAATATTCTTGAAAATATTAAGGTTTCATCGTTTTACGAAACTGAACCTGTTGGTTTCAAAAATCAGCCGATTTTTTTGAATTGTGCAATCGTTGGTAAAACCAGGTTAACCCCCTTCGAACTTTTGGAGGAATGCAAAAAAATCGAAAAGGAACTAGGCAGGCAAGACAGATCAAAATGGCACGAAAGAGAAATCGACTTGGATATAATCCTTTATGGGAACAAGATTCTTAATACCGAATCTCTTTCAATACCGCATCCCCAAGCAGAAAAGAGAAGATTTGTCCTCATTCCAGCAAATGAAATTGCTTCTCAATTGGTTTTTCCAACCAATAAAAAAACTGTAAATCAATTGTTGCAGAATTGCTGCGATAATTCAAGGGTAACAAAAATTAATTTTGAGTCAAATTAAAATCAACCTGTTCTTCAAAACTTCGTCAAAATCCATTCCTTTTGTATTGTAAAAGATGAACCAATATTTTTTTTTAATCTACTTACCAGACAGGTTCATAAAATTCTGTGCACCAAAATATTATTCGCCTTAAATATTGAATTAGTAAGTTTCACACGTAAAATATAAAAAAACAAGGTAGTTAACCAATAATTTATTCAAAAGTATTTAAAGCAAGCAATTTATGTAACAGAAAGAAAATAATATCAGAACCTTTTTTAGATAAAAAGTCACAAATAAATTTTGTAAAATAAATGTTGTTTGTTAATTTAGTTTTTTTAAAACTAAGAAATTATGAAACATATTGAAAAAATAACCTGCATATATTGCAAAAGCAGTAAGGTAATACGACACGGAAAAACTTCAACTGGCAACCGCCGCTATCGCTGTCGAAACTGCGGAAGGACTTGGGTAATGGAAAAAGCCGAAATTGTTCGGCCCGATATTGCAACTCTAACGGAAGCTTACTTAAGCGGAAGAACATTTCGTGATTTGGTTGAAATTTACCATAGTTCCCCGCTGCGTATAAACAAAAAAGTCAGGGAATTCCTTGAAGGCTGTCCTAATTGGGAAGAGTATCTCGACCTGTGTGTCCCAAAGCATAATGTCCGTTTAGCCTACCTTGTTGGACGAACATTTTCAGCAGCAACATCAGAAAAACCTGACCACACTATGTTTATTGCTATGGCAATCGATGCACTTTCGAATGTGGTCCTTGGTTTCGAATTATCGGAAGCCGACAATTATCAAACTTGGTTTACTTTACTTGAAAGGCTTCGCCGACGCAACATTGAAGTTCCTACATTTATGTCTAATGGTTCAATTCATATTGAAGAGGCTGTTGGGGATGTTTTTCCAAATTCAACTGTTCGTTTGTTTTATCATCGTTCTTATCGGGACCGAGAGGTTCAATGTTGTTTATCTCGTGCTCCAATTAATAATAAATTAATTAACGATGCAATACACGCTTACGAAATTTGTAATAACCAGAATCTTTCTAGATATCTAAAAATTTCAAACGACAAATTCTTCCACGAAGTACTAAAAAACTCCCCTGATTACTTCTGCCGAAGATTGCGAGAAAGGCTCGACAACAAACCCAAGATAAGAATAGAAGGTTTATCCAATGCATTTCAAGCACGTTTCGAAAAGTTCCATATGTTAAAAAGCGATCCATTTCCTTTGGTTAATGGTTGGATAGCTAAATGGATGGTACAACCTTTAGATATAGGATTTTCACGATTAGCAATTTATATGCAAATCCCTGTTTTAACAAATTTCCGTACCTTTGCCTGTGGACAAAAGCCAACATTGAACTTAATTAGTATTGAAAGCCCTATTTTAAAAACTTTCATTGTAGAAATTGCAGCAAGGGCACTCCAAATTCCCATCTTTTATAATCGGTGCGAAATGAAACTTGATAAATGCAGTTTATTCTAATTGTTTCTTCTTTCTTTTCTATTTTCGAAATATTTTATTAATTTTGTAATTGGTATGCACCCGTAGCTCAATTGGATAGAGCATCTGACTACGGATCAGAAGGTTGGGGGTTCGAGTCCCTCCGGGTGTGCAAGATTTTCTTTGGGCACCCGTAGCTCAGCTGGATAGAGCATCTGATTCCGGTTCAGAGGGTCGGGGGTTCGAATCCCTCCGGGTGTGCAAGAAAATCAACAACTTACAAAAACCTAATCAAATTTCTAATTCCGCTTAATTTAATCTTTAATTCTTACCTAATTAATAATATTGTTTTCTTTTCGTTTTTAGTTTTTAAAGTTAATTACAGAAATGAAAAAGAATTTATCTTTCCTCATTTTATATTTTACTTTTTTAGCAACAAACTTATTTAGTCAGAAAATTTTAATTCCTATGGACTTAACCCAAACCGACCACCTAAAATCCTATGGCTTAGCATATTGGACGTTAAAGCAGGGCCAAACTGTTGATTGGCTTTTGAATTACCGGGGTGGTTCATTTATGACCGATTATTCTCCTATTGTTGAAACCGAAGCTCGAATTCGGGGCGTCTCCTTTGAAATAATTGATGGTGCCACTGCTAGTCAGATTTATGCCGAAGTTCAAAGTCCAGACGTCAATATGGAACTAATCCATTTGGAAAAAGCACCCAAAGTTGCTGTTTACGCAACACCTGGAACCCAACCCTGGGATGATGCAGTACTCCTTGCTCTTAATTATGCTGGAATAGACCATGATGTAATTTGGGACGAAGAAGTTTTACAAGGGAAATTGATTGAATACGATTGGGTACATCTTCATCACGAGGATTTTACGGGGCAATATGGAAAATTCTGGGCATCATTTTCTAATTCTACCTGGTACATTGAACAAGTAACAATTAACGAAGCAATGGCTAAGAAGCTTGGCTTTTCAAAAGTCTCTGAAATGAAAAGAGCTGTTGCTCTGAAAATTCGAGAATATGTTGCCAACGGAGGCTTTCTTTTTGCGATGTGTAGTGCTACCGATTCATACGATATTTCTCTTGCTGCTCAAAACACTGACATATGCGAAACTATGTTCGATGGAGACCCAGCAGACCCTAACGCCAACTCGAAACTTGATTTCTCGCAGACATTAGTTTTTGAAAACTTCAAATTAATTCTCGACCCTTTTGTTTACGAATTCTCGGATATTGACTGCCCTCCAAATATTTCAGGTCTTGACCCCGAAAATGATTATTTCACTCTTTTCGAATTTTCCGCAAAATTCGACCCAGTCCCTACTATGCTAACCCAAAACCACGTTAACATTATCAAAGGCTTTCTTGGACAAACAACAGCGTTTCATCTCGATAAAATCAAAAAAAGTATCACAATTATGGGAATTAAGGAAGGAACCGACCAAGTTAAATACTTACACGGTAACTTTGGAAGAGGTATGTTTACATTTTATGGTGGACATGACCCAGAAGACTATCAACATGCTGTTGGGGACCCACCCACAGATTTGAACTTACATAAAAATTCTCCAGGCTATAGATTGATATTAAACAACGTTCTTTTCCCAGCAGCAAAGAAAAAAACACTTAAAACTTGAAAGATTTTTTTCTTTCAATCTCAACTCTTATGATTTTTATCGGCTCTTTTGGAATTCCATCTAAACTATCAAATTTATAAGGTAAAATATCTTGTTCTGCAATCTTTTCAACTACATCCATACCATCGACAACTTTACCAAATATTGTATATTTCTTATCTAAAAATTGCGCTTCATCGAGGCAAATAAAAAATTGGCTCAAATTTTTGTTTGGACCACTATTAGCCATTGCAACTGTTCCATAAGTATATCCAATTTTATAAATTAATGAGTTTAGATTAATTTCATCGGCAAAAAAGCCGCCGTAGATACTTTTACCACCTTTCCCCCACTCATCTTTTTTTGACAAGTATCGAGTATTCCCATCACCCATTTGTATAAGAAAATTTTTGGCAATCCTATGCACTAAAGTTCCATTGAAATAACCACTACAGGCAAGTGTAACAAAATTTTTTACTGTTTTAGGTGCATCTTTTCCATATAAAGCAACCTTGATATCCCCGAAAACTGTCTTTATAATGGCATATTCTGTAATCTTTATCGAATCAGGATTGACTTGAATATCAAACTTAAGTTTAGAAAGGGGAAGTGACTCCCGATATTCTTTACTATTAGTGTCGCTTGAAACAAAACTTTTGTTTGTTAATTCGTTTTTTTCTTGGCTACAAGAATTAAGAGAAAACAGAATGGTAAGAAATAAAAAAAGATAATTATTTTTTAGGAAAACCATAACCAGAATAAAATAATAGTTCCCAACAAAACTCTATAAACGATAAAAACCATTGTTGATTTCTTTTGCAAATAACTAAGTAAAAAGGAAATGGCAAAAACTCCAGAAATAAATGCAAAAAAACTTGACAAAATAATAAACCAAATTTGTTCAATAGAAATAAACTTAAAGTTTGAATAAAATTCATAAATACCGCTAACAAAAACAGCAGGAATGCTTAAAAGAAAAGAAAATCGAGCAGAATCTTCCCTACTAAATCCTAAAAAAATACCAGCGGCAATTGTTGCACCCGAGCGTGATACACCGGGGAACAAAGCCAAAGCCTGAGCAAATCCAATAGTTATCGCATCGAAAAAAGTTATTTTATCGATTGACTTAATAAATTTACCTTTTTTCTCGGCTATAAACATAACAATTGCGACAAATATTAAGGCTAAAGCAATTAAGGTAAGATTTTTTGTGGCATCCCCTTCTATCATTTCTTTAAATAAATAACCAAGAACAAAAATTGGAACAGAACCAACAACAATAAACCAACCGAGTCGAGAATAAGTACTTTGTGAAACTAAATTTTTTCTTTTATTGAGGAAAACTTTGCCAATAGTTAAAATCTCTTTTCTAAAATAAAACAACAATGAACACAATGTACCAAGTTGGATTACAGCCATCGAAGCAGTCCAAATTTTCGAGTCTTGCAACCTTTCCGCACCTAACAACTTGGCGACAATTGTCATATGTGCTGTGCTACTGATAGGAAGAAATTCTGTAAATCCTTGTACTATTCCTATGATGATTGCATAAATTAGTTCCAAAATTCACCTATGAAATTTGAAAAACAAAAAATTTCAAGTATCGAGTTTCGGGCATAACCATAAGAATTGGATGGTCGGGAGATTGACCCCCACGATAAATCAATTTCAAATTGATCTTTTGGGAATAAGCAACATCTTGAATAATTTTCATAAAAGTTGCTTCATCAATATGCATCGAACAGCTTGCAGTAGCAAGAAAACCTCGCTCTGCAACAATCCTCATAGCATACTTATTAATTTGGTGATATCCGGCAATTGCTCCCTGAATATTTTTCTTACTTTTGGTGAAGGAAGGGGGATCGAGTATAACAAGGTCGTACTTTTTACCTTCTTGGTACTCCTTTCGCATAAAATCAAGAGCATCAGAGCAAATAAATTTTCCATTTTTAAAACCATTAAGTTGAAAATTCATTTCGGTTAATCCAATTGCACTTTTCGAAATGTCAACAAAAGTAACTTCCTTTGCATTTCCAGCGGCAGAATTTAGCCCAAAACCACCAAAATTTGAATAACAATCTAACACACGCATGTTGCTTGAAATCCTACGAATAAACCTTTTATTTAATTTCTGGTCCAAAAATAAACCCGTTTTTTGGGATTCCAAAAGATTAAGTATGTATTTAATACCACTTTCGGCAACAATGATTTCGTCAGGTATATTTCCATATAGGATTTTCTCATATTGCTTCAACCCTTCTAAACTTCGAAAATGTGTTTTATTTTTTGCAACAATACCTTTGCAGGAGGGAAAAACATCGACAATAATTTCAACTATTTTGTCGGTGAACTTTTCCATACCAGCGGAGTTCACCTGCAAAACGAAATAATCACCATATTTGTCGATAATTAAGCCGGGTAAACAATCGCTTTCTGCGTAGACAAGGCGGTAGCATTGTTCCGATGGAAAAATCTTTTCTCTTAATTGTTTTGCATTAATAATCCTGGCCCTAAAAACTTTTATAACATCCTGTACAATTGAAATTCGCAACAAACGAAGTGAAATTAAACTATGTGGATTAAAGAAAGCAACCCCAAGGCTTTTTCCATCGTTTGTTAAAACTTCGACTAAAGAACCGGGCTCAAGATTAGGAACTTTAACTATTTCATTGCTATAAATCCACAAATGCCCATTTTCAACACGTGGTAAATTATTAACTCGAAGACGGATCTTTTCCATTGCTTTTAGTCTTGTTTAAATTTATCTGTGGAAGTATACTAAGATTTTCACGAATGATAAAAATCCCACCAACTACGACTTGAGAAAGAAAATTTATTGCATGAGTAACAGTTGCATAGGCAAGAGATTCTTCAAGACTTATGCCATAGAGTTTATTCAAAGCATTTTGTATCAAAAAATGATAAAATCCAATCGCACCAGGTGTTGGAGCTACCGTATAACCAATTCCAGAGATAATTATTAAAAGAATAGCATCATCGAATCCAAGATTAAATTTATATGCAAAACTGAAAGAAAAGAACATTAAATACAGTGGAACTGTGTATAGAAACCAAATCAAAAAAGACTCGAGTGTGAGTTGAAGATATTGGCTTGGCTGTTTAATCACCGTTAGCCCCAAAAAGAATTTATCAAAGAGGTCGCTCAGCCTAATGTAAAATTTCTTCGAAATGGGCTTTACTAACTTTTCTAACAAAAATACAACCCACCTTCGATAAAAACTAATAATACCAAGAATTATTAAAATAATGGTCGGATAAATAATTTTTTCTAAATGAAGATTTGGCAATGCTATTCTAAGTTGCTCCCTGAAGAAAAATGAAGCAAGAACGAAAACAAGAAGTAACGAAATTAAATCAATAAACCTCTCCACAACTATCGTTGCAAAAGTCATTGTAAAGGAGGTATTTTCCCTGCGACTATAATAAAAAGGTCGTATTAACTCTCCACCACGAGGAATAATATTATTAACAGCATACCCAGCCATTACGGCAGAAAACAAGTTCCAAATGGATTTCGGATTGGATATAGGTTTGAGCATTGTTTTCCACCGAAAAGCCCTTGCCAAATGCGAGGCTAACATAACTGGAACCGAAAGCAAAACCCATAAATAATTTGCACCAAAAACGTATTTTCCAAATGATGGAAAATCGATTCCTTTTACAGAAAGATAAACCAATAATATAATTAAGACAAAAGAAATAAAATAACTTAGAAATTTCTGTTTAAAAGAAATTTGTTTTTGAGTTTTGGTTTCCAAAATTAAACCTATTCCGATTTAGCCTTTAAAGTATCCCAAACGAAATATGTGACCAAAAGAGCGAACATCAAGATACTTAAATATTCTGCACTTGGGGAATTTTCCCATTCACCAACAAACTGGTACAACCTAACTTTGAAGAAAAGGAGCAGTGCACCCACAACCCCAAAAAGCGATGCCCCGGCCATAAATCCAGATGCAATTAAAGTTCCTCGTTGAACCCTTGCATTACGAAGCTTCTCGTCTTTTGTTTTCTGAATAAAATGAGCAATCAACCCACCCACTAAAAGAGGAGTATTTAATGGTAAAGGTAAATACATTCCCAAAGCAAAAGCCAAGGGCGAAATTCCAAGCCAATTTACAAATAAAGCGATGAAAACACCAACAAGATACAAAATCCAATCTACCTTTGCTTTTGGGGACATCAATGGTTGAATAACAGAAGCCATAGCATTTGCTTGGGGAGCTACAAGAGGTTCGGCTGAATTCAATGATTTGTTGTAACGTTCGAGCAAGTCTTTATCGGCAGTTTGATTTTCAATTTTGAACAATTCTTCTTGTGTAAAAATATTTTGATTTCGTACATAATCTTCTTTGGTAAATCCATAGGATGCATTGAGAATAAAAATAACAAGTCCAACGGTGGCTGCTGAAATAATTGCACCTAAAAACTTAAAACTTTCTTGTTTGATTGGCGTTGAACCTATCCAATAACCTACTTTCAAATCGGTAATAAAACCACCAGCCATAGATAAAGCGGTACAAACAATTCCACCAATTATCAAGGCACTTACCATACCCTCTTTTCCAGACAACCCCGCTTGTGTTAATATCAAAGAAGATAAAATTAATGTCATCAAAGTCATTCCAGAAACCGGATTAGTTCCAACGATTGCTATTGCATTTGCAGCAACAGAAGTAAAGAGGAAGGAAATGATTATCACTGTCAACAAAGCTATGATTGCTTGCAAAGGTGTAATATTAACCCCAAAAAGAAGAAATAGAAAGATACTTAAAATTGTAAGAAAAATCAGAACGAGAAGAATTTGCATCGGGATATCCTTTTGTGTCCGGTGAGTAGATTCAACATCATCAATATAGGCTTTCTTCTTTTTGCTAAAACCGCGAAAGGCAAGCGAAAATGCATTTCCAATAACTTTTGAAGATTTTATAATTCCAATTATACCTGCCATTGCAATGGCTCCAATGCCAATTGGTCGAACATAAAGTGAAAAGATTTGTTCAGGTGGCATCGTAGCAAAGAAATTTGTTCCACCATTGGCTACAATTTCACCAATTTGATTAATTAAAGGTACTAGCACAAACCAAGACAAAAATGAACCAATTGTTATTATTAACGAATATTTAAGTCCAATCAAATACCCAAATCCAAAAATCATTGCACTGACATTCAATTGAAACAATATCTTGACTTTTTGAGCAATCAAATCACCATATGGTAAAACACGAGAAGTAAAAGTTTCCTTCCACAAATGGAGAGATGAAAAAAGAAAATCGTAAATACCACCAAGGAAACCACTGGTTATTAACACTTTAGCACTTTTGCCGCCTTTCTCACCTGTCACTAAAATTTCAGTAATAGCAGTTGCTTCGGGAAAAGGAAATTTTCCGTGCATTTCTTTTACAAAAAACTTTCGGAAAGGAATTAAAAACAGAATACCCAAGAAACCACCAAGCATCGAAGCAAAAAATATCTGGAAAAACGTTGCATTAAGTTTTAAAATATATAAAGCAGGTATTGTAAATACAGCACCTGCTACAATAACCCCCGAGGAAGCACCAATAGACTGAATAATAACATTTTGACCAAGAGCCTTTCTTTTCCTTGCAACAGCGGAAATACCAACAGCAATTATTGAAATCGGTATTGCTGCTTCCATTACTTGCCCAATTTTAAGACCGGAATATGCAGCTGCAGCCGAAAAAACTATTGCCATCAGTAACCCTAAAAAAACTGAATATGAAGTGGCTTCGGGAAATTTGTATTCAGGCTGCAAGATTGGACGATACACCTCACCAGGGCGAAGTTCTCGGTGTGCATTTTCTGGTAAATGAATAGAATTGTTTTGAGGAATTTGTTCCCCAGCCATAAAATCTCCTTTTTTAGTTTAATAATTTTCTACCCAGATTTGAACTAAATTGATAAGAGTTTCAACAGTTTGATTCAAAAAATTAACAGATAACCATTCGGTCTTACTATGAAAATTGTTCCCACCAGTAAAAATGTTTGGAGTTGGCAATCCCATCTCGGTTAGTCTAGCCCCATCGGTTCCGCCTCGGATTGGTTTCCAATAAGGTTCGACACCACTACGGATAGCTGCTTTCCAAAGATTCTCCAACACGACAGGATGTTTTTCTAAACCTTCAATCATATTCCTATATTGATACTTCGTCTCCAAACTTATCTCTGACTTCGGAAACAACTGCTTAACCTCGTCAATAATTTGTTGCAAAAGAACTTTTTGTTCTTCTAAACCAGAGGTTCGAAAATCTCGGAGAAGTAATTTCAAAGTAGTTTTACCTACCCCACCTTCTAATACATAAGGATGAATATATGGTTCATAGTCTTCGGTAGTCTCTGGAGCCATATGTTTAGGTAATCGAGTGATAATTTCTCCAACAATCCGAATAGAATTAACCATTATCCCTTTAGCAGTTCCGGGATGAATATCTCTGCCCAAAATAGTAATAGTTGCTTGGTCGGCACTAAAAGTTTCTTTGTTTAATTCACCAGGCAAGTCGCCATCGACAGTATAAGCATATTTAACATTAAACTTGTTAATGTCGAGGAACTTAGTTCCATTACCAATTTCTTCGTCGGGTGTGAAACATATCCTTATTGTACCGTGGAGTATGTTTGGGTTTTCCATCAATGTTTGCGCCAAGGTCATAATAGCGGCAATTCCAGCTTTATTGTCCGCCCCAAGTAAAGTTGTACCATCGGTTGTAACAATTGTGTGCCCAATACATTTTTTCAAATTTGGATTTTCGCTGACACGTATTACAATGTTTGGGTCTTTTGGCAAAATAATGTCTGAACCATCATAGTTTTCAATAATTTGTGGATTAACATTTTCAGCAGTTACTTCGGGAGAAGTATCAAGGTGGGCAAGAAATCCAATATTGGGTACTTTTCCATAAGATGGATGTTCAATGGGAATGTTAGATGGAATTGTTGCCATAACATAACAATGTTCATCAACTTCAGCATCATCGATGCCCATTTCCTTAAGTTCACTGACAAGAAGATTAGCCAATTCAAATTGATTTGGTGAACTTGGTGTAGTATCCGATGATTCATTTGATTGAGTATTGATTTTTACATATTCTAAAAACCTTTCTAATGCTGTTTTACCCATGTTGCATCTAATTAAAAAAAACAAAATTAAGAATTTTTGAATATCGACAATATTTTTAAAAAAGATTGAAAAGATAAATGATATCTCAGACAGGTAAATGCTTCCACCGTCTATGAGTCCAAAGCCAAAGTTCTGGTTGTTCCCGAATAACATCTTCAAGAAGTTTAACATACCTTCGAGTAAGTTCAAATATTCCTTCCTTGTTAAAATCTAAATCGCTATGGTCAATTTCAACCAGTTTGACATTATAATAATAATTTTCTCTACGAGCAAAACCAACAATAATAGGAACATTGTATTTTAATGCAAAATATGCAGGGGAATCGAATGTCGCTGCTTTTCTTCCAAAAAAGTCGACATATATATCGCGGTCTTTAGTAGCACTTTGGTCGGCAAGCAAGGCAACAATACCACCACTTCTCAGAGTTTTAACAACTTTAAATGCTGCCTCATACATCGACACAACTTTGTTCCCTAACTGAGTTCGATTACTATTAATTACTTTATCCAACACATAATTCGACAAAGGCTTTACAACAATGAGAACTGGTAAATTTAAATAAACATATACAGAATAAGCAAGGAACTCCCAATTCCCATAATGACCAGAAAGAAGTATCACACCATTGCCTTGCTTGAATTTCTCGAGAATTAAATCAATATTCTCGAAACGAACATAATCTTTAATTTTTTTTTCATCCAACCATTTTAAAGCAAGGAATTCAGCAAATACTATTCCCATATTTTCAAATGTCTTGCGAACTGTTTCATTCACCCACTCTGGAGATTTTTCGGGAAAAGCAAAGGTAAGGTTTTGAATGGCAATTCTACGACGTTTTTTTAAAAAAAAATGTAAAGTTCTTCCGAGAACTTTTCCTAATGAGACTCTTTTATAAGGGTTTAGAAAACTTGAAATCCAACCTATAAACAAAACAATAAATGTTTCTATCCAGAATCGAATCTTCCGGATCATCTGATTAATAACATTTTTTGGATTCTTTCTGTGTTAGTTCCAGTAACAAAATCTGTATACCAATTTTCATTGGTTATTTCATTCATTACTGTAGAATGAACAAGAAAGTAATTTCCATTGCCTAACAAATCAACAAAGTAAAAGTATGCGCCACCTTGTAATTCACTATAGAACCAAACTTCGTAACTTCGTCGGTTCCCTTCTCTGGGATAAAATTCTCTATTAGTTGGTTCACCATATTGAATAAGAACTCGACCTCTATCGGTTTTCCATCCCTCAATTTGTCGACCAACCGAAAAGAACTTGTTTGCATAATTAATTTTCTGAAGAAATTCTTCGTATGCTCTGTTGTAAACAAGATTAGTATCGGGATTTCTTCGTCTCCAAAATTGAAAAAGGAAACGTCTTTTCCCATCTAAAGTAGTTAAACCTTTGAAAAGTTCTTTTTCGTAGTCGGTCGCAATATATTTTGCCTTTTCGAATTCTGCTTGTATTGCTGAATCACCCAAAGTTGCAAAAATGCTCTTGGCAAAAAGCTCAGATTCTGCATATGGCTTTATTGGTTCTGCAGGCAAATCAGGATTAAACAAATAGAATTTTTTCATCTTTGATTTTGCAAGTGTGGAACCTGTTAAATCGCAAAGTGTCGCTTCAAAATAATACATACCTGTAGGCAATGCATCCAGTGCGAAACCATCAATATCAAATTGTTCAGTACCAATAACTTTTACATTTTTAAATTTGATAAGGACTTCGTCTTTCAAAGAATTGAAAATCCTATACTCAAGTTTAATTTGTCTTTGAAGGAAATTATTTGGTAAATAGTATTCAAAATAAGTGTAAAGTCTGGGAGCAAATCCGACAATTTCTTTGGTAGGATTAGGAATTACATAATACTTGCCTTTTAAGAATTCATTTTGCCACAGAAACTTAGCAGTATCCGAACGTTCTATCATTTGTGCAAATTGCACATCGCTTATGCTTGGACTATTTTTGTGGAAGATTGGATTTTCAATTTCATATGTTTTATAAAATGTTTTTGATGAATCCCTTGTATCCATACAACGAAAAGAAAATCTAATCAACTTACCACTTTCAATTTTAACATTCTTTTGTCCAACTAAAAGATTTTGGAACTTGGAGTTAGTATCAAGAGATTCTCTTTCATGATAAACATTCCAATCGAAGGAGTCAATTAATGAATCCCTTTCGAAGAAAAATATCTGCAAAAAAAGTTCGGCTGAATATTTTGAATCTTGTTTCCAATATGTTAAAGATGTATCGATAAAACCATAATAAATCTCGAGGACATTCTCTTTATCATTTTGTCGAAAAACACTGTAATCAACATAAATATTCATCGGCTTCAATAATGCGGAATTGGCAAAATAAAAGTCAAGAATACAAAAGCCAATTAACAATAATATTTTATATCTCATTTTGAAGATACAAAATCAAACAAAAATAAAAACTGGACAAGGAAGTTATCTCCTTGTCCAGAAAGTTTTAGTGTTGCTAAAAATAAATTATTTAACAGCAACTTTAATGCTCAAACGGTTAACCAGACCAATATTCTTTGTTGGTGTAATCGAATAATCGAACTCCCCTTCGAAACCACCAGCAAAATATTTCAAACCAATCCCACCCGATAAACCAAAGACATCGGTACCAAACTGATATCCGGCGCGCAAAGCAAGGAAGTCTTTGAAAGTATACTCTGCGCCAAGAGCATAATGTTCAGGGGTATCAGAAAGAGTAATAAAATCGGCAGATGCAATAACTTTATGGTCTTGGACTTTCCAAACTTCAGTAGAAATACCAGCACGGAATATTAAGGGCAAAGAATAACTACTAGCAATGTAGGCAATATCAAGAGGAGCTGCATTCAATGCCTCATATAGTTTTTTTGAGGAGTTCAAATCTTGTCCACTATATGCTTGATTAATTCCAAGGTTATGAATTGAAAACCCTAGTTTGATACCTTGAATACCAGTCTCGTACATAGTTCCAACATCGAAAGCAATACCACGGCTACTCAAATTGGATATAGCATTGCTAACATATTTAGCAGTAATCCCAAAAGAAAATTGGTCTGTTAAATAACCAGCAAAAGTAAAAGCAATTGAAACATCATTAACCTGATAGTTTAAGCCTGTACCATTTGGCTTCTCAAGAGTTGTAATTTCAATATTTCCACTATTTAAGGATACAAGCGAAACAGCAGTGGTGAAATTTCGTCCAAGAGGTAATGCAAAGGCACCAAAACTATGATTAAATCCAGCAAACCATTGAGTATAAGAGAAGTCTGCACTAATTCCTTTAACATCGGCTAATCCAGCAGGATTCCAATATATAGATGATAGGTCGTTACATAAAGAAGAATATGCCCCAGCAAGTGCATTTCCTCGCGCTCCAACTGGAATTTTCAAAAACTGAGCGCCGGCTGCTCCAACCTTAACAAAAGTTTCGCCTGTTGTTGAGCCCGAAATTGCACCACCAATCGAAAAAGCTTTAGAAAAACTCAAGATTCCTAGTACCAAAACACTTATTAATATCTTTTTCATAACATACTCCCTATTGTTTTTCAAATAAATCTGGGTTCCCCATAATAGGGGAACCCAATTAAAGTTATTGTTGTGATTGAATTAATCTGAAACCACCAACAACCACAGAGAACTTTTGAGTTGCAGTAGCCCCATTTGGCGTTTTAATAACCGCTACAAACGTTTGACTTGCAACACGTAATCCATTTTTTGAAAGCAAATCCCAAACTTCTATAGAATGTTTATCGGGGCCGTCGCTGCTTGTTTCGTCGTGCTCAATTGTGGAAACTAAGTCACCAGCGATAGTGTATATGTCAATAGTACACCTTGGGGGTAGTTTGGTGAAATAAATCTTAGCATCGTAAGGTGTTTTTTGACCTTGATGGGAAATATAATAGGGATTCGGAACGACTTTAAATTTTTCGAGCATTTCGTCGGTGTAATTTTCATTTTCTGGCTTAAAGTCGGAAATTTTGAACCGAACCTTAGCCCCAGGTAAAGGCAAACCAAAGGCGCCACCTCGTATCTTCAAAATGATTTTATCGCCAGGTTTGAAGTCTTCTCCGAATTGGTATTCATTTGTAGGAATATAATCCCATTCTGCGGAACCAAATCGACGTCCTTTGTTTGCATAGTCGAGTGCAAACTGACATCCTCGGATGATAAGAACATGTGTAAAATCGACAGTGTCTTTGCCATCCTCACTTATAGCCGAAAGATAATAACGTCCTTGAGTTCCTACAAAAGTATTCACCGAAGAAGAACTTGTATTCCAAGATGGATTGGCTTGTTGTTCACGCATTCTTAAAGCAGAATTTTGACCACGGCCATTAACCCAGCCATATGCACTAAGATTATATTTATCGATAAATTCGTTACACCGACTTCCAAGATTTGTTGGAACAGGATAAAGCACACCAGGAACAGTATCAATTTCCATATGTGTATATTCAATTGGATAGGAAACTGTGATTGAGTCTTTACCGTTTTCGGAAGGTCGTTTATAGGTAAGTATGTTTTTTACATTTAACGTCAAATATTTCACTTTGAAAGATCGGAAGAGCCGATCTTTACCCCATACAAGTTCCATTGTTTCTTCACCACCAGGCATAAAAGTAATTTCGAAATCACCGGGACCATTGTTAAAGCTTCCATAAATTGGGTTACCATAGTTTTGATAAACCGGGGTTCGGTCGGCAGTATATCCGAGGAATTCCTGTCGCAATGTCATAAAGTCGACTTGTTGAGTGGTATACACTTTCGAAAAATCTGTTATAATGTTGATTGGGGTCTTTGTGGGATCCATACGAATCGAAGAAGAATCAGGTCGAAGCATTCCACCGTATTGTTGAATTGTGTAATCAAAACTGAAGCCGAGTACCCCAAAAGCTGGACCAGGAGAAGGATAATTTGTCATAAACCCATAACTATAGTAATATCCAGGTATTGTAAAATCACCAGTAGTTACTTTCCCAGAACGAGTTATTACCTCATTATTAAATGGTAAACCAAAAGTATTAACTTTGCCTGTTGTTGGGTCAACAACAGCGGTGTCGCTTAATATATAAGAAGCCGAATTTTCAGTTGGGGAACCAGTGTACCTTAAAACACCTGGGGATTCCTCGAGTAAAGTCAAGCCATTGTAGAGTAATGTATTTGTCGTCAAATCTTTAAGTATCATTCTTCTCCAGTACAAACCAAAGGTAAGTGGGGTTGACCGACCAGGTAGTTGAACTCTTTCAAGTTCCCAATAGGGTTGAAATTCAAGTTCTAATTCATGACCAGCGAAGAGTTGAACAGCGCGGTCATAATCTACAGCAAACAATTTGAAGTTATACAAACCGCCTATTCTCGCAGTATCAACATATGTAACAGTGAAGTTCACGGGTTTACCAACAGGAGCAGAACGCGCAAAAACATTTATCATATTTGGCAACCCAAGTGAGGCATCATTGAGTTTCTGGGGAGTTTGCTGAATATAATCACCTTCATCGTATGAAAGCAACTTATAATAATAGTCTATATTGTTAATAATTTTTTCTGTTTTAGTAGGATTATCGTTATAAGAAATATACAAGTCTTTGTTGTCGTCACCATAATCAATAAAGGTTCGATGATTTGTTATACTATCAATATAAGGAACAATTACATTATTTATCGCTTCGTCGCTTTGCTCAAAGTTTGGAAACTCAACCTTGGCAAGCCCCATTTGAATATACTTATAAATTGAATCAAGAGCCTGTGCAATATGCAATGAATCCCGCAAGACAAAATTGATATTCATTGGTACCATTCTGTCGATCAAAAGAACATTTGAGCCATTAACTACAGCAGTTCGGTAAGTTTTCTTTAGATAAATAGTATCTAAATTAGGTCCAGTTCTATCGGGCAAGCCAACTGTATCTCTCGGGTCAATATTAACAGTCTCTTTTCTCCAAAGCAAAGGATTATAGGGAAGGAATAAACGATTCAATTTTACAACACCAAGCATTACGCTGTCCAATAAATAATGTCGGCGAGGGTTAGCAATATTAAATGGGTCGTAATAAATAGGCAATTCTTTTGCCGCAAAGTTAATTTTCGAAGCCCAGAATGGTCCCCAAGGTTTGGAAAAATATGCTGTATCAACTCCACATATAACAGGGAAAATGTTCCTGCTTGAAGGATTAATATTTTGAATCACCCAGAAATTTGTTGGATTTAGTTTAATTCCCCTTCCAACTCGCATTACGCGAATAGCAAATGAATCAATTACAGCCTGTCCACCTTGATTTTCAATATATGGACCGACAATTCTCAAAGAATCAATAAGAGGCATTGTAGTACTATTCGAATTTCCAGCACGATAAACAGATTTATAAAATGGTGTAGGAATTTCCCATTGGGCAATCTGCTTCCAGCCAAAAGGTCCCTTCCCAGAAGGATATTGCGATGTTGGTGAAACATTGTCTACATCGAATGTATCGAGGTCAGTCCTTCGGGCACGATATAAACGATAACCCAGGAAGTCCATACCCTTTTCATAGAAATCCTTTGTTATTTCAGCGGTACTATCCCATTTGATAATGAAACCATTATTCAAAGGAGTCCAGGTTACAAAATTGGCTCTTTCTGGTGGAGCAGGAGCACGGAAGTTATTATCGTAAACTTGTTGAGCAAATTTGTCTTTGCGGACAAGTTCAGCAAGGTCCTCAGTGGAACCATCTGCATCCTCGCGAACTGCGGTTGAGGCACAAATCAGAGCAACTACTAAACGAGCTGTATCACCGGGAAGCATATTGAATGGCCCAGTTGCCATCATCAATCTTCTATCGCCTGGTCCAAAGTCGCCATCGCGCACCCCGGATGACATAAAATTATATCTCTCATCATCTTCGTTTTTATCATCGGAAATATGCCAATTTCTGAATGTTTTCAAACCAAGTTGTTCATAGTTTTCAAAAACTCGTTTGTCCTTTCGAATGTAGTTTGTAATGTCAAATTCAATCGTGTTAACAAATGCTATACCAGTATCTGTTTGCTTGTGTAAAGAAGTCCATTTTTTTACCATTTCCTCGCGAAGGCAAACAACCGAGTCACGATAGTCAATAATAGTCCCTGAAGTATCGTAAACGGGAACTTTGATGATTTGTCTATCGTAACACATATATTCCGTTATATGGAACGTGGTATCTGTCCCTTGAACATCGTATGTGATTTCACTTCTGTCGGAACGAACAACTGCAGGGCTTTCCAAAAAGTCGAAACCAAGATAACCAAATCCAAATCCCTTTTCACCCTGGTCGGTATTTGTCCATTGAACAGCAAGATTTAAAGTGGAATCTTCATTATAAAAGCGAGCCCTATCGTTACCTGCTCCACCAGTGTAATTAGGGGCACGAACAATATCGATATCCATAACCGAAGCTAACCATACTTCTTTTAATGTATCTTTACTAAAATTAATAACATCGTATTTTAAAAAGATAAAATCTTTGTAATCCCCAAATCCCCAAGAGTAAATCATTTGCTCGAATTGTAAGCGGAGTGGGTAACCTTGACTTTTCCTAAATCCAGCACCACCATCAAATTCATTCAAGTCAGTATCCTTGTAAGTTGCAAATATGTCCTCACCAGAAATGAATGCGGGACCTTTGGAGTAGACTGAAGTACTTCTTTGGTTAATGTCATCAACATAGTATCCATAATATCGGTTGTATTTAAGACTATCGGTGGGGCTTGTATCCCAAATGGGCCAGTTAGGACCATCATCGGGATTCAAAGGGGAACCATCACCTTTTCGGAAATCGGTAGAAAAATATGTACGATATTTTTTAATATCCGAAACATCCTTGCTATCTCCATCAGTTATTCTTCCTGGAACCATCCAAGAGCGTCCATTGTTTGGATTGTAAGTAACTTCTACATACTTTTTCAACTGACCATCAGGTCTAGGCTTAATTGCCCCAATCCATAAGCCTCCGCCGAAAATGTACTGATTGTTTGAACCTCTGGGCCAGTAGCCACCACCACGGTTTTGAGAAACATTCAATCCGAAAATTCCATAGTTTGTAGTATAAAATTGAATATTACTAACAGTATTTTGCTGTAAATCGAATAGTTGATTATAAGTTCTCAAAGGTTCATCCCCAGCTTTCTTATCCCAGTCCTTTGGAAGAGAAAATAAAAGTATTGGGAAAATCAGCATTGTAAGAATTGCTAATGTTAATAGTTTGAATCTTTTCATATATCTACCTTTTATTAATATACATTCCAAATAAAATAAGTTAGAATCTAAACATAATTCCAGCATAAACAGTTCTGGGAGCGAGGAAATTGCCACGGAAGCGTCGAACATCCTCTAAATACTTGGTGAATGCTTGAAATTTTTCGGTTCGGGTAACTATTCCATTTCTATCAAAGTCCGCATTAATATTATAAAATCTATCCCCATAAATTGTATATTGGTCTGTTGAAAAAGATTCGGCACGAGCATAGTCAGCTTCGCGATAATAAGGGATAGAACTAAAATCTGTTTCTGGTCTGTAGAAATTCACACCATCATCTATAGGATCACCAGTTCGGGCAAAGTAGCCAGCAACACTTGTAAGATTGAACAGGTTATTAACATCGACAAAAAATTCAATTCTTGCGTTGCCAGCCTGTTTGCCAAACCAATCGCGAAGATTAAACCCTTTCTGCAACCTCATATTAACGCTCCAGATTGATGGATTCCTTTCGGCATTAAATTCACCAATAGAATTTCCTGCCTTATCAAGACGTGTATAAGGTGTTCCTGTTTGGAAAAATCCTGTAAGATTAATCACTACATTTTCGAGAGGATAAATTCCCGCAATTGAAGGACCTTGTTTTTGACCCCAAATAAAATCGATAATTGCATTAACACGATGAGTTCGGTCAGCAGAAAATGGAAATTCTGCAAGTGGAAAAGCTTGCTTGCCGGTGTATGGATCGACTGCAACAAGGTAGTTTGAACCTGGAGAGGAACCAGTTGAAGTTGCAAATGATAAATTATAGTTTAAATTCAATTGAATATGATTAGTCGGTCTTTTCCTCAATGTGAATTCAATACCACGAGCACTTCCATACTCTGAAACAGTGTACATATAATAGGGCGTAGGAACAGCTGCAACATAAACTAAACCGACCTGGTTATAATTATCCTTATAATAAGCTGAAATGTCCAAAGCAAAGTCATCGGTTAATTGGTTGTTATAAGTAACTTGGTACATATTTGATTTCTGCGGTTTCATATTGGGATTACCAAGTATTGAATTTCCTCGCAACTGTTCAACGGCAAAAGCGTCATAAAGATACTGCATTGGAGGCATTTGGAAAAGAACTCCGTAAGAAATTGAAATATTTGAACGCTCTGTGATTGGATAGGTAACATTAACTCGGGGACTTATTTGTGTTTTTGTTGTAGCCTTTGTGAAACCTGTATCGGAAGTAATTGGAACAAAATACTCAACAACGGTTCTGTAATCACTATTAGGAATATAAAAGTCGAAACGTAAACCAGGAGTAATAATTAAACCTTTATAAGAAATTTGATCTTGTATATAAAGTCCACCAGTAATTGGTTTATAGGGTTTGCTTGTTTTATCCAAAACTTTTTGGTTATCGGCATAAAGATTTCCGCCCCACTCATCGGTATAAACATCGAAAAATGGGTTAGCATCCCAGGGCAAACTATTCATATGTCGACGAAGTTGATAAAATTGAACTTCAAACCCAGTTTTGAACATATGACTAAATTCACCTTCTACAGCAAGAGTGTAATTTCCATCAATTTGCCAATAATTACTTCTTCGGAATTCAAAAGTTCTTTCATTTCCGTGAAGATCAAATATTCCTGTCAAACCATAGGCGTTTTGAGTATGTTGAGTACTCGAGCTTCCTTCGATATACCCAGTTAAAGGATTTACAATTGGCATATCCATTTTAATAAATCCATCCTTGGAGTTCTGAATTTGAGAAACCGGAGCATATTGGTCAAGGATTTTATCTTTGCCAGGTTCAAGAGTTCCAAGTGCTACAGCATAGTTATCCTGGGGATACCATACATCAAAGCCAGTAAAGAAGTTGGGGTCATCAAAAGACTTTCGTTTCGATGCATCACTATTATTCGAAGTGTTTGAAATTTTTATCTCATAAAAACTATTCGAGCCGATACGATGTTGTATCTGAACATAGGCGCTTTTTGCAAATTGATTATAAACTGGAGATTTTGCTCGTCGCTCTTCAACGCCATAAGATGGAAGACCGGGTATTTTCCCAGGTTCTATTGCATAAAGCCAGCCCATATCCAATGTTTCAAGGTTGGTCATCCCAAAATTACCAAAGAATATCAAGTCGATATCTTTTGTAATTGGAAATTTCAACTTTGCTTGGACACTTTTTTTCCAAGATTGATTGTTGGGAATTTGACCAAGGTTATTTTGTTCAATTTGTCCTAAATTATTTATATGAAGAGGGTCATAGATATCGTAACTTGCTGAACGATATTTTTCGTAGAAATAGTTTCCTGCAATGAAAAATGTTGCTTTATCCCAAAGTGGAATAGGTCCACCGATTCCAAATTCGAAATTATGTTCCTTTGTTCCTTGCAACTTCCTTCCTTCGCCCCAGTCAATTGCCTTATAGCGGTCACCTTCGCGAATTAATTTCAAATCATGTGGTTGACGGCCAAAAAGAGCTGGAACATCTGTTCGCCATCGAATATAACCTTCATACCTGTCGGTCCTTCCAGTTTTTAGGGTTGTGTTAACAAAACCACCCAAAACATTTCCATATTCGGCAGAAAATCCTCCAGTTAGAACTTGAATTTCTTCGGTAGCAAAAGCACTAACCATCGGATAGTATGTGGCTCCAACAATTCCAAAACCCCCAGTGAATTTATCACTAATATCAATTCCATCGACTCGTATTTGACTTTCGCTGGTTCTACTCCCCCGGATAATCCATCCACCTCCAGAGTTAAAGACACCAGCACTTAAACCAATAATCGCCTGTAAACCTTCTCGAGCTATACTTGTAAGTTGCTGGTTTTCAAATTGTCGTTTGACTCCAATGTCTTTATGAGAAACTAATTTTTCCGCAACAACCATTACCTCTTCAGTAACTTTTCCCTCTTCTTTCAAAACTACATTAATTTCCGTCTCGTCATCAGCAGAAATTCTAACATTTGCCTCGAAAGGCGCATATCCCACAGCAGTAACCTTTACCGTATAAGAACCAGCTGGAATACTCACGACAATAAACCGTCCATCGGATTTAACTACACCACCAAGCCGAGTTCCCAAAATTCGTACTGATGCACCAACAACAGGATTCCCATCCTGGTCTACCACTTTACCTTTCAATGTTCCATAGTTACTCGCTTCAAGGATGTAAGGTAGCATAACTATGGAACAAACTAACAAGAAATACGAAAAAAGCCTTTTCATAGCCATCCTCAAATTGTTTTACCTTAAAATAGTGATTGGTTTAAAAACTTTTTGACCATTATGATTAATAACAATTGAATAGTTTCCATTGTTCAAGTCATTAGTAGAAAATGTAATTCCTTGTATTCCAGAGGATGTAAATCCATCGAATACATCTTTCATTTTCCGACCAAGAAAGTCATAAATTTCAACTTTTAGGTAAGTCGTTCCTTCGGTAGTAAACTCAATAAAACCATAATCATCGGCAGGGTTAGGATAAACCTTTAAATTCGAAAGTTCAAAACCACTTTGATTTTCTTCTATGTCAAGAACGCTCCCTGCATCAAAAAAACCTAACATAACATATTGTGGCACAGTATCGAGCATTCTTTGACGCAATCTTGCATCATCATCACTTTGCCCAGGAATTGGAATGGATTCAAGTTTTAAAATAGGTATATTAGTTAAACTATTTGGAATTCTATCGGGGACCCAAGTTATTCTGTCATAATCAAAGCTTTCAGTAATGTTTTTGACTCGAGACCAAGAATTACTACCAATAGCACGAATTGAAATGAAAATATCATTGGTTGCTCGTGTATAGGTAGTATCACCCACTATTACATCAACAAAATCAACCCATTTAGCAAGTAAATATTTGCCATCTTCTGAACGAACTAATTGCGACTCATCCCCAAGTTGGTTGGTGCTCGTTGGAGCAACATAGGCTAGAACATAGCCCGACATATCTGCAACTTTGCGAACTCCCCATACTCCATTTTCTTTATAAACTTCAACTAACTGATGCAATGCTTGGTCCCAATAATTAAAGGTTTTTGTTGTATCTTCATTAATGTTAACTAAAAAACTGTAATTATCATTCCCTAATGGAACAAATTGAGGCATAGACCAGGTAATTGAATTTGTGGTCAAACCATACTCAGCCAAGTATGAATCGAATAAGTTTGTTGGTGCAATATCAAATGAACTCCAGGTTTTCCCTTGGTCAGTTGATTTAGACACACCAAAATAAAATCTGTTAAAGTTGCTTATTGCAGCAAAATTTGCATAAGCAGCCATATACAAATTACCATCGTCTGCATATTTAAATCCTGCTATTGTAGAGGTTCGTAAACTGTCTTCTCCAGACGAAGAAGTTGGAACGACAAAATTACTTGCTTCCCATTGCGGAGGGATAACTTCTATCCACTTATCAAAATCAGTTGTACGGCGATACCCTAAATGACTTGTTAAGGTTAATGGAAAACCCCCTTCAATCATTATTGTTCCAACAGCCGTAGCAAATGGGTCGCTTCCATCGATACCACCAACAATTCGAGAGTCAGTTCCGCCCCAATTATATCTATTGCCATCCTGCCATGTGAAAGATTTCGAGAAAGACGAAAAATAATTATCCTGATAATAAAAACCATTTATAAATCCAACCCAGCCTGAGCCATTCGTAGCTGGAGCAGTGTAAGTATAAATAATGTTACCTTCGTATTCAAATGCATAAATACTTGGATATCGTGCGTACCAATTTCCGTATTGTGTCCCCACTGGAACCTTATAAACTAAAATTGGTTCGGACCAACTTGCCCCCCAATCCTCTGAGTACCTTATAAATAAATTATTTTTCGTATCGTCACCAGTATATTCAGGATAGCGGTCGATATCCCAAAAACCACGCTTAATAGTAATTAGTTGTCCAATTTCTGGAATATAAACGAAAGGTTGTTGGCTTTCGGTAAAGTACGAATAAGCGTTTGCAAGAGAATCGAAAATTTGAAAATTAACTTCACTAATTTTTTCAGGAAGAGTTTTCAAAACCTTGTCGGGTATGATAGATGGAGCTATTTCCTTCCCTTTGAAACTTTTCGTTAGTTGTTTCGTAATATCTGTTGGTTCATATGCAATTAATGATAATGAACCAAGTGCTAAAAATGCAGCGAGGAAAAAAAATTGTGTAAAACTTTTCATTGTTCCTCTCCTATAAAATAATAAACATATACCACTACATTTAAACAAAATTAATTTTTTTTTCAAAAAAATCATACATTATTCGAAATCCAATTTCAAACTAATCCCGTAAACAAGACCAATTTCATTTTTAATTGAAGAATACCCTCCTATACCACTCCAATAAGATTTGTTCTCCAAGCCAAAATTAATTGCGATTCCTGAGATTGGCTGAAATTCAGTTATTAGAAGAACCTTCCCTAAAGCACCTTCGCTTGTAGCTCCAAAATTTAATCTCCCAGCTATTGATAAGTATTTACTGACAGGGTACACATAATCCAAAAACAAACTCCCCCAATAGATTTGATATTTTCTTTCAACTGGAACTACAACTTGCACAAAATTTGGATAAGGTGATTCACCGCCATTTGTAAGAATAAAATTATCCTTGTTTTTCTTTTGGTTATAGGTATAAATTTTCCTGCTTTCAGGTTCAACAACAGTAGCAGGAACAAGAATAGTAGTAGAGTGCTCGTAAAGAAAATCAAAATAACCAAATTCCAACCCAAGACGGAAACCATCGGAGATTTTATAGCCAAGACTTTGAGAAAATGCTGAATAAGATTTGATTTTTAAATCTGAATATCCAAATTTTAAAATAGGAACAACCGAAAAACCACTTAAAAGAATTCCTTTTGTTTGATAATCAGCAAATATTCTTCCAAATCGGTTATTGTTTGTATTTTCAACAATTTTTAAACCATTTTGGAATGAATTAAATTCATTCTGAACAAAATTCTGATTATTAAGAGATAAAGGTTTCATTTCGTATGCAATAAAATCCTGGCTATGACTTTGAAAAGGACTTTTCGCATCTATGGAATAAATGTTGTTTGAAATCCCCAAACTATGTGTAACCAAAATTAGAGATTCATTTTTAGTTCGTAAATTGGAAACTTCATCTACTGCTGAATTAATCGAAGCATCAAATGTTGTTTGTTCTAAGCGGTCAGTTTTACCATAAGAATTAGAAACCTTGGTTATTAATGAATTGTTACCTGAAGTTACTGATAATGATTGATTTTCAAGAGTTGGAACCTGCGAGATTAACAGATCCTTTTGTTTTGCAATTTCAGACCAAAAGAAAAAGTAATTCCCAAACAATTCCTTATCGCTAATAGAGTTAATTGAAAAAATAAATATTAAAAGTAATGTAATTACAGAATAAATTAACCTCCTAGGATTTTTTTCATAAGAGAAAGAAGAAATACCAAGGTATTGAGCAAGAATTCTATCTTCGACTTTTTGTTGTAAATCTTTCGGAATTCCTATAGATTCAGCATCTTCTTTTAAAAGAGAATGAATTGAAACCATCAAATCGAAATCTTCCTTAGCAATTGGGTCCTGTTTCAATAACTCCCGAAATTTTTCATCATCCTCGGGAGTAATTGAGCCATCAAGATAGTCATTAATAAACTTATCGATTCCCATAGTATTCCTTTGCAATTGGTTCCAAAAACTTCTTTAAAAGCAAACGTGCACGGTGAACTCGTATCTTCGCTAAAGATAATCCTATACCAAGAATTTTTGCAATTTCCTCGTAGGAATATTCCTCGTATTCACGAAGTATCAATGCTTCGCGTAAGCTCACTGGTAACTTCATTATAGCCCTTTGAACAAAATCTCGCATACCAATATCATCATTAACGACATAAGAAAAACTTAAAGAATTTTCATTAACATCTTGATAAGGTTTTTCAAGCCGAATCATATTTAAACAAATATGCCGAGCGATTGTAAAAACCCAAGCACCAAAATTTTCACCCCGAAAAGTCTTTGCATTTTCAAACACCTTAACAAAAATATCCTGAAAGGCATCCTCTGCTTTCTCCCGATTCCCCAACATTCGAAGGCAAAATCTGTACACCTTTGGGCTATAATGTTGATACAATATGTGAAAGGCTTCTGAACTCCCACGACGAAAGTCCTCCGAAAATTGTCGAATTTGTTCATTATCAAAATTTGTCTTTTCGAAACCTTTCACATTTTTTCCAATTAATCAATCTAATAGACAAATATATTAAAAATTTGGTTACAACTATTTAGAAATTTTTGTAACTCCAATTGCAACAGAGATTTTTCTGTTATTAGAATTTCCACTCGTGCCAATTCGCTCCCCGCCAATAATCATCCCCGATGAGCCACCACCATCCAAATTAATCGCATCGTAACAACCAAGTTTTTTAGCAATGATTGCAAGTTGGGATAAGCTTGCCCCAAGACTATTTGTGGACTTTGAACATTCGACGAAAAACAAAAATAATTTTGTTTTGGACATATTTGTTCCCAATCCTGTTCGAGGTAGTTGAGCTCCAATAAATCTATATCCACGTGAACCTTCTTCGTATGCTTCGTGCCGAGCAACTCCTTTTCGAACCAATCGAGGTGTACCTGAAATTCCATTTTCGAACTCGATATATCTTAACTTGTTGGAATAAAAATACATTTCCGCAACTTCCCCTATCTTCAATTTCCTCCACTCGCTATTTTCAGTAGGAACGCATACAACAAAGCCATCAGATGGTATCTGAACTATCCCAGTATCAATACCTATTAGTTCAACTTTCACTTTTTTGTTTATTGCTGGTTTTCCAAGATATCGAAAAATATATTTCATATTTGAGAATTCTTTGGATTTCAACTGAACATCTCTTACTAATTGTTCAACTATCTCATTCGTATCAACTTCGATTTCAGTTGTATCCTCGACATCAACATTCATTTTTATAGAATTTATCGTTTGATTGACAAGTTTTTCAAGGTCAGGAATATAGATTTCGGGAATCGAATCCCCAAAATATTTGTTATACATTACAACTTCATCTTTTTCCGTTCTATTATTGACATTATCTATTTTCAATCTATAATTGTTCGAGAAAATAATTTCACCGAAAAGTTCAAAATTGTCGATATATGGTCGATTTTCATTATCAAACAACACCGAGGACCATTCTTTATATTTTCTTATCGAAATAATTTCGCCATCGGAAATCAAAAGACCAATTGGATAGTTCATGTATGCAGACCAAAAATTTGCGTTAATTAGGGCAAGTAATTGTCCTTCGTAAATCCTTGTCAATTCAAAATTATAATCATCGAAAATATTTTTTAAATAATCAAGCGAGTTGATATGGTTTTTAGCTTTCAAAACACAAACATCATTTGGCAAAGAATCCAATTCTGCCTCGATAAGATGTACAATAATTTTTAAAGGCTCTTTTCCAAATTGAACTTTTCTGTAAACAACTCCTTCGGATAAAGTTTTAGTTTCAAGATTGATTAAATAATTTAAGGCAACTTTATGAAAAACTATTCGGGATTTTCTTCGCTTTTGTGTCTTCTTTTTAATCAATTTTTTAGTTTGTTTGGTCTTCGTTACCTTTTTGGCATTGGCGCTTTTAGATAAATGAATCGAAGTTTTATTCTTTTTTGATGTTGAAGCTATAGAAATGTCAAATGAAGTAAATAAAAATATTCCTATTAATAAAAGAATTATCTTCTCTTTGAATAGTCTTCTCATTTGAATCAAAATTGTAAAAACACAAAATTACCCTAATTATTCTAACCAAAGAAATTAACAATAAACTTGTAATTTTGAAAGTTTTATATTTAACAAAAATTTAAATCATAATGGCTTTGAATGATAAAATTACCGAGGAATTAAAAAAGGCAATAAAAGAAAGCGATAAAGTGCGAATGGATGCTTTACGCTCAATCCGAGCCAGTCTATTAGAACTTAAAAAAAGCGGTCTGAATCGAGAAATAACCGAAGAAGATGAAATCAAAATTTTGAAATCGCTTGTCAAAAAAAGAAAAGAAGCAATAGAACTTTACGAAAAAGGGGGAAGACTTGACCTTGCGGAAAAAGAACGCCAAGAAATGGAAATTATTAAACAATTTCTTCCAGCAGAGATGAGTGAAGAAGAAATCCGCAACTTTTTAAATAATTTAATCCAAGAGTTGGGTGCAAAATCGATTTCCGACTTAGGCAAAATTATGGGAAGAGCAATGAAAGACTTAAAAGGTAAAGCCGATGGTTCATTGGTTCAAAAAATTGCAAAGGAATTATTAACATAATTAACACAATAATATGGAAACCATTGATTCACTTTTTCTGGACTCACTAAAACAAATAGAATTCGACCGTGCATTGGAAAAAATCTCGAGTTTTGCTATTACAGATTATGGAGCAAATAAGATTATCTCTTCCTTGCCAATTGATGATTTTGAAACACTTTCGCAAGAACTCGATTTGATTGAAGAATGTATAAAACTTTTGCAAATTTTCAATTCAATTCCATTCGAGAACTTCGGTGAAATAAAACCAAAAATCTATAAATCTCAAATCGAAAATGCAATTCTAACAACCTCAGAAATTCTTGAAATTCTCCATTTCATAGTTCTTTCAAGGAATATTCGTTCTTTTTTGCTTGCCAAGTCCGAGGATTTTCCTTTGCTTGCTAACTTATCTGAAAATCTTTTTGAAAGTAGAATTTTGGAAAAACATATTCGCGAGACTATTGACGAAACTGGACAAGTTCGCGATACAGCAAGCAAGGAACTTGCAAGACTGCGAAATGAAATACGCGAGAAATCGGCAAAACTTCGCCGTCGGTTGGAAAAAATCCTTAAAAACATAGCCGAAGAAGATTTCCTTCAAGATGAATTTTATACAATTCGTGAAGGAAGGTTTGTTTTACCTGTCAAGATTGAAAACAAAAACAAAGTTTCCGGAATTATTCACGGCGTTTCGCAAAGTGGTCAAACCTGTTTCATCGAGCCAGCAGAAATAATTGAAATGAACAACGAACTATCTTTGCTCGAAAGCGAGGAAAGAAGGGAAGTTTATAGAATTCTTCAAAATCTTACCCAAGAAATTGGCGAGGTTTCAAACCACCTCTTAAAATCTGTTGAAATACTAATTCATTTCGATACCCTACTTGCTCGAGCCAAGTATGCCATTCAATTCAATTGCCAAAAACCAATCTTTTGGGAACACAAAGAAATCTCCATGAAAGACATCCGACATCCTATTCTTGTTCACAACCGTGGCTTAAAAAATGTTGTTCCACTTTCAATTTCATTTACTGAGCAAAAACGGGGGCACATCATTTCTGGACCTAACGCAGGAGGTAAAACAGTCGCAATAAAAAGTATTGGACTTAATCTCGCTTTGGCAATGTCCGGCTTCTACATACACGGACATTGTAAATCTCCGATAATAAAAATATACACTTCGATTGGCGACCTTCAATCGATTGAACAAGATTTGAGCACTTTTAGTTCTCAAATTCTAAGAATTAAAGAAATCTTGTCTACTGCAGATTCTGAATCACTTGTATTAATAGATGAGATCGTTTCTGGAACCGACCCTCACGAAGGGGCTTTGCTTGCCGCATCAATTTTGGAAAGTTTCGTTGCAATGAACCTGTTTTTCGCTGTAACAACGCATCAATCATATCTTAAAGTTTTTTCTTTGACCCGCGAAGAAATAGAAAACGACTCCCTCGAATTCGACGAAACCAACTTAAAACCAACATACAGATTTTTGGAAGGAGTTCCAGGTAATAGTTACGCTTTTGAACTCGCTACAATTTTAGGATTACCTATTCATATTATCAACCGTGCCCGTTCGTATCTTTCCGAAACTGAATCACAGATTGAACAACAACTTAAAATCGTTTATCAATTAAAAATTCAAGCAGAAAGATTAAAAACAGAACTTGAAGCAGAAAAACTTAGACTCCAAAAGATAACAATAGAATACGAACAGAAACTGAACGAAATTAAGTCCAAAAGAAAAGAATTATTAGACAATGCAAAAGTAGAAGCATACGAAATTATTCGAAATGCTAATGCATTAATTGAAAATACAATCCGAGAAATCAGAGAACAACAAAAGCCAATATCACAAATCAAAAGAGAATTCCAGAAAAATTACTCCGAATTGGAAAGGCAAGCTCGCGAGATATTCGAAACTGATTCTCAAAAATTAAATATACAAACTCCTCTTTGCGAAGGTGATTTTGTATCGATGGATAATCCAACAAATATTGGTCAAATTCTGAAAATTTATGAAGACAGTGGCGAAGCTTTGGTTGATTTCAATGGAATAAAATTTAAAACTAAATTAAATAAATTAACAAAAATTGACCTTCAAAATAATAATCAAAAAGAGTTATTCCAATCTTATATTAAATTTTCTGGAGAAACAAAAATTGATTTACGAGGTCTTCGAGCAAACGAAGCAATCAGGGAAGTCGATAAATTAATCTCAGAAGCAATTTTAAGCAATATTATACAACTTACAATAATTCATGGAAAAGGGACAGGAGCATTACGCCAAGCTTTACATCAGTTTTTGCAAACGCATCCTCAAGTTGAAAGCTTTAGGGAAGGAACAATCGAAGAAGGAGGTGCTGGCGTTACAATTGTTAAATTAAGATAATAAATCCACCAACTTCAACCAAGTTTTTCGTTTCTCGATGTCAACTTCAACAATGCGAGTAACGACGCGGTCACCGAATCTGTAAATTTTCTTTTTTCTTTTTCCAATCAACCTTAAATTCTTTTCATTGTAAATATAATAATCATCAATAAGGTCACGAATTGGTATCAACCCTTCGGCAAAAATTTCATCAAGTATCACAAAAAGTCCAAAGTTTGTGACTCCAGATATTGTTCCAGCAAATTCCTTGCCGACATTTTCTCTTGCAAGAATAGATAACATTAAATTCACACTTTCCCTTTCGGCTTCCATTGCAACAATTTCACGCTCTGTACTCTGGTTGCTAACTATATCTACCAATCGGCTTAGTTTTTGCAATTCACTATCATCTGGAATACCACTTGAATACTTCTTTAAAAGTCGATGCACCATAAGGTCTGGGTATCGACGAATCGGAGAGGTAAAATGTGTGTAAAAACGAAAACCCAACCCATAATGTCCAATATTTTCAGAAGAATAAATGGCTTTTTGCATTGCACGTATTAACAATTGATGGACTATTGGTTTTTCGGGTTTCCCTTCGAATTTTTTCAAAAAATTATTAATAGTTTTTGCACTGGTTAAATTCTTAGCATTTATTGAAATTGTTTTAAAAAAATTAACTACATTTTTCACTTTTTCTGGTTCTGGTTCGTCGTGGACCCGGTAAACGAATGGAAGCTCAGTTTTCAATCTATATTTACTTTTCAATTTCTGAATATGTTCAGCAACAGTACGATTTGCAGCCAACATAAATTCTTCTATTAACTGGGTTGCCAAAGTACTTTCTTTCAAAAAAGCACTTAAAGGATTCTTGTTCTCATCTAAAACAAACCTAACTTCGGAAGTTTCGAACTCAATGCCACCTTCGGAAAATCTCTTCTTCCTTAACTTCTGAGCAAATTCATTCATTTCCTTTAAAAGCAACTCAATTTCATTCTTTGGTTTCCTACCAGATTTTAAAAATTTATAAACTTCATCGTAATTTAGTCTTTTTTTGCTCTTAATGACACTTTCTGCAATCTGATAATTAACAACTTTCAATGATTTAGGTTCAAATTCCATCAACACACTGAAAGTAAGTCTCACTCTGTTGGGTCGCAAAGAACAAATGTCGTTCGAAAGCTTTTCGGGAAGCATCGGAACTACCTGATCGACAAGATACACACTTGTTCCTCTCCGAAAGGCTTCTTTATCGATTTCAGATCTTTCCTTTACGTAGTAGGCAACATCAGCAATATGAACACCCAAAAGATAATTTCCGTTTGGCAATTTTTCTAATGAAACAGCATCGTCGAAATCCTTTGCATCGAGTGGATCAATTGTCACAATCAATTTATTACGCAAATCAAGTCGCTTTTTTATTTCGCTTTGGGGAACTCGGATTGGTAAACTTGCAGTTTCTTCTTCAACTTTTGCAGGAAATTCTTTTGGTAATTTGAATTCAAAAATAATTTTTTCTGCCTCTGTTCCAATATCTCCAGCTGAACCAAGAACTTCTATGACTTCTGCAATAGGGCTCTTGTTTGGATCGTTCCATTCAACAAGTTTAGCAACAACACGACTACCGTGGGTTGCTCGCTTCAGTTTTTTACTTGGAACAACAAAGTCGATATAATACTTATCATCTGAAGGCACAAGAAAATACAACCCAGCATCTTTTTCAATTGTTCCTATAATCTTATGTTCAGCACGAGAAACAATTTCAATAATTTCTCCATATTGTCGTTCATTCTTTTTGTTACTCAAGAGTTTAACAAGAACTCTGTCGCCATCGAATGCAGTATATAAATTCTTTCTTTTAATTGTTATCGGTTCCCTGCTTTTATCAAAGTAAACAACACCTTTGTTGTGGATGATTTTTAATGTTCCAGTAACCAAGGTATCGTGTAAATATTCTTGAAGGTGATATCGACGACGTGTTGACTTTGTAATAATTCCAGAAGATAAAAGATTTTCCAATGCTTTAAGCAACCTTGAATACTCCAAAGTTTTTGGTAGTATATTCACCCGCATAGAAATCTCCTGTAAACGCATTGGGCGTCCTGCATCTCTTAAAATCGAGATGACTTTCTGTTCAATTTTGGTGATGTTCATAAAAACTTTAGTATAAAGTTACAAGATTTCCACGAGATAGAGAAATTTCCCAGGCTTTTTTTAGATTATCATAAATTTTATTGACGTCAATCCCTGGGGAAAATTGAGCAATTCCAACAGAAATAGTGAAGAAGATATTCTCGTTATTTATTTTAAGTTGGGTTTGAGCAATATTTTTTCTTACATCATCCAAATCAAATTTGGAATCCCGACCTGTTCTTCCAATCAATATCAAACCAATGGTCCCATCCTCGAATTCACCAACGACATCGTAGGGTTTAAGTATCCGATATAAGTATTTTAATAAAACTTTTCTTGTTTCTAATTCAAATTGAGGAATTATAGAATCATCGAAAAGGTAGTTATCAATCGAAATCTTGCAAACCGAAAATATTAATCCAAAATCGTTAGCTCTAATGCATTCTTCTTCCAATCGCTGCATAAAGTCTTGAACTTGACTATTGTAGTTGTTTGTTTGTATCGACAATTTTTCTACCAGTTCAGAATAAAGCCTATCATTTTCTGAAGCTATACCAAGTAGAAAAGCTACATTATCGAGCATCTTAATGCTAAACTCGTAAGATCCACTCCACTTTTCAAAATAACCAAATATAGCCCCATATATACCTTCCCTTGCTTTCATTGGAACAGAAAAGAAAAATCCCTTCTTAATCTTTGTTTCCATTAGATTGACTCTAATCTTTCCTTCGTCAACTTTTTCAATTAATGTTTGCTTTTGGTTCAATGATTTTCCAAGCAAAGACCTACGCATATCAACTTCTTTTTTCCTCAAATCTAAGTCGAAATTCTTTTTGGAAGAGATTTCAAATACTCGATAATTTTTTGAGTCAAAATCGTATAGACAAATACCAACTGTTGTAAAACCGAATTTGTTGATAATTCCATTTGAAACGTTTTTCAACAAATCCAATAATTTTAAGTTGCTCGAAAAAAACCAATTATTAACCTCGTTAATCAAATTTAAAATTTGACTTTCAAGATATAACTGGTATTTTTTTGAAAAAACCTCGAATAATAAGTCAAAAATTTTAGAATAATGAATGAAAAAATTTACTGAATATGCATCATATACTTCTTTAACATTTGTATCCGCACATAAAATAGCCTTTACTGATTTATCTTTGACAATTGGTACTCCAATGAAACTTTCTACTTTTACTGGTTTGGAATAATATGGCAATAAATCGAGAACAGCGTTTTGATTAATTAAATCAATAATTTCGGGTTTCCTTCGCTTTACCAATTGGCTTACAAGGTCACCACCTATAGGAATTTTACTTTGGTAATGCAATTCTTCCTTTCCACGCTCCGAAACTAAAGCTTGCAAAATTAGTTGGTCATTCGTTGAATTTACCAGATAAAAAGCAACGGTTTGGGTTTTGGTAACAGTTCGAACAACATTTAGCATTTTTTCGAAAAGAATACTCATTTCCCTAATTGGTTCGCCTTTGAAAACTATCTCTTCATTATTAAATTCTGTAAAATCGATTTGCAATTCCCTATTACGAAAGTCTACATCGACAACTTCTGAATCCTTTTTTACCTTAGTTGGAACATCGATCGAAAAATCCTTTGATTTGAATTCAGAATAATTCCTATTTGTTTGGGTTGCCTCGATTCGCTCCTGAGATGTCTTTATATATTCCGCTCGAGATTCAAATTTCTCTTTTCCTGCATCGGTTGCTACAATTATCTCTAAATTTGTTTCTTTTTCCTCGGGGCTTTCCACTTTCTTTTCTTCAACAGAATCTGTTTCCTTATTTTTATCGGTAGGTTTAGCATCTCTTTTCCTTATTATTCTAAAACCACTATCGCCATCTGTGAAAGTTTCTTCGCCGATTTGTTCCGAAGTACTTTCATCATATTTTTTGGCTTTTAATGTCTCTTTTTCTTCTTTAAAGGTGGGGAAGTTTTCTGCATTTGATTTAGCAACAAAATCAATTAATGATTGTAAAAGCGAAGTTTTCTTTTTATTTATTTTTTTCTTTCTATCAATGGCTTCGGATAAGCCCGAGTGATTCTCACTAATATTCTCGAAAGTTTTAATTTTTGCATTATCAGTTTCAATAACATTGATTTTCAAATCGCTTGGTAAAGGTTCCGAAGGCTTTCGCAGTTCTGAGTACTCATCCCTACCAGAAATTTCACCGGCGCGATATAAAGAAATTATCAATCCAATAAATGACAATACAACAATTCCAGTCCCAAGCAATTTCATTGGAAATGTGGGAACAAAAAGTAAGATATAGAAACCAGCAATAATAAATCCCAAGAAAACAAATTGTGAAATCTGGAATTGTTTAAGAATTTTAAAAAGTTTTCCCCCACCCATTTTACACAAAAAAAAAATTGAAAATCCTCGTTATGCGAAATGCATAATAATAATTTTAATTGAGAAAAAAAAACGGAATGAAATTTTTTTGAAAAAAAAATTTATTTGACTAATACAGGCATTCCCATAAATGGCCAGACAAAAGAAACAAATATCTCCAAAACAATCATTAAAACTATGCTCATTAAAATTCCATTACGGAAAAATTCCCCACTTGTGAATTGTTTACTTTGGTATGCGATTGCATTAGGAGCAGCACCAATCAATAACATAAATGGCATACCCGCAGTTACCAAAGAAGCAAAAAGAATTACCTCGGGTGCTACACCAAGATATTTACCTATAATAAGAGAAATAGGTAAAGTTATTGCAATTGCTGCTACGTTCATAATAAAATTGGTCAAAATTAACACCAACAAAGCAATAGACAAGATAAAAACAATAGAAGGGGCATTCTTAAACCAAACAAGCCAATTAACAGCAAGTCAATTTGCTGCCCCTGTTTGCCATAATGCAAAACCTATACACATTGCACCACCAAAAAGAAGAATAATGTTCCAAGGAATTTCCTCGAGGTCTCTTACTGTTAATATATTCAAAAGGAATAAAACAATAGTTGGAATAAGCATAACTGCGCTTTTATCAAGAAATTTCAGTTCTGGAATAAAGGAGCGAAGAACCAATAAACTGATAGAACCAAGAACAACAATTAAAGTTATTATTTCATTTTTAGAAAATTTCCCTTGCTTCGAAATAAGAAATTCAACGCGTTCTTTCAGTCCTTCAATTTTATTTTTTTCAGGTTTAAAAAATAATATAATATAACCCCAAATAAGCAAAATCATTAGCCAACCGATAGGTAGCATATAGTATGTAAGTTCAAAGAAAGAAATTTCACGTCCTGGCATCCCAGGCAAAGATGTCATTTCTTTAAACAAACCGATTGCAGCAGGACCACGAGCAGCACCAAGTAGAGTTACTATACTGCCAGCACCAGCAGCATACGCCATACCAATAAACAATCCTTTCCCAAATTTGGTTGATTTTTCATTTTCTTCATAAAGAGTATGAATTGTCATTAAAATTGGATATACCGCAGCTGCAACTGCAGTATGAGCCATTATCAATGTTAAAATTCCAATCAGAACAAAGGTTGCAAGATAAATCAGCGTTGTACGTTCTCCAACAATATATAACATTCTGTAAGCCATTCTTTGCGTAATACCTGTACGCTGAAATGCCAACCCAATCACTAATGAACCAAAAATGAACCATACACTTGGGTCAAAAAAATCAGTGAAAACCACTCGTGGTTCTCGAATCAAAAAAATAACTTGAACAACACCAATCAAAATTGATGTGACCCCAATTGGAACAACTTCGAATACCCACCAAATACCTGCCCAAAGAAAAAGTCCCAGTGCTAATTGAGCTTGTCTGGAAAGCTCAAAAGTATTTCCCAACGGGTCGACTGCAGGGGGTAAAGGTGGAAGGAAATAGAATAAAAGAAAAAAAGCAAAACCGAGAAAGATAAAAAAAAAATCTTTTGTAATCAATTTTTACTTTTGCCTGCTCTTTTAAAAAGTATTTTTTTGTGTTTAATGAAGAATTCTTTCTGTTGCTTTTCAATTTCGTTTCCATATTTATTCTATATCCAACATTCTTGCAATTTCACTCAGCACTTCCACAGTTCGAACAACCCCAATAACTTCGTTATCCTTTACCACAGGAAACAGACTCAAACCTGTAAGATCAATCATATAAATTATTTTCAACAAATGGTCATCATAATTGAGGGTATGTTCGATTGGTATCATATACTTTTCGATCGGTTCATTTGCTTGCTTTAAACAACGATTGCATAAATGATCGTATGCTGCTTCAATTAAATTTAAATCTGGTTCAATTTCTACAAACATTTTGGGGTGGTGCGCCTGCCGACCAAAGAAACCATGTGGTTCTAATCCTCGTAAGATATCACGCCGTCGAATCATTCCAACAACTTGATTTTCTTCGTCTGTAACAAGAACTGCCCTTGGCAAAGAATCTCGTCCGTTAACATTTATCACAAAATGTTGTATTAACTGAATTGCTTGTCGAATTGTAAACCATTTTGGTATGTTTGGATATTTGTATAATGGAATCATTATCTCTTCAGCAGTCTTGGTTAACATATTGCACCTAAATCAAAACAAAAACAAAAATAATTAACAAAAATTTCTACGATTTTTGTACTTTGTTATTTGTAACGAAGTTGTTGTTTTAACAATGATTATTGGAATTGATTTAGCAGCAAAAGAACATAATAAAACTGGTTTCAGTATCCTTTCGAACTCCAAGATTAGATTAAAAATTTTATATTCTAATGAAAGAATATTAAATGAAATAAGAAAATATAGGCCAAAAATCGTTGCAATCGATGCCCCACTTTCTATTGACAATAGAGTCTGTGACAAAAATCTTAAGTTTTTAGGAGTTATGCCTTTGAAATTGCCATCAATGGTTCTTCTTGCAAAAAGGGCAATTTATTTAGTAGAACAAATAAAACAAACTAATAACATTACATTCATTGAAGTTTTCCCTACAGGTACATCAAAAATCTTAAATATTTATTCGAAAAACATTGAAGAATATAAAAATAACATCAAAACGATATTAAGTATTGAATTACCCGTTAATGTATATAAACACCTCATCGATGCTTTTATTGCTTCCATAACAGGCTTTCTCTTTCAAGCGAAAATGACTTGTTCAATTGGAGACGACTATGGAACCATTGTGGTACCAAATAGAGAGCTTTTGGACAAAATTCTTGACCTATTGAAAAACTTAAAGATCAAGATTGAAATTGAGCATTAGAAAAAACTAAATTGTGACTTTTTCAATTGCCTCTAATAAGTCTAGTATTAATTTATCACAAACAAAATATCCTTCATCAGTTAATTTCACCCTTCGGTGGTCAATTTTAGCCTTTCCTAATTCAACCCATTCGTTAAATAGTGAGTTTGCAATTTTGGTTAGTTCGACATCAAAATTTTTTTGAAAAGATGCAAAATCTATTCCTTCTGAACGAAGTCCAAGCATTAAACTTTCAAGTAATTTTTCCTTTACTCCAATAGTTTCTTGGTTTTCAATGGGAAGTAAACCTTTTTGAATATTGTCTAAATATTTTCCAATGTTGCGAAAATTCCAATATCTTTTTTCTTTGAAATAACTATGAGCAGATGCGCCAAAACCAACATATTCCTGATGTCTCCAATATCGAAGGTTGTGAAGACATTCGAAATTAGGTTTGGCAAAATTCGAAACTTCGTAATGTTCGAATCCAAAAGAGCGTAAGGTTCTGCAAATTAAAGAATAGAAAAGGTAATCACTTTCTTCGTCTTTAGGTTCAAGAATTCCTTTAAGCAAATCTTTATAAAGTTTCGTTCCTTTCTCGTAAATCAAAGAATATGCAGAAACATGCTTCAAGTCGAATTGCTCAACCATACTTAAAGTTTTTTCCAAACTATGTTCCGTTTGAATTGGAATCGAAAAAATTAAATCAATAGAAACATTATTAAATTCCTTCAATGCATTTTCGATTGAATTTATAGCTTCGGAAACTGAATGTATTCTGTCCAGAAATATTAATTCTTCAGGAACAAACGACTGAACACCAATGCTTATTCGATTTATGCCTAATGATTTATATGTTGGTAAATTTTGTATGAAATGGGTTCCTGGATTACATTCAATTGTAATTTCTTTAATATTAGAAAGATTAAAAAATTTATCAAGTGCTGAAAAAATTTTTTCAAGGTGAAAAGGTAAAAGAATAGAAGGCGTCCCACCTCCAAAAAAAATAGTTTCAACATTTAGTGGAAAACTTTCATCTAATTGCCAAAAATAAAATAATTCAACTTCCTTTGTTAAACTTTCAACATATTTGTCAATGAAAGATTTGTTAGTTATTGAATAAAAATCGCAGTAACTACATTTTCTTTCGCAAAAAGGGATGTGAATGTATATTCCAATCATTTTAAGAAAGATTATATTGATTTATTTTCCTATATAATGTTCGTTCGCTAATTCCAAGAGCCTTAGCAGTTAAACGACGATTCCCCTTAAATTTCTTAAGAGCAAAGGCAATTAGTTCTTTTTCAAAATTTTCCAAATTCAAATTATCATTATCTAAGGAAGGGAAATTAGAATTATCAACAATTTTGTAGGAACTTGGTTTAAATTCTAAAATATTTGAATTCACGCTATCGATTTTTGAATTAATTTCGTTCAATGCATCTTTCAACAAATCTACATCCTTTTTCAGTTCAATCAATGTTCGGAAAATAATTTCCAAACCAAGTTGAGTTTCTTTTGTAGGTTCAATTTTCAATAATGAGGTTTCTCGGGGTTGTTCTCTCACAATGTGGGGCGGCAATGCCGGGGGTATATATTTTTGTACTATTTCACGCGAAAGATAACCAGTTTTTTCTAATTGAATTATTGTTTCAATCAAATTTCTGAGTTCACGGACATTTCCCATCCAAGGTAAACCCCGTAGCAAATTCAACGCATCAATAGAAAAACCTTGGAATGGAATTCCAAGGTTTTCGCAGGTTTTATTGGCAAAAAATTCAGCAAGAAGTGGAATATCTTCGGGGTGCTCACGCAGTGGAGGTAATATGATATGCAAATTCTTTAATCGATAAAATAAATCTTGCCGGAAAGTTCCTCGATATATTTCTTCCTCAAGAACTTTATTGGTTGCAGCAACAACACGCACATCAACTTTTCGGACCTCTGTGGAACCTAAACGATTGAATTCCCCAGTTTCAAGCACCCGAAGTAGTTTGACTTGTGTTCCAACTGGCATTTCACCTATTTCGTCGAGAAAAATTGTACCACGATTAGCCACTTCGAAATAACCTTTTCGTTGTTCGTATGCTCCTGTGAATGCTCCTTTTTCATGACCAAAAAGTTCGGACTCAAGTAAAGTTTCGGGAATTGCACCACAATTCACACTAATAAAAGGGAACTTCCTGCGTTTGCTTAGTTGATGTATTGCATTGGCTACAACTTCCTTACCAGTTCCAGTTTCTCCCGTTATCAAAACATTCAAATCTGTTGGTGCTACTTTCAATATAGTACGAAATACTTCAAGCATTTTTTCCGAAGCACCAACCAAACCAAATCGATTTTTCAACAGTTCGAGAGTCGAACGGTCTAACTCTACTTCTCGTTTCATAAAATTAATTTTTATTCTTTAACCATTCTTCCCAACCGCCAGCATAAACAAAAACATTTTGATAACCAAGTCGGATTAAATCACTTGCTACTTTGTGACTTGCATCACAAGTTCCACCTTCGCAATATACTATTATAATTTTGTTCTTATCGAAAGGCACCTTAGTTAAAGATTCAAAGTACTTATTAAGGTCATTTTCATATGCAAAAATATTAATAGCATTCCCAATGTGTTCTTTTTGAAAGTCTTCTGACGCACGAGCATCAATCAAAATTAAGTTTGGTGAATTTAGTAACTTGATTAATTGATTATAAGTCACAATTGGAATTTCTAAGTTGATTTCGTCGTGATTAACTACATCAGTTTGGCTTTCTTTCTTTTTTACGTCATCAAGGCTATCCTGAATTTTACTTTGATTTTCACGTTCTCTATTAAATGAAAAAATAGTATCCCGTCGTTTGTCTTCAATATCATTTTGAATCGTTTCTGTAGTTAAGGTACTTGTATTTAAAAACTTTTGAATAATCGTATCGGAAACTATTTCTGGCTTTTTCAAAAGATTTATTCCGCGTGGATTAAGAGTATTGTATATTATAGCAATAAAAATAGAAGTAGCAATTATAAACAATGATTCTTTTAAGATTTGATCCCAATCTATATTTTTCATTGTTTGACCTACATGTGTTTTTGAATTATCTCGTAAGCAAGGTTTATTTCCTGAAGTTTTTGCTTTGCAAGTTTTTGAATTTCTGGACCAAGATTTTGAACTAAATCGGGATGATATTGTTTAACCTTTTTGATATATGCCTGCCTAATAACTTCTTTCGGAGAATTCGACTCGACCCCCAAAATTCTAAATGCATCCTGCAATGAAATTTCGTTTGTCGATGTAGTTACTTCGTGTTCGGCTCCAAATTTCTGTCGATAAGCTTCCTCTATTTCCCTTTTCAAAGAATCAAAATCCTCATCGAAGTAAATTTCGGAATCCAATCTATTTGGTGTTTCTATCAAATTGGACTTAATTATTTTTTTAATTCTTTCAAAAATCTCACAGAAATCACATATTTGTTAAATTCTATTGACGAAAAAATTATATAATTATGACAAAAAAAATTAAACTATGTCAAAATGACAAAACAACACATATTTTACATTTTTATATAGTTCTTAATCAGCAAAATAAACTTAAGTAACTATGAAATAAATAATTACTCCTTTGGTTCAAATGTCTCATGTAAAAAGAGTCAAAGCAATAAATGTTCTTATTGAGAAATAATTTAGAATTTCAAAAGATTCCACAATGCTAGAATCAATTATTTAATCTCACCGGCCTAAAAAAATACACCCTCAAGTTTTCTATAATTTCGCTTTATGCTTAAGATGGTGAACAAGGAAAAGAAATTTGTGAATTGGGCACTTCGCATTTATTTTAATGGTTTGGAACCAAAGTACAAAGAAATATTCGATATTGAAAAACTATCAGGGGTAAGCCTAAGTTCAGCATTTATCGATTCTCCTATCCAAAAGTTTTCTCTTTGAAACTTGTCAACATTCGAGCCGTGCTTCACTGTTTCGAAAGTAGAGTCTACTTAATACTTCTTCAGCAATTCCAGTGGATGTTTGCTACGAAAATTATTACTATGACTTAATTATTATCGAAGTTGGTTAGGGAAGCCGAACCTAATTTGGGTTTCTTGGCATGGCCTAAATTAAAATTGTCCACCAAATTCAAAATAATTACAATAAAAATTTTTTTTAAACTTCTCTAACTTTTCTTTACTTTTTAATTAATGGAGGAATAATGGAAGGAAGAATGCCTTTAATTGGCGACAAATTTCCAGAAGTTCAGGTCCAAACAACTCACGGACCAATGAAGTTGCCAGATGATTTTACTGGCAAATGGTTTATCCTTTTCAGTCATCCAGCAGATTTCACCCCTGTTTGCACCACAGAATTTGTTGCTTTTCAAATTCGCTACGAAGAATTTAAAAAACTTAATTGCGAACTCATTGGTTTGAGCATCGACCAAGTTTTTTCGCACATTAAATGGGTCGAATGGATAAAGAACAATCTTAATGTTAATATCCAATTTCCAATTATCGCAGATACTGGGGACCTTGCAAATATTCTTGGGTTAATTCATCCCTCGAAAGGAAAAAACACAGTGCGAGCAGTATTCTTTGTCGACCCGAATGGAATTATTCGAGCAATAGTTTATTATCCACAGGAACTCGGAAGGAATTTCGACGAATTCCTTCGAATGCTCAAAGGATTACAAACCTCTGACGCTCAAAAAGTTGCTCTTCCTGCTAATTGGCCCAACAACGAATTAATTGGCGATAAAGTAATTATTCCACCCCCAACCGATATCAAAGCCGCAGAATATAAGAAAGCTAAATACCAAAACTTCGATTGGTGGTTCTTATATCGAGACATTAACGCAAAAGATGAATAATATTATTTATTTTTATTTTACGAAGGCTAACTCAATTGAGTTAGCCTTTTTTATTTAATGTTCTGATGTTTTATATATTCAATTGACTTAACTCGCTCTAAATACTTCTTTCTTTGTTCTTCGAAACTAACTATAGGATATAAATATTTACTTTCTTCAAAATCCGGTATCCATTTTTTTACATACACATTCTCGGGGTCAAACTTTTTTCTTTGTAATTCGGGATTAAATATTCTGAAATAAGGTGCAGCATCGACACCGGTTCCCGCACACCACTGCCAATTCCCAACGTTGGCGGCTAATTCATAGTCTAACAATTTTTCGCGGAAGAATGATTCACCAAGTTGCCAATCAATCATTAGTATTTTAGTTAGAAAATTTGCTACCACCATTCTTACTCGATTATGCATATAACCAGTTATATTTAGTTCTTTCATACCAGCATCGATTAATGGAAAGCCTGTTTCTCCATTTTTCCATTTTTCAAAGAACTTTTCATTGTTATCCCATTTGAAAAAATCAAATCTTCTGTTATAATTTTCCGTAATTGTCCAAGGGAAGTGGAAAAGAATTGATTGGTAGAACTCCCGCCAAATTAATTCATCCAATAGTTTGGGATTCAACTGTTCAGCAATTGAAACAACTTTTCTGACACTAATTGTACCAAATCTTAAATGATGGCTTAATCGGGTTGTACCCTTCTCTAAATACGGAAAATCGCGAGTTAGATGATAATTCTGTAAAGTCTCCATATCGAGATTGGGCTTGGGAATAGCAAAATTGTCCTCATATTCGAAACCTAAGTCCTTATAAGGAATCAAAATAGGTTTGGACTGAAATTTGTATAAATTTCGTAAATATCTTTCGGATGGATACGAAGTATAACCCAATTCTTGAAATTTATTTTTCCAAACTTTTGCATATTGAGAAAAGGTTTTAAAAGGAGTTCCGGATGAAGATATAATTTCTTTTGGTTCAAAAATTACAAAATCTTTATAACTGTAACAATTTATTGAAACTTTTTGAAGATAGTTAATAATTTGTTTGTCTCTTTCGATAGTATAAGGGTCATAGTCATAATTGAAAAACACAGCTTCAACATCATACTGTTCCAAAAGAATTTTAAAAGCATTTTTCGGAGTTGAATGGAAAAAAATAATGCCCGAGTTAAAATTTATCCAAAAGTAATCATTAATTTCTTTTAACTTCATGTATATTAACTGAACCCTTCTATCTTTGGGATATGTTGCTAAATGATTAAGTATATCAACATCGAAAATGAATATTGGAACAACTGGGAGTCCAGTTCTCAAAGCATAATACAAGGCTTCATTATCTTCCCATCTCAAATCGCGCCGGAACCAGAAAATTACAACTTTACTTTTCGAATCCATATTTACCCCTGAAAGAAAACTAAGCAATATATCTAATTTAGCATAAGTAAATTGCAATATAAAAAATTCTAAAATCAAATAAGTTGGAATTAATTATCAAAACTTTGTTTGTAATTTTGAATTTAAATAGGAATCACGTATGAAAAGACCAGACTGGGATCAGCTTTATATAACTCTTTGCTATCTTGCTGGAATGCGAAGCCGCGACGATATGACACACGTCGGGGCTGTAATTACAGACGAAGATAATGTTCTTGTTTCAACGGGATACAATTCTTTGCCAAGAAATATTGAAGTCGACAAAGACGGCAAAAGAATTAGTAGAGAAAACGGCGAAAAATATTTTTGGATTGAGCATGCCGAAAGAAATGCTATTTATAATGCCGCACGAAGGGGCACTCAACTTAAAGGTTGTAAAATCTATGTTCCATGGCTGCCGTGTACTGATTGTGCCCGCGCAATAATTCAAACTGGAATCTCCGAAGTCATAGTACACCGAAATGGACAGGATTTTTACGATAAACACACCAATGGAAAATGGGTTGACCAACATAGGCGAACAACTGAAATGTTTCTCGAAGCGGGTGTCAGACTTCGATATGTTACTTGCAATATTGTCGTTCCAGAAATATATATGAATGGTAAAATTCATAACGCTTACGAATATTTGAACCGAGAAGAGAATGAAGAATGAAAAGACTCTTAATCATTGCATACTATTTCCCCCCATCCGGAGGACCTGGCGTTCAGAGGGTTTTAAAATACACCAAATATCTTCCTGAGTTTGGATGGCAACCTTTTGTCCTTACTGTTGAAAATGGAACATTCCCAGCATTGGATTATTCCCTTCTCGAGGAAATTCCAAAAGATGTTAAAGTCTTCCGGACAAAGATTTTTGAACCTTACGACTTGTATAGAATTTTTACAGGAAAACCAAAGAACATTGCTATTGATGTAAACGTGATTAAAAAAGAGGACCAGAAACTTACCTTCAAAGAAAAAATTGCCGAATTTATTAGGGCAACTTTTTTTATTCCCGATGCTCGTGTAGGTTGGCTACTTACCGCAAATTCTAAAGCATTACAAATCTGCAAGGAATATGGAATAGATGCTATTTATAGTTCTTCGCCTCCATACACTTGCTCTTTAATTGCTCGACACATAAAAAAGAAAACAGGAATCCCTTGGGTAGCAGGTTTTCGTGACCCTTGGACAGGATTTATTTCTGCACCAAAACGCTGGTTCATCCCAGCCAAAATTGATAGACATTTTGAACTTTCAGTTTTTTCTGAAGCAGACTTTGTTGAAGTTGCTTGGGAAGGCATTAAAAAGGATGCTCTATCGAAATATCCTTCTTTAAATCCAAGTAAATTTATTTACATTCCAAATGGATTCGACCCCGAAGATTTACCTAATATTCAATACAAACCAAACCAAGTCTTTACATTGACTTACACTGGCTCTATGTATGGTCGAAGAAATCCCCAAAGTCTTTTCGATGCTATTGAAATTCTAGTTGCAAACAACTCATTCAACAAAGATAAGATAAAGATTAAACTTATTGGGCGATTCGGTAACGAAATTTTTGAAATGATCGAAAAAACAAAAATCAAAGACAGAATTGAAATACTAGGATATTTGCCACACAGTAAAAGTTTAGAACATTTAATGACTTCCGATGCTCTTTTGTTAATAGTTGATGAATCAAAGGAAAGCAAAGAAATTGTTCCTGGAAAAGTTTTCGAATACTTTGGGACATATCGTCCAATTCTCGCAATTGCTCCAGATGATGGCGCTGTTGCAAACATTATTCATCAAACGAAATCTGGACTTGTTGCTCATCAAAGTCAGACAGAAAAAATTGCAGAAAATTTTCTTAAATTGTATAAAATGTGGGAAAATTCAAGTGTTTTCCAACCCAATGTAGAAGAAATTCAAAAGTATTCACGAAAAGAACATTCCAAAATGCTTGCAGAATTATTTAATCAATTAACCTAATCAACTTACAATCTATTAATCTTGGAAAATATTAAACAAAAACAAAAATGGGGAATAAGGTAATTCCCCACTTCTAAACTGCTTCTCTTAATATTAACTTTATCAATAATTACTTAATTTCAATTTCTTCTTCGTCTTGAGGTGAACCAAACTTACCACCCTTTTGTTTAAAACCTTTTCCTTTTGCCCGTTCGATGATTGCCTGCTGTAAACGTTCACGAAATCGATTTTCAAATATCAAATACTGTGCAAACTGCTCTTCACTTAAAACTGACCTAATTTCTTTTTGCTGTTCGAACATTGTGTTGCTAAAATCTTTTTGAGCATCCATAACTTTTTGGGTTTGTTTTGCAATCTCATCCTTGCTGGCTTTCTTCCGAATTAAATATTCAAGGTCGAGAATAGCATCCTGCAAAATCTGGTGCTTTTCTTGAATTATTTTTTCTGCTGCATTGTATTTGGCAAGAAACTTTGTCGATGTCGCTTCGTCGAGGTCGAGAATTTCGAGTAATTTTAACTTTTTAAATTCACCTAATCGTTCTCTTGCGCGAAAAGCTGGTTGTGAATATAGATTTGAGATTGAAAAAACCACAACCAAAATAAAACCAAAGAATTTCAAATTAGATTTTAACATCTTTTAACTCCTCTAATATTTGTTGAAAATCATTTTCTTCAATTTTGTCAAGATTTTTAATAATTTCTAATTCAGATATCTTCCCAAATGAAATTTTACTAGAAGTGGATTTATCGAGCATTCCAATAATTTCTTCATCCACTATTTCAGATATTGTTTCAGCAATATTTTCATCAAAAGAATAAAAATTTTCATTAGAAATTGGAGAAAAAATATCCTTCGACTCAAAATTATCCGGTAACAATGTATCGGGAATGTCCAATGATATCAACGGAGCCTCTTTCGTCTCCATTGTTAAATTAATTGATTTATCAACGTTTTTGGGTGCTTTGGAAAAAAACAAAGATAAAGCAATTATTATAACACCAATTCCAGCAACTGCTGTAATAAACCCTTTGTTCGAAAAATAGTGCAATGGAGACTTTTTCTTTGCTAACTGTAAATTAATCTTAACTGGAATATTTCTTGTTTTTCGCTCAACTAAACGCTCAACATCCATTCTCTCCAATCTGCTAAACACTTTTCGGACATCATCAATTTCTGCAATCAAATCTGGATAATTGGGAAGATTAGACTCTACTATTTTGCATTCTTCGGGAGAAAGCCTTCCAAAGATATAATCTGGCAGAAGTTCTTCAATTTCCTGGCGCGTTAATTTTTTTTGTTCCATTTATTCCTCCAAATATTTTTTCATTTCTTTTGCTATTTTTCGAACTGCATGGAAGTAGTTGGCTTTCAATCCACCAACAGAGGTACCAAGCATATCTGAAATCTCATTGAAACTTAAATCTTCGAAATATCTTAAAGAAAAAACTTCTCTTTGCTTTTCGGGTAAACTTGATAGAATCTCTAAAAATTTCTCCTCAAGTTCTTTGCTCTCATAATTATTCGATTGAGATTTATCCGGAAAATCTAAATCATTTTCATCGTCAGGTCTGGCGAAACTAATAAAAGTTAAAAGGGTTTTTCTTCGAAGATGATTTTTTGCTTTATTAACAGTAATTCGATATAACCAAGTTTTAAGCGAACTTTCTTGCCGAAAATCTTTTAGTTTCCGTATAGCATCGATAAAAACATCTTGGGTAATGTCTTCTGCATCATCGTGATTTTTTACATATCGATATGCTACTAAATATATAAAATTTTTATAACGTCGAACAAATTCATTTGTAGCAGTCTCGATATTGCCTTTCGTAAATTCTTCGATAATCTCTTTATCTGTTTTCAAGTTTACTACCCATTCCACTTTTTTCTTTTCAAATTAATCATTAAAATTCAGTTATTTGACACTTGAATCTAAAATAGGTTTAATTAGAATTAATAATTTTGCTTTTTTTAAAATGAAAATAAGAATAAATTATCTTTGGTATCTTTTCTACTTATTTATTGCAATTCCATTGCTTTTCCTACCACTTGGTTTTGATTACTCTATTTTTGTTCTTGGTGGAAAAGTAATTGCCGAAGGAGGCAAGCTTTATGTTGATTTTATTGACATTAAACCACCTTTTGTTTACTATCTTTTTGCGTTGCTCTTTTCCTTATTTGGATTTAAACTAATTTATTACAAGATATTCAATCTTTTATTAATATTCATTTCAGCATTAGTTTTTCAAAAACTTGTCTTCGCTGCAACAAAAAAACAAACACTTAGTTTTCTTTCCCCATTACCAATGCTCTTATACTTGATATCGTTGAGTTACAACTTTATTTTTCAACTTGAAACATTTTTCATTTTAGTATATTTATTAATATGTTTATCACTTTTAAAAAATAATATTTCTATTGGTAAATCAATATTGATTGGAATTCTTCTTGGAATTTCATTTTCACTGAAATATACTTTTGGTTTATTAATCTTACCAGTTGGTTACTTTTATTACAGAAAGTCTATTACGAAAAAAGCATACTACATCACGCTGTTTCTCTCCTTCATTTTCACATCAGTGCTTCAGTTTGTACTTATTCTTGTCCAAAACGGAAGCCTTACAAATTTCATATATGTTTTCCAATTTTTAAAGTATTATCAGGCTGTATTAGGTTTTGATTATTTTTCTTTTAAAGAAATCATCAACAATCTAACCCTAACTTTTGGTACATTGCTTTCAATATTTTTTGTTTCAGTTTCTTTCTATGCTATTATTTACTATTTGGAAAAATATGAAACGATAGAACTCCCCGAGCGTGAACTGCATTATTTCTTTGCAATTTCTTCGCTCTTCTTGATTTTCTCAATTATTATCGAACATCAATTCACGCCCTATAATTTTACAAGAGTTGTTTCAATTGTATCTTTTTATTCAGCTCTTGGTTTCGTTGTTTTGTTTAACAACTTTAGAACACTCTCTCGGACTAAAAGGTTTATACTCTTTTCAATGTTAACTCTACTATTTCTTTTCTTCTCTCCATTTCCTCGCTACATCCGAAATTTAATCCCAGTTTATTTATATTTTACAAATAATGAACGCTACATCGACTTTTTTGAAAATCCAGAGACCTATAATACAATTTACAAACAACAAAATTCAATTGCAAACTATCTAAGGCCTCGGATAAATAACAGCGACACAATAACTATTGTAGGACAATCCCCCTTCCTTTATCTGCTGTTGGGAAAGGGACGTTTCTCTGCATTTCCTGTTTCTATTTTTTTTCTATCCGATTTCAAACCACCGATAGAATGGGAAAATCGTTTAATAAATGAATTAAATAGTTCCAAATTTATCATTCTTCAAAATTACGATTATAGTTACCTATTTTCAAGAAAAATCACAACTCCAACATCTTACTTAAGATTTATGGAAAATCAAAAATACAAAACCATTTTGGAAAAGAAATTTATTAAAGTATTCGAAACGTATTCATTAATAGTTTATCAAAGAAAGGGATAGATATGTATTTCGAGGTTGCTGGCATAACTGTAAATCCAATTATTCCACCACTGGTTGCTTTTTTAATATCAGTGTTTACATCCACTGGAGGTGTAAGCGGTGCATTCATCATTCTACCTTTTCAAGTTAGTGTTTTGGGATTTACCTCCCCAGCAGTTAGTGCCACAAATCAACTTTATAACGTTGTTGCAATACCAAGCGGAGTCTATAGATACATTCGCGAAGGTCGAATGGTTTGGCCTCTTACTTGGATTGTAATTGCTGGAACATTACCGGGTGTCCTAATTGGAGCCCTGGTTAGAATTAACTATCTTTCAAATCCTTCTACTTTCAAAATGTTCGCTGGTTTTGTTTTGCTCTATATTGGATTTAGAATTCTTAGAGAAGTATTGTCTCGGAAAAAGCCAAAAACTCTTGAAGCAGAGCAAAGGTTTAATGATATTGTCAAGCATTATTATTCTCAGGGGAAAAATGTAAAATTGCCAAAAGCAAAAGTCTTGACATTTAATTTAAAAAAGTTAGAATATGAATTTGTTGGTGAAAAATTCAAAGTCAAAACAATGCCGATTTTTATCATTAGCAGTATTGTTGGAATTGTTGGGGGCATATATGGAATCGGTGGTGGAGCAATAATGGCTCCTATCTATGTTACCTTTTTTAACCTACCAATTTATACTGTCGCAGGTCCGGCACTTATGGGCACCTTTATAACATCTGTATTTGGGGTAATTATTTATCAGATTCTTGCCTTGTTCTATCCAACAATGGCAATTGCCCCCGACTGGAAACTTGGATTTTTATTTGGTATCGGTGGACTAATTGGTATGTATGTTGGAGCTCGTTTGCAAAAATTTCTACCAGCAAAAATAATCAAAATGATACTTGCTGTTTCAATCTTATTGCTTGGTATCCGATACATTTTAAATTTTTTAGGTTAATTTATTTTCTAATAAACTATGGAATAACAAAACGAACTAAAGATAAAATCTTTTGTCAAGTTAATCATTTTAGTTAATTTTGTAACTCTTTTAATTTGAAAATTTAAAATGTTGAAAATTTTAGTAAAAGGAATAAAGGACGGAGAGTACGACGTTGATATCTCTTCTCCAGTAGAAGAGATTGAAGGATTCTTCCCAGAATTTTTTGGGGAGGTTCGCTTCCGAGGGAAACTCAGAATTCTTGGTAAAAGATACACCGTCGAAGGAGTTGCAGAATGCGATGCGAATCTCGTTTGTGATCTATCGTTGGAAGAATATACAGAAACCATCAGCGTGCAAATAACTTCTTCGTTTTATGCAAACAATGAACTTTATTTTTCCTTAAAAGGTACAAGCGAGGAGTTGCGTGAAACTCCAGAACATATCATTCACGAAGATGATAAGTACATCGATATTTCAGAAGACGTTCGTCAAGAATTAGCAATTCACTTACCGATGAAAAGGATTGCACCAAAATATCGCGGTAAAAGTTTTGAAGATATATACCCTCAATTTTCTGCCGATATTAAACCAAAAGGGAAAACAAAAGAAATCGACGAACGTTGGTCTGCTTTAAGAAAATTGAAAAACAATAACAATTAATTATAATTAAAGGAGAGGAAAAATGCCAAACCCAAAACGAAGAATGTCGAGTTCGAGACGAGACAAAAGAAGAGCCCATTACAAACCCGAAGCACGAACATTTGTGGAATGCCCGCAATGTGGGGCTCCGCACCTTCCACATCGTGCTTGCCCCGAATGTGGCTATTACAATGGAAGAAAAATAATTTCAAAATTATAAAGTTAAAAATTCATTAATTTTGAAATTTTATTATAAAGGTTTTTATGGAATTTCTTCGTAAGAAATTCTACAGAGTAGCAATCGATGCAATGGGAGGCGATTTTGCCCCTCTAAACGAAGTCTATGGAGCAATACTTGCTGCAAATAAAAAAGACCGGTTCTTGGATTTTGAAATAGTATTCGTGGGAGATGAAAAAAAAATAACAGAAGCAATCAAAAACTATAATCCAAAAGATTTCAATTATTCCATAGTTCATGCCGAAGAAGTTGTTACAATGTCCGACGATCCCACATCCGTCCTTAAGAAAAAGAAAAATTCTTCTCTTTACAAAGGTATTAAATTACTTGCAGATAACTATGTAGATGCATTTGTATCTGCTGGTAATACTGGAGCTGTACTTTCAACAGCAACAATACTTATGGGAAGAATTCAAGGTGTAAGTCGGCCTACTTTGGGCTCTTTTTTCCCAACAGCAAGCAAATTTCCAACATTATTACTTGATGTTGGGGCAAATATTGATGTTAAGCCTAAGTATTTATATGAATTTGCGGTAATGGGTTCAATTTATTATAAAAGTATATTTGGTATTGAAAATCCTAAAGTTGGTTTATTAAACATAGGTGAAGAAGAAACAAAGGGTTCAGAAATTCTACTTTCAACTTACAAAATTTTGAAAGAATCTTCTTTAAATTTCATTGGAAATGTCGAAGGACGTGATGTTTTACTTGGAACTGCCGATGTTGTGGTTTGTGATGGTCTAATTGGTAATATAGTTCTGAAATTTGCCGAAAGTGTTTTAGGCTTATTCAAAACAAAAGTTAGAAATTATGCCAAAAAAAGCATAATAAATGCTTTAAAAGTTCTTCTTCTGAAACCTGCCTTGCGAAATATGTTAAAAGATATGGATTACCAACAATATGGTGGTGTACCTTTGCTTGGTGTCAATGGAGTAGTAATAATTGGTCACGGTAAATCATCCCCTATTGCTATCCAGAACATGATTTACACTGCACTTGAAAATGCAAGGAAAGAAATAAATAGGAAAATTGAACGAGCCTTAAACCCACAATTTATTGAAAACCAAAAATAAGGAAATATGCCTGCAACAATAACCTCAATTGCCCATTATTTTCCCCCCGATGTATATCCTAATTCTTATTTCGAACAATATTTAGATACATCGGATGAATGGATAATCGAAAGAACGGGTATTCGTGAACGTTGTTTTGCAAAGAATGGAGCAACATCAGATTTAATTGTTCCAGCAGCAAAACTTTGCCTTGAAAGAAGAGGTATTAAACCAGAAGATATCGACTGCATCATCGTTGCAACAGTAACACCAGACCATTTATTCCCCGCAACTGCTTGTGTAGTACAACATAAACTGGGAATTCCAAATGCCTGGGGCTTCGACCTTTCTGCTGCTTGCTCAGGATTCTTGTTTGCTTTAGTTACAGCAGCAAAAATAGTAGAATCTGGAGGTGCACGAAATGTTTTGTTATGCGGAGCCGATAAAATGAGTTCAATTGTCGACTTTGAAGACCGTGCCCAAGCTGTACTTTTCGGCGATGGTGCTGGGGTAGCCCTTATTGAGATGTCCCAAGACCCTAAACTTGGTATTCTCGACCATATTCTCCATATTGATGGCGAAGGTGGTAAATATCTTTATCAAGCAGCCGGGGGAAGTGCCAAACCTGCTTCTTTCGAAACAGTAAAAAATCGTGAACATTACATCCACCAAGAAGGACAGGCAGTTTTCAAAGCTGCTGTGAAAGGTATGGCGGATGTAAGCGTAGAAATAATGAGGAAGAACAACTTAACAAACGAAGATGTGGATTGGTTGGTGCCCCATCAAGCGAACTTAAGAATTATAAGTGCAACCGCAGACCGAATGGGGCTTCCAATGGATAAAGTTATGGTTAATATTGACAAATATGCTAATACAACTGCTGCGACGATACCTTCTTGCCTTTCTCAATGGTGGGAAGATGGTAAATTGAAAAAAGGGGATGACATTATCCTTGCAAGTTTCGGTGCTGGATTTACTTGGGGTGCAATTTATATGAAGTGGAGTTTATAAAATGAAAACTGCATTACTTGCCCCAGGACAAGGCTCCCAATATGTAGGAATGATGAAGGATTTATTTGACTCCTTCCCTTTAGCAAAAGAAATGATTGAGAAAGCAGATTCAATCCTTGGGTATAAACTTAGTGAAATTTGCTTTAACGGACCATTGGATGAATTAAAGAAAACAAAATATACACAACCTGCTTTGTTTCTCCATAGTGCAGTAGTTTTCGAGATTTTAAAGGGCAAACTCAATTTTGATTGTGTGGCTGGACATTCTGTCGGAGAGTATGCTGCGCTGTATTGGGCAGGAGTTATTGAATTCGAAGATGCATTGAAACTTGTTTCTCTCCGGGGAGAATTGATGTATAAAGCCGGTGAATATGCCCCAGGAACAATGTTCGCTATTATAGGAGCCGAGGACAAAGCAGTTGAAGAAGTTTGCCTAAAGTTAACTGAATTCAACAATGGTGCTGTTGTGGTACCTGCAAATTATAATTGTCCTGGACAACTTGTTGTTTCTGGATCAGCAGAATATTTAAGGCAAAATGTTGATGCTTTTAAAAAAGTTGGAGCCAAGATTGTAAAAGAACTTGTAGTTAGTGGAGCCTTCCATTCTCCACTTATGGAGCCAGCAAAGTTGGAACTTGAAAAAGCAATTACAAACACAAAGTTCAAAGATGCCTTTATTCCTGTGTATCAAAATGTTACTGCAAAATCTACTATAAAATCCGATGAGATTAAAACTGCTTTGATTAACCAACTTACCTCCCCTGTACTTTGGACACAAACAATTCGCGAAATGTATAAAGATGGCGTAAGGAAATTTATTGAAGTCGGGGCTGGAAATGTTCTTCAAGGATTAGTAAAGCGTACAGTAAGTGAGTGCGAAATATTCGGATTTGATAAATTGGAAGATATTCAAAAATTTATTGGTTAATAAAAGATTAAAAAAACTTATTTTTGTATTTTTTTAAAATAAAATGAAAAGACTTGAAAATAAAATTGCAATAGTGACAGGTGGCTGCAGAGGAATTGGAAAGGCAATCGTCGAAGCTTTCCTTTGGGAAGGAGCTTTCGTTTGGGCTTGGGATTATAAACTGCCAGAGGGAAACGAGACTTTTGTTGAAAACCAGGAACTACGCAACAGGGTTAGGACCTTGCAAGTGGATGTAAGTTCCTCTGAATCTATAAATCAAGCGACTCAAAAGGTTCTCCAAGAATCTGGACGAGTCGACATATTAGTCAATAATGCTGGTATTACTCGCGACAACTTGCTTATTAGAATGACAGAAGCAGAATGGGATGCTGTTATAAACACAAACTTGAAAGGGACTTTCCTTTGCACTAAAGCAATCATTCGTTCGATGATGAACCAGAGGTACGGAAAAATCATTAACATAAGTTCAATTGTCGGAGAAATAGGGAATGCAGGGCAAGCGAATTACTCGGCTTCTAAAGCCGGAGTAATTGGTTTCACAAAATCATTAGCAAAGGAAGTTGCTTCGCGGAACATTCTTGTTAATGCTGTTGCTCCTGGTTATGTAAAAACTGCAATGACCGAAAAACTAAGTCCCGAACAAAAAGAAGCTTTTTTAAAGAACATACCGCTCCGCAGAGAGGCTGAACCCGAAGATATTGCTCGTGTTGTACTTTTTCTTGCATCCGATGAAGCAAATTATATAACGGGACAAGTAATAAATGTCGATGGTGGTTTAGTAATGTAAATTAAATGTTTGTTTAACAAATTAATTAGGTGTATTTATGGCAGATATTAAAAGCAAAGTAACTGAAATTGTTGTTCGAAAACTCGGCGTCGAAGAGTCGCAAGTAACTGAATCAGCCAATTTCATTAAAGATTTGGGAGCTGATTCCCTCGACACAGTTGAATTAATTATGGAATTTGAGAAAGAATTCGGCATTACTATTGAAGATACCGAGGCAGAAAAAATTCAAACTGTTGGCGACGCTATTAATTTTCTTAAAGAAAAAGTTGGCGAATAATAACAAACAATTTTAAGTTATGCCAAGAAATAATTTTCCACGAGTCGTTGTAACGGGGGTCGGTGTAATTACACCAATTGGAAACAACATCCAAGAATTCTGGAACGCAATGCTCGAAGGCAAAAGTGGCACCGATTACATTACACGCTTCGATACAACATTTTTTGAAACTAAATTTGCTTGTGAAGTAAAAAATTTCGACCCCCTGCTCTATCTTAATCGAAAAGAGGTTCAGCGAATGGATTTGTTCACACAATATGCTATTGCTGCTGCAACACAAGCTCTTCAAGACTCTGGACTTGACTTGGACAAAATCAACAAAGAAAGAGTTGGGGTTATTTTCGGTTCTGGCATTGGAGGAATGTGGACATATCACTACCAACAACAAATTGTGTATGAAAACAATGGAAGACCAGACCGTATTTCTCCATTTTTTATACCAATGATGATTTCGGATATTGCAGCAGGGCATATTGCTATCCGCTGGGGATTCAAGGGTCCAAATTATGCAACAACTTCCGCTTGTGCAACATCTTCCCATTCACTCGCCGACGCCCTCATGTTAATCCAACGAGGTGATGCGGATATCATAGTAGTTGGCGGAAGCGAAGCTGCTATCTGCCCAATGGGTGTTGGGGGATTCAACGCAATGAAAGCCCTTTCCACAAGGAACGACGACCCTAAAACTGCTTCCCGACCATTCGATAAAGACCGAGACGGCTTTGTAATGGGAGAAGGTGCGGGAGTTCTTATTCTTGAAACATTAGAACACGCTCTTAACCGTGGAGCGAAAATCTACGCTGAATTCGCTGGTTTTGGTCTTACAGACGATGCTTATCATATCACACAACCTGCACCAAACGGAGAAGGTGCATATCGTTCCATGAAGCTTGCATTAGAAGATGCCGGACTAAAACCAGATGACATAGATTATATCAATGCACATGGAACTTCAACCCCTTTTAACGATAAAAACGAAACCGAGGCTATAAAATCACTTTTTGGTGATTATGCCTATAAAATAAATATTAGTTCCACAAAATCTATGCATGGGCATCTCCTTGGCGCTGCTGGTGCCGTCGAAGCAATCGCTACTGTCCTTGCAATAAAATATGGTATAATTCCGCCCACAATCAACTATTTTACCCCCGACCCAAATTGTGATTTGAATTATACCCCCAATACACCTGTTAAACGAAAAGTTCGAGCTGCTTTAAGTAATACTTTCGGTTTTGGTGGTCACAATGCAACTCTTGCTTTTAAGGCTTTCGAACAATAAAATATTATATGGCTTCGAACTGTGAAAAACTTTTTCGAAATGATTTATTATGGCATACATAGATTAACTCCAAAGGAAAAATTAACTGACATAAAGATTGAAGCCAACAATCCTAATAATCTTGATTCCTTTCGAGAAAATCGGAAAAAATTAATCGAGGAAAAACTAAATATCCCAATAAAAAATCAGCGGTTGTTCGATGAAGCTCTCATACATCGCTCATATCTTCATCTTTTGCCCAAAGGATTATATAGGTCGAACGAAAGACTCGAATTTCTTGGTGATTCTGTCCTGGGATTGATTGTTACCGAATATCTTTATCAAAAATATCCAAATTTACGGGAAGGTGAATTAACCAAAATTCGCTCTTGGCTTGTTAATAAGCATTCACTTGCTGTTGTTGCAAAAAAACTCGAAATAGATAAATTAATTCTTGTAAGTTTCAGTACCGCCAAGACTTTTGAACGTTCTGGTGAGTCAATACTTTCTGATGCGCTCGAAGCTATTATTGCAGCAATTTATCTGGATTCGGGATATAATGCTGCAAAAAAATTCGTGACTCAAAAACTTATTCCACTACTTAAAGAAGAAAATATTCTTCAAGATAAAAATTTCAAAAGTATATTGATGGAAACAGTTCAAGCCGAAGGCAAACCTGCTCCAACATATGAAGTTTTGGATGAAGAAGGACCACCACATGATAAAACATTTCGCGTTGGTGTCTTTATAGAAAATGTAATGCTCGCTACAGGTATCGGAAAAAGCAAAAAAGAAGCAGAACAAAATGCTGCTCGAAATGCTTTGGAAATAATAGAAAAAAAGATTAATAATGGAGACTAAAATGGAAAAATTGATTTTTGAAAAAAGTAAAACTGGCCGAAAAGCCTATACCTTGCCAAAATTTGATAAGCCTAATTATTCATCAGACAATCTTTTGCCCAAAAAATTCAAAAGAGGTACAGAATTAAAACTTCCAGAATTAAGCGAAACCGAAGTTGCTCGTCATTTCTTTGCCCTTTCTAAATTAAATTATTGCATCGAAAGTGGAATTTACCCACTTGGTTCTTGCACAATGAAATACAACCCTAAAGTCAATGAACAAGTTGCATCACTCGATGGTTTTTCGAATTTGCACCCTCACATTGATGAGGATTCCTGCCAAGGGGCACTCCGACTTATGTTTGAACTTGGAGAGAGTTTGAAAAAAATTACTGGTTTTACCGGCATTACTCTTCAACCTGCCTCAGGTTCACAAGGTGAATTAACTGGTTTATTACTTTTTAGGACGTATCATCTTGACCGGGGTGATGTTAAACGAACGAAAATTCTCATTCCTGATTCTGCTCATGGAACTAACCCAGCATCTTCAACTATTGCCGGTTTCCAGGTAATTACAATAAAGTCTGATGTTGATGGTAGAGTTAACGTCGAAGATCTTAAAAAATATTGCAACGAAACTGTTGCTGGATTTATGTTAACTAATCCCAACACAGTAGGACTTTTCGAAAAAAATATTTTAGAAATTGAAAAAGCAATCCACGAGTGTGGTGGTTTAATGTATATGGATGGTGCAAATTTAAATGCTCTTTTAGGTATTGTTAATCCAAGTGAAATGGGATTTGATTGTATGCACATTAATCTTCACAAAACTTTTTCAACACCTCATGGGGGTGGCGGTCCCGGAGCGGGTCCTGTCTGTGTCAACGATAGGCTTAAACCTTATTTACCAGTTCCTCAAATTGAATTCGACGGTCAAAAATATCACTTAAATTACGATTTACCTAAAACGATTGGCAAAGTTCACTCCTTTTTTGGCAATTTTCTGGTTTTGGTTCGGGCTTATTCTTACATCTTGATGAACGGAACAGAGGGTCTTAAGGAAATTAGCCGAGGTTCAATTATTAATGCAAATTATCTTTTGAGTAAAATAAACGAAAAATACCACCAACCCTTTAAAGAATATTGTATGCACGAATTTCTAATCACAGGAGAAAACCAGAAAAAGTATGGCGTCACTACCAAAGATATTGCTAAAAGAATTCTCGATTTTGGGTTATATGCTCCTACTATTTACTTCCCACTAATTGTTCACGAAGCAATGCTTGTCGAACCTACGGAAACAGAAACAAAAGAGCGTTTAGACCAATTTGCCGAAGTACTCAATCAAATTGCTTATGAAGCCGAAACAAATCCTGAAATTCTTTTAACAGCACCACATAACACCCCCATTAAGCGAGTTGACGATGCACGAGCCGCTCGATTTGTAAATGTAAACTACTTTAAAGGAGAAACAAAAGGATAAATTATTAAACGATCATATAAACCATAAAAGGGGCTAATTGTTTTAGCCCCTTTTTGTTTTAAAAACTTAAATCAGGTTTAGTAACTTTATTTTTGTTTGTACCTTTTTACTTCTCCCGAACCAGAAATATTAAAATTTAACAATTTTGGTTCACCAAGATAATAAACATTGCCAGAGCCTGCAATTGAAACATCAATAGAATTACTACAATTAATATAAACATCACCAGAGCCAGAGGTCCTAATCTTCGCTTTATCTGCAGTAAGTTTCATTGCTTTAATATCTCCGCTTCCGTTGATTTCAGTGGAGAAATTCTCGCAATAACCACCAAGTCGAATATCCCCACTTCCATATATTTCAATATTTACTTTGTTTGCATTAATACTATCGACAACAACATCCCCAGAACCATAAATTCTAATAGTCAATTTGTTGGCTTGAATAGGAGTTTGCGCGAGAATATTTCCTGAACCATTTATTTCGAGCAACTCAATTTCAGGTGTACTTACGAATAAATTTAACCTCTTAGGACAAATTCCCTTTACGCTCTCAATCACGAGTATATCATCTTTTAAATCAGTTAACACAAAATCAAAAAGATTATCATCGGTCTCAACAATAACTTTAGTGGTCGAGTCTTGAGAGATAAAGATATTTGCAGGAACGTACAATGAAATTCCAGAAAATTTTTGAAATTCACGAACTTGCTTATCCAAAACTCCGCTTCCTTCGGTGCAAACATAAACCCCCATGCAACTTGTCAAAAGCAATAAGATTACATAAAAAGTATATATCCTATAAATATTCATTTGTATTCATTGTTAATCAAAAGAAAATACGATATGTGTTTCAAAAAGTTTCACCTTTTCTTCTCCCAATACAATAATATTCAAAACCATATTTATCCATTTCTTCGAAAGTGTACAAATTTCTTCCATCAAAAATAATAGGGTTCTTCATCAGTTCTCTAATTTTCAGAAAATCTGGATTTCTAAATACAGTCCATTCTGTTGCAATGATTAATGCATCAGCATCGGTAAGACAACCATACATTTCTTTCGAATAGTTAATCTTGTTTCCGTAAACTCTTTTTGTGTTTTCTATTGCTTCTGGGTCGTACACATAAATAGTAGCACCCTTTTCCAGTAAAGCGTCAATTATTTTAAAAGCAGGCGCCTCGCGAACATCATCTGTGTTTGGTTTGAAGGATAAACCCCAAAGAGCGAACTTTAAATCCTTCACTTCGTAATTAAATCTAATTAATATTTTATCAATAAATCTTTGTATTTGTTTTTGATTAACCTCATAGGTGGCTTTAACAATTGTTAGTGGTGTACTAACTTCTTCAGCAGTTTTTAGTAATGCGCGAACATCTTTTGGAAAACAAGAACCACCAAAACCCAAACCAGCAAAAAGGAAACGCTTGCCAATTCGACTGTCGGAACCAATCCCAATTCTAACTTTTTCTATATCTGCACCTACTGCTTCGCAGAAAGCCGACAAATCATTCATAAAAGAAATCTTTGTTGCTAGAAAAGCATTAGCAGCATATTTAACTACTTCAGCAGTTCTTTCATCGAAAAAGTATATTGGATTACCACTGCGAACAAAAGGCTCATACAAGTCTTTCATAGTCTCGCGGACGAATTCGCTCCGCGTCCCAATTACAATACGCTCAGGTTTCAACGAATCCTCGACTGCAAAACCTTCGCGAAGGAATTCAGGATTGCTTGCAACTTCAACTTTATTTTCAGGGAAGACCTCGTCAAAGATTTTTTTAACACGGTTAGCAGTTCCAACTGGTACAGTACTTTTATTTACTACAATCCTTGGTTCCTTTATCTGTTTTTCCTTAAAAATTTTTGCTACCTGTCGGGCAACTTCTAATAATCGAGTAAGGTCGGCACTCCCATCATCGTTAGGCGGTGTGGGTAAACAAAAAAACGTTATTAAGGAGTTCGCAACCCCTTCTTCGAGGTTTGTTGTAAAACGAAGTCGCCCTTCTTTAACGTTTCTTTGTAGAAGTGTTTCTAAACCTGGTTCATAAATTGTTGGAATTCCTTTATTAAGTTTACTGACCTTTTCTGGGTCTATGTCGACACAAACGACATCATTTCCAGTTTCGGCAAATATTGTTCCAGAAACTAAACCAACATAACCAGTTCCAACAACACAAATTTTATAAGCCATACTTTCACCCTTCTATACTAAATATCTCGGAAAAATTTTTTCATAAAATTTAACATTTTAATGTTTTCATTATACGCTCTAAAAATGATAAAAATCCCGAAAAAAAAGATTAGAATATTTCCCATCCACATACTTAAAAATGGAGAAATGAATCCCCGATCGGCAAGTTTTTCTCCTCCAATTAAACAGGCCCAATAAAAAATATAAAAACCCAATGAAATTGCAGCACTAACGCCGAAATTCCCTCTTCGGACAATTATACCCAGGGGGCAACCAATCAAGGCAAATACCACACAAGCAAATGGAATTGCGTATTTTTTGTGAATTTCAACTTCATATTGGCGAGCCCTTGCATCAAAATCAAATAAGCGAAACAATTCAGATGTAATTTGATTTTCAAGGTAATAAATATCTCTTTTAACGACCTCTTCTATTTCTTCGGTTTTTAAGTTATCTTCTCCAATATTCTCTAAAACTATTTTGGGGGAATGAGTAAGTGCTTTCAGAATACTTTTTTCGGCTTCTTTTACAAATTTTTTCGATTCATCTACAATTAATTGCATATCTCGAATTCGCATTTCTCTGTCGCTTCGACTAACTAAAGATTCGTTAGTTCGCTCCAAATTAAACCCTTTCGCATCTAAATATAATTCCAATTTTTTGAAAAATATCTTCTTATAATTTTTTGGGCTATTAGGGATAACTTGTAATATTTCGCCATTAAAAAGCAAAAATCTCAACTTATTCATTTGAGATACAAAAACAACGTACCCTGAATCAGCAGAAATTGTGTTTGTTTGTTTCGAATTAGAAAGATCGTAAATCGTTACCCCACTTAATCCATTCGATAAAGAATCAACTTTGCGAGAAAGAATTGTATAATTTTCGATTTGAGTAGAAAATTGTCCAGACTCTAATGAAAACGTAGGTTTCTTTCGGTTTATGTCAATCATCAAGATTTTCGCTTGATGATTAGATTCTGGCAATACTTGGTCGTTGAACCAAACGAGAAATCCAAAAAGAAGAAGAGAAGATAAGAAAACTGGGGAAATCATTTGAAAAAAACTCATTCCACCCGATTTAAAAGCCGAGACTTCGAAATTTGAGGATAAATTTCCAAAAGTCATTAATGTTGAAAATAAAACCCCCATTGGTATTGCAAGAACAACCATCCACGATAAATTTAGTATAATTAAGTGGACAATCACCCAAAATCCTAACCCTTTTCCAACTAATTTATCCAATTCCCTCATCAAAAGTTGGAAAAGGAAAAGAAAAATAACAAGAAACGTACCAAAAAGAAAAGGAAGAAGATGAAACCTTAAAATGTAAAATTTGGCAATTTTCATAAAAACAAATTTAAACCAATTCACCAAAATTCAACTGCAAAAATTTTCAAAAAAGATTAAAGTTTTTTGAAAAAATGACGATAATGTATATGAACAGGAAGAAATAGTGTTCGGCAGGATGCCAAAATTATTTTTAACAATTAACAGGGAGGTACACTATGCCAACAGCAATTGCACAAGGATCGAGAATTCGAACCAATACTCCTGCCGAAAACGCTTATAATGCGTTGCAGGCAGCAAGCAATAACATCGCATTACGTCAACTGCGACTATCGACTGGAAAGCGCATTAACACTGCTGCTGACGATGTCGCAGGTTATATCACTTCTCGAGCATTACAAGCAAGAAACGGCGCTTTGAAAAAAGCATTACTTGCCGCGGGCGAAGCAATGAACGTTACATCTATTGCACAAGATGCACTTGATAACATTACGAACCTATTAACTCAAATTAAGGACGCAGCATCTCAAGCCTCAACTGGTGCTTTGGGTACAGCCGAAAAAGTTGCACTAGCAAAAGCATCATATCGATTAGCTCAACAAATTCAGTTCGTTGTCGACTCAACAGTATTCGGAGGGAAGCAACTACTTTGGGGTGATTATTCAGGTACTTGGGCAATTGGTTTCTATGCCGACAACTCCATTCTTTCAATTGGCGTCGACTTAACAACAAGTAACACGGATTTCAACATTGCCTCGAATAACTTCAACTTAAATGCAACATCTGCTGCTATATCCCCAGCAGGATTCACCACCGACTTCGCTGGTGTTAACGGATTAAGCCTTGAAAGTTTGAACAATGTAAGCGAAACAGATTTGGGTATCTTCTCTACTTCTCAAATAGCTACTACATTAACTAGTTTAGCATTAGCAATCGACAATGTAAACAAAGTTGCATCTTATCTTGGTGCAATTCAGAATAGGATCGGTTCCCACGAAGACCTGCTTAAATCCCAGATAACAAATTATAATGCGGCTATTTCGAGAATCGAAGATGCAGACGTTGCCCAAGAACAGCTTGAGTTAATTAAACAACAATTCCTGCTCCAAGCCTCGTTGATTTCGTTAACTCAAGCAAATCAACAACCACAAGCATTCTTGCAACTTTTTAGGTAATAGCCCGGGCTAAAGAAATGAAGGTAAACTTTAAATTTCATTTCTTCCTATCAAGGGGTTCCCAGGAGGGGAACCCTTTGGCTTTGTTTGGTACAAATTTTGTTTGTAAACTTTATTAACAATTTAACAAAGGAATATGGCACTCGCAACTCCAAACCCCGCAATTGCAAAAGCATACGGCTTAAAAAAAGAAGGGTATATTCCTCAATATCTTGAACAGGAAGTTCTTTCTTGGTCGAAAGAAAAAGTAATTTTAAAAATGTATGACCTTTTTATCGTTAGCGCCAAAAAACAAGATATTAGCAAGATGAATCGTGTTCTGGCTGAACTTATGGCTGCTCTGAATTTCGAGTATGAAGATACCGCTACACGCCTTTATAGGTTATATGAATATGTCCAACGACTTGTTTTTCAAAAACGATTTCAAGATGCAATAAATATTGTCCAAGAACTTCGCAATGCTTGGAATCAAGCATTTGAAATTGAAAAATAGGAGGGTAAATGGCTGATTTAACATCCAGTTTGAATTCATTGTCTGATTCTTTGAGTTCTCTTTTACAAACAGCTTCAACAAGTCAATCCCAAGCGGATTTACTTGTCGAAGCATACAAAAGAACACAGTCTGGGAAACTGGATCAGCTAAAGGAGCGAAAAAGTAATTTAGAAAAGAAAAGCTCCTTCTTCTCTACTCTCCGTTCAAAAGTAAATAATTTAATGTCCCAAATTGACAAATTTTCTTCTCCAAGTTCTTCAACGCTCTTTATTTCACGTAAGGTAACATCTTCGGATTCATCAATTGTCTCTGTAAGTGCAAACAGTGAAGCCTTTCTTGGCACTAATTCAATAAAAGTTAATAGGTTAGCAACTAATGACTTGTTGATTTCTGACCAAATGAATGCTGCCGATAACTTTTCAGTTTCTGGTTCAAACCTTAACTTCATTATTAATGGAAAAACCGTTACAGTTTCTATTGACCCAGGAACTACTAATGAAAATGCTTTGAAACTAATTGCCAATGCCATAAACAATACCTCCGATATAAAAGCCACTGCTTCCGTTGTAAAAGATACAAGTACCACAGTCAGACTAACCATTACTGCAAAGGAAACCGGAGCAGACAATAAAATTACTTTCGATGATAACGGAAGTGGAGTTTTGAATGCACTTGGATTTAGCAATGTTGACCCAAATGCAAGTGTTAGGACCCCCATTCAAACTGGGAATCAGTATGCACATTATAAAATTGCTTCAGTCGAGGAACTCAACTCTGAAGCAGAAATTAATGGAATACTTGTTACTCGAAGTTCCAACACACTTTCAGATGTAATCCAAGGATTAACCATAAACTTACTCAAAGTTCAGGATTCCAGTTCACAGCCCGTAACACTTACAACAGAAGTGGATTCATCCGCAGTTCAAAACTTGATTAATCCCCTTTTAAATGCCTTCAATGAGATTCTCCAATATTTAAACAATAATAAAAACTTACTCAAAGATGAACCCTTATTGAGAAACATCATCTCCAATCTCAGAGCAGTTACTTCGCAAGCCGTTACTTCTGCTCAAACAGGTAACCCACAGTACCTAAGCGAGATTGGTATTAAAACAAATTCCGATGGTACCCTTTCAATCTCTGATTCTACAAAGCTTAGCGAGGCACTAAAATCCGATTATCGTAAAGTTGCTGATTTATTTACTTCTTCAGATAGCTTTGTAACTAAAGTCAAAAATGTCGTTGGTTTGCTTTCTGGCGATACGAATTACATTACCAACAAAACTCAAAATGTGCAAAAGCAAATTTATGAGATGCAAAAACGAATCACTGACCTTGAACTCAAAATTGACATCCAAGCAGAAAGATACAAAAATGAATACTTTAAAAGCCTTGAAGCATATCTCAAAGCACAAGCCCAATATTCTACTTTTGCTAATGCTTCGAGTTCTTTGCTTAATCTTTATTACTCTAATTATTAGGAATAATATGGGGAGGTATATATGATTACCCCAATAGAAGGGCCCCCTGTAAACGAGTTGCAAACCAGTTTGCCTGAATACAAAAGTACATTTCAAACAAATAAAACTATTGAGTCAATTACAGAGAAACCAATCCAAAAAGGATTAGAAAATTTCAACAATTTTGTGAAGAATATTAGCCAAAATGAAAAACAAGAACCATTAAAAAAAGTGGATTATGACAAAATTGCTCGACGACTCCAAGAAATTATTGCCGACGAAAACCTTATGGTTGAATTTACTCGCGACGACGTCACAAAAAAAATGATATTCAAATTAATTAATGCTGAAACAAAAGAAATTGTTCAACAAATTCCCCCAGAAGTAGCTCTCAAAATTGCTCGGTATGTTGCTGCAACACTCGAGGATCAGAATGTCGCCAACGCAAAAATTTAGTCCTGAACAAGTTGAAAAGGTAATTGTAGAAATAGAAAAATCTTCACAATTACTTTATGAGATAGTTTCATACAATGAAGATTACGAAAGAAATTTGGATAAAATTATTGAACTTCTCGAACGAAGAGAGCCTTTTTTTCAAATTTTTTCATTAATTGTAAACGACGAAAGTTTAGATGTATATTTCAGAAATAACCACAATCGATGGATAAATAGAGTAAAAAAAATTCTTGAACTTGAAAAAATTAATTTGGAAATTATTGAAAATCATATGAAATTGCATTTTGATAAAGTGAAAGATATAAACAATCAAAAAAAACTATTGCTTTATAAGAAGAGGGAATTATGAATATCAAATCTGTAGGAGAAAGCAATCCGAAAAATATCGTTCCAGTACAATCAAAAACTGTTCCTAATGTAACAAAAGGAAATCAAAACCCCTCATCAAATAAACTTACACCCATTGATAAACTTGATATTTCCCCAAGCGCTCACAAACTTATGAATATTAAAAACAAAATTAACCAAGGCTTTTATAATAAAGACGAAATTATCAAAACAACCTCCTTAAAAATCTACCAAAAACATCTAAAATAATCTTCCATCTGGTATAATATTTGCTTTAAATTCATTGGATTTTTCGATTTTTAATTGATTTCTGGCTAATTAGAAATTATGATAGATTTAAATAATTTCAACATGCATTTAATGTTCATCGATAAGTTTATTCCACCTTTTATAGATTTTGTTAACCAAAACTTCTCACTAAACAAAAATTTGTTTGTAATATATGGAAGTGGAGACGGAAGAATCAAGTATAGACCTGTTTATCCTAATGTAATACTACTAAAAAAAATACAGGATTTTAACCTAATATTAACTTACTTTCATATTGCCAAAAAAATTATCATACATGGGTTATTTCTCGAAGATGTGATAAACTTTTTAATAAATCAAAAGAATTTTCCTTTTGAGAAAATTTATTGGGTAGCTTGGGGCGGGGACTTTTATTTCCCAGAAATACAAAGCGAATCCAAAAAAAGACTTATAAAAAAAATAAAGCATATAATAACTTATGTTAAGGGGGATTTTGATTTAATATGTAAGTGGTACAAATTAAACGCTATGTACCATGAATGTTTTATGTATCCCAGTAATTTGTTTAAACAAACAGACATCAAAACCAATCACCACAACAGTATTAACATCCAGATTGGTAATTCTGCTACTAAAACCAATAACCATTTTGAAATTTTTGATAAGTTATTAAAGTATAAAGAAGAAAACATAAAATTATTTGTGCCCCTTTCCTATGGGGACGAAAGTTATGCAAAAATTGTCATAAAGAAAGGGAAGGACATCTTCGGTGATAAATTCATACCTTTAAATGAGTTGTTACCTTTGAATGATTATCTTAAGTTGTTAGACGAAATAGATATTGCAATTTTTGCTCATAATAGACAGCAGGGGATGGGAAATATTATTACACTTTTGGGACTTGGAAAAAAAGTATATATGAGAAGCGATATTACCCCTTGGCAACTATTCAATGAAATTGGTGTAAAAGTGTATGATATTAAAAATTTAGATATTACACCGATTGATGAAGAAACAAGTAGAAAAAATCATGAAATTGTAAAGAATTATTTTTCGGAAGAGAGGTTAAAGGAACAACTAATAAATTTGTTTGATACAAGGGGTTAATATGAAACTATGTTTTTTAGTATCTGCAGGCGGTGGAAATTTTAAGTTTTTTCATCTTGCTCAAAAAAAAGGGATTTTAAAAAATCTTGAGCTCTCTGTAATTGCTGATCGAGAATGTAATGCTTTGGCTTATGCCCAAAAAGAAAAAGTATATAATAGATTAATTACATATAAAAGAAATAACAACAAAGAATTATTAACTGAATTACCAACAATAAATCCTGATATAATAGTAACTAATTGGCATAAGATAATAGATGAAAAAACAGTTTTAACATATAAAGGTAAAATGATTAATTTACACTATTCTCTATTACCAGCTTTTAAGGGTTTAATTGGTATTGAACCCATAATAAAGGCCATTGATAATAATTGCCAATATATTGGTGTTACATGTCATTATGTAGAAGAAGAAGTTGATGGTGGTAAAATTATTTCTCAAGCTATTTTAAAAAGAGATAATTTGGAAGCTAAAGATATTGTTCAGAAATGTTTTGAATTCGGTGCTCTAATATTATTAAATAGTATAGTATTAGTAACTGGAAGTGATATAATAAATAAAAAATTCATTCTTAAAAACGAAAGATTCGAATTTTCTCCAAATTTAGTTTTTGATGATTCTTGTTTCGATAAAGAATTTTGGAAGGAGCTTTCACAATTATGAAAAGAATAGCTATTCTCCAATCAAACTACATCCCCTGGAAAGGTTATTTTGATATTATCAATATGGTTGATGAGTTTATTATTTAT
>JBBIUA010000005.1:0-161340 GCA_037440445.1 Ignavibacteria bacterium
GAAGTAACAATTGGCAATAGCAGCAACAACAGTTACCGAATGTATGCAGCATCGTGGACAAATGCATCGGATGCCCGCTACAAGCACGATATATCGGATTTACCTTTTGGGATGGATTTTATACTTAAACTGCGGCCACGCCAATATATTTACAATAACTCCATAGATGGGAAAATAACAATGGGATTTGTTGCCCAGGAAGTTCAAGAAGTGATGAAGCAATACGGAATGGATGGAAGTTACAATTTAGTAAAGATAATGGAGCAAGACTATCTTGGATTAAACACAACAGAAATAATCCCGATATTAGTAAAAGCAATTCAAGACCAAAGCCAAACCATCGAAGAAATGAAGAAGGAGAACGCCGAACTTCTTCAACGGCTTGAACAACTCGAACGCATTGTATTGCAGGGGCAAGGTGGTGGTAAAGAGAATATAGGCAGAAAGTAAAGATAAATTTTGTCAACTTATTAAGACTTTTTCTTTTGTTGTCCATTCAGTAACTGGCTGATAATTCAGTAAGTTATTGATTGTATTGTTCAACATGGAGTTAGTAACTAAATCTCAGAATAAATGGTAATTAAATTCAACTAAAGACTTCTTTCACTTTTGAAAAAAAATCTTTTGGTTTACCCTCGTTACTTTTGGGTTTAAGATTTTGACTTTGAGCGAGTTCTTTCAAAAGTGCTTTTTCCTTTGAATTTAAGTTAGTAGGGACATAAACATTGACAATTACAATTTGGTCACCTTTACCATATTGGTTTAAATGGGGTATACCTTTGCCATGAAGTTTTATACGACTTCCAGGTTGAGTACCCGCCTCGATTTTAATTGTTTCCTTACCATAGAGAGTGGGAATTTCAACTTTAGTACCCAGTGCAGCTTCGGGAAAACTAATCAGTAATTCGTAATAAATATCATCTTTTTGTCGAATAAAATGCTCGTGTTTTTTTTCCTCAATAACAATAATTAAATCACCGGATTGTCCCCCACGCTTTCCAGCGTTACCTTTTCCACTCATTGGAATATAATTACCATCTTCGACACCTGCTGGAATTTTAATGTTGATTGTTTCTTCCCCTTGAATTCTTCCTTCGCCATCGCATTTTGGGCATTTTTCACCAATTACCCTACCACTTCCTCCGCAAGTTCCACAAGTTGAAATGTTTATAAATTGCCCAAAGAAAGAGCGGGAAACTTGGCGAATTTCCCCAGTTCCATTGCAAGTAGGACAGGTTCGATAACCAGAACCATGTTTGGCGCCACTTCCATTACAATGGTCGCAAGTAATGTATTTTTTTAATCTTATAGTTTTTTCGGTGTCGGTAGCAATTTCTTCAAGTGTCAATGGAAGTCGAATTTTAAGGTCGGAACCTCGTTCACCAATATTTACTTGTCGTGCTCGGCGTCGATTTTGAGTACTCGTTCCAAAAAATTCATCGAAAATACTCCCGCCAAAACCACCAAAAATATCACTGAATGCGGAGAAGATATCGTCGAACGAGCTGTAGGTATGATAATCATAACCGCTTTGTAGACCTTCGTGTCCAAATTGGTCATATCTTTGCCTTTTTTCTGGATCGCTCAACACTTCATATGCTTCGGTAGCTTCTTTGAATTTTTCTTCCGCATCTTTATTCCCAGGATTACGATCGGGGTGGTACTTCATTGCTAGTTTTCTATATGCGGACTTTATTTCTTCAAGTGAAGCATTCTTGGATAAACCTAATATTTCATAATAATCTCTTTTTCCCATAATTTACGAATTAAAGTTTAACATTTTTTTGTTCACCATCTCCACCCATTGGACCAGATGATGTGATAACTTTTGTATGGCGCAAAACTTTTTCAAAGAATTTGTATCCTTTTTGGAGTTCTTGAACAACATAACCTTCCGGTAGTTCCGATGGTACAGTCATTAAAGCTTCGTGATAATCTACATCAAAGGGTTTACCAACTGGATTTTCGATTTCTGTGACTCCAGCTTGTTCAAATAGTTTTTTTGCTTTATTCAAAATCAATTCTACTCCTGAAGCAAGAGAACCAAAATCTGAGTTATTTTTTGCAGAATTAACTGCGTTTCCTAAATCATCGAGCAAAGAAAGAAATTCAAACAATAATTTTTCGTTACCGAATTTGATAAGTTCTTCTTTTTCTTTTTGAGTTCTTCGACGGAAATTTTCAAACTCTGCAGCCTTTCTTAAAAGTTGGTCGTAAAGTTCCGATTTTTCTTTTTCTAATTGTTGAACTCTACTCTTTAGTTCTTCCAGTTCCTTTCGAAGTTTTTCGTTTTCCTCGTAGAGTTCTTGATTTTGAGTATGGACTTGTTCAATTTTGGATACTTCTTCATCAGTAGGAATCTGTGTCTGCTCTAAATTATCGGAATTATTTTCTGTCGAAGATATTGGGATTTGTTTGCCACTTTCGTGGCGAACATAAGTATTGAAAATGTCTCGGGCTCTATTCGTTGTTTGTCTTATGGGCTTTTTAATATTACCATCTTCCATTTCTTACCCACTAGTTTAGATTTTTTTAGACGAAAAATAAACTACTTTGTTTTTTTGAATTTTAGAAAGATTTTTTATAAACATTTGACTTTTCAAAATTGAAGTTGAAGCCTTAATAATTAAGAATAATATATTTCTTAATTTTGTTTTTTTAATTTTTGCATGCAATCTATTTGGGATACAAAATTTATTGTTGTTGATGTTGAGACAACTGGTTCCAGACCTGAAACTAACAACATCATTGAAATCTCTTGCATTACAGTAAAAAATGGTGAAATTCTGGGTGAATTTTCAACTCTTGTCAATCCCCAGCAAAATATTCCTGTGTTTATTACGCGAATGACTGGAATAACCAATGAAATGACTTTTCTTGCCCCAGTATTTCGTCAAATTATCCCAGAGTTAAAGAAATTGTTTACAAACGATTCAGTTTTTGTTGCTCATAACGTAAATTTCGATTATACTTTTGTTCAAAAATCATTTGAAAAAAATGGTTATAATTTTCCAGACATACCTAAACTTTGTACTCTGCGTTTGGCGCGAAGATTAGTAAGTGGAATTAGCAAAAAAAACGTTGGTGCTCTTTCTGAATATTTTGGAATTCCAATTAAAAATAGACATCGTGCTTTTGGTGATGCACGTGCAACTGCACAAATTCTTATTGAACTTCTTGAGATAGCGGAAAACGAACACAATATTCACGAACTTAGTGATTTAATTCAGTTTCAATATAAACCCTATTACTCTTTCAACGTAGTCCAGAAAATTATTGGGAGGCCATATTTTGAAAGCGACCAGATACCCGATTCCCCTGGAGTTTATTTTTTTTATGATAATCAAGATAAAGTTATTTACGTTGGCAAAGCAAAGTCTTTAAAAAGAAGGATTCAAAGTTATTTTACCACCACAACATCGAGAAAAATTCTTCAACTTCTAAAATCTACTAAAAAGATAAATTGGATTATGACCTCAACGGAATTGCGTGCTTTAATCGAAGAGAATCGGCAAATTAAATTGCATAAACCCCAATTCAATTCATTAAGTAAAAAGTTGCGGAGTTATCCATTTATTCAGGTTTCACGTGAAAGAAAATATCCAGTCTTTCAAATAACTTACGAACCCAAGCCAAATGAAGGCGAATGTTTTGGACCTTTTAAAAATCGAGAGACTGCGGAGCTTATTCTTGATATTATTTATCGGAAATTTAGATTGAAAAAGTGTAACTTCGAAATGGATAGGAAAAATCCCGAACTTACTTGTTTTTACTTTCAAACAAAAAGTTGCCTGGCACCATGTAGGAATGGTTTTGCTGATAGAGAATATGAAGATGAAATTAATCGAATTAAAGAATTTTTAACTACGTTTGAAAATGGATTACTTCAAACTCTTGAATCTTTAATGTTGTCCTATGCAGAAAATTATGACTTTGAGCAAGCGAAAGAATTAAAAGATAAAATTTACGAGGTTAAAAAAGTCCTTGGGAGTCCCACTTTTAACTTATCTCAACTTGATAAGCGAAATTTTCTTGCAATATATCAAAAGAATGGTGGTTTTGATCCTATTGAAGTTCTTTTAATTTGCAATGGTAAACTAGTTTGGGATACAAGTATTAGAAATTTGGAAGAATTGGATTCTCTGCGTCCTTTGATTTTTGAGCAATATTTACAACAAAGAAATTTTTCAAAAGGATTTGAAAAAGAAGAGGTTGAAGAAGTAAGAATTGTTACCAATTGGTTAAATCAACATCATTTTGCTTTAAAGATTTTGGATATTGACGAGCTTTTAAAAAATCATTAAATTATCAATTGATTCATTTGTAGCATTTGGCTTTTCAATTTACTTTCAATTTCAAATAATTCATTTTTTGTCCAAATGAAATCGAAAGTCCATTCAGAGTCCTCTGCCTCGGGTCTCGCAAGTTTAGTAAACAATAATTTTGCTTTTATTTTTTCCTGTTTTGGGTGTAAATAGGAAACTGCAAGTGCATAGGTTTCCATTTGGGGTCTATAGGTGTTAGCATATTTAGGAATTTCAGAACAAGATTTTAAATTATTCGATTTCCAATCCCAAATTTCGAATTCACTATTTTGATTTTGTAAAAGTAGGTCTATTTTGGCAAATAAGAAGTTGTTATCGATTGGAAGTAGAATTTCATATTCTTTTGGAGAATTAATGACTAAATCCTTATATCTTTTAATAAGTTTAGTTTGGACGATATTTGAGCACTGTTCAAGAATAATATTTTGAATTTCTCGGGAGAGATTTCTTTCTTGTAGAAACATAGAATTTTCAATTGTTTCAATTAACTTACCGATGAGAAACCCATTAGAATTGAACCAGGACGAAATGTTTTCAAGGCAATAATGAATGGTGTTTCCGATGATTGAACTTACAATGATGTTGTCTTTTGTTTCGAAATCTTCTTCGAGTGAAGAATGAAAAATTTCGTTTGGGGATCTATGGAGCCCTAAAAAATAACTTTTAACATAGTTTTTTGAATTTAAGGAGTAAATATTGAATTTTGTTGATGAGAAAATGTTTTTACTTATTACGGGTTGTATCTTTTCAATTAGAGATTTCAGAGGTGGCAATGATAATAAATTAATATCTTCTGTTGCCACAGAAGATTTTTGTCTATCGAAATTATTTATAAAATATTCTATTGGTACATCAATATTAATTTTTTCAATTTTTTCATTTTCCCGAAGTATCTTGAATTGAAGATTGAGAGTCAATGAGTTAAATTGTTTCTGGTTGATGATAATACTAAGTGCCTCTAAAAGGCTTTTGAGATGGTATTTAAATTTCGGTTCAGATGTTTGGGTGTCGAAATAAATGTTACCAGTAATGATAAGGAAATCGCTTGCACGAGTTGTAGCTACATAAAGGATACGTGATTCTTCTGCATCTTGTTCTATTTGCAACTGTTCGGAGGCTATTATATTTTGTAATGTAGGAGCCTTTTGTACTTCATTTTCGAGGTAAATCTCCATAGGAAAAATTAAACCTACTTCTCTTGAAACATCAATGTATTTTGTTTCTCGTGGTTTAGCATCAATTTTATATAAATAAACAACTGGAAATTCCAATCCTTTTGCCGAATGAAAAGTTATTAAACGAACAGCATTACTGGAAACGAATCCAAAACGATCAACGTCCGAAATTCCATACTTCGAAATGTAATCAATATCTTGAATAAAATCGAGTATTGTTCTGAATCCTATTTCTACATATTCCCTTGAATATTGAAGAAATTCGTCAACATTCGCTATAATTTGATCAAAATTCTTAAAACACCTAACTTTCTTATGCCAATTCGTTTCAACAAGAATTCTATGGATTAGTTCATTAATTGGTAAGATTGAGAATAATTGTTGCAGTTTTTTTAATACTTGTATTGCATTTTCAATTTTTTTGAAAGATTCGGAAAAATATTCGTTTTGGGAAGCGACATCGGAATTAGAGTTTAAAAATTCGTAATATTTTTGAATTTTATCCCAAAAAGGCAAATTATCCTCTGACGAGGAAGAAATGTTTAGTAGCTCTTCGTCGGTAAATTCGAAAAATGCAGAGCGTAGAACAGCAACCAAAGAAACATCATTTTTTGGATTTACAAGGAATTTTAAAAATGAAACAATATCTTGAATTTCATTAACCGCATAGAAGTTCTTCACCCCTTGGAAAATGAAAGGGATATTCTGAGAAGACAACACCGTTGCAACTTTCGTGAGGTCTTTAATTTTTCGGCTTAAAATTGCAATATCCGAGTACTCAATTTTGCGAAAGATATCATTGTCTTTGTCATAGATTAAAACTTCGTCGTTTTGCACAATAAAGTGGATGTGTTTAGAAATGAGTATTTCCAGCTTGTTTGTATCAGTATCTTCATTTATTACATCGTTTTTGTTTTGATTTTCAGTTTCTTTATAATTATCATCCTTATTATCCGAGATTGAAGTATCTTGGGATTTATTTTCAAAAAGAAAAGTAATAGGAGGAATTGCAAAATTCCTATTTGAGTATTGTTGAATTTTAGATACAGGTATTACAAAAGGCTCATAATCAATATTGAAATCAGAGTAAGGTTGCTCGTCTGTAACATTCATAATAGATTCAAAAGCATTATCGACAAATGCAGCTATCTCGGGTTTAAGGCGGAAAGTAAGAGTGAGCTTTAGTTGTCCATTGTTATAATAGTATGTATCGCCATTAGCATCATTAAGTTCTTCGATATAAGACTTTGCGTTTTTGAAAATTCTTACATCAGCATTTCTAAATGAGTAAATGCTTTGCTTTTCATCTCCAACGATGAAAAGATTTGGAATATTATTAGTTTGGTTTCCATTTTTTGGAACAAGTTGTTTGATTATTTCGAACTGGAGTTTGTCAGTATCTTGGAATTCATCTACCATCAAAAATTTGATTCCTTTGCGAACTTCGTCAAGTATATTAGGATATTGCTTGAAAAGTTGATTAGTTTTTAGAAGCATATCAGAATAGTCTATCAAACCTTTATCAAATTTGAACTTTTGAAAATAGTCATAAACATCTTTGATAAAATCGAAAATTATTTTAGATGTTTCGAAATAACGGTGCTCAATATCCAAGGTAGAGAATTTTTCTCTTATTCTTTTTTTGAAAGAATTATACTCAATAATTTTGTCCAAAAACTTAATAGTTTTGTGAAATTTTTCGTTTAGTTTTTCAATGTCCTCGAAATCATCGTCAGTTTTGAATACTTTTTCCCTTAATTTTTTTTCTTTTGTATAAAATTTTTCCAAAAGATTGCTCAACTTGTCCCAAAAATTTGAATCTAAAAGCGGTTTTGATTTATCTTCTGCAAATAGTTTTTTAGTGTAAGAAATAAAAGCACTAATTTCTTTTGCAATTTCCACTAATTTTTGATTTTCCGTGTTTTTTTCTGATAAATCATTTAAGAATTCGAAAAGTGATAGTATACAGTTATGATAAGTATTATAAAAGAATTTTCCTAAATCTATTAAATATTCCTCGAAACTTTTGTTATAAATTTTTTGTAAGTCGTTCCAAAGGTCAATATTTGAAATCACTTTTTGAGAAAGGTCTCGCAAGTCCTCCAATGAAATGCTTGAGAAAATTTTGCTTAGAATAGACTTTTTCTCGTTTGTCCCAATCCAATTCATAAGAACTGAGTTAAATGCGTCTTCGAAAAGTTTTAGCCTTTCAGATTCTGATATTTCGCTGAAATAGGCTGGGAGGTTGGCTTCGACCGGATAGTTGGTTAGAATTTGTAGGCAAAAACTATGAATTGTCGATATTCTTGCATTAGTAAGTTTGTTGCGTGTTATTCTTAGTTTTTCTAAATAGTTTAGATCTTTTATCTTTTTGTTATCCGAATTAATGTTTTCTGTTTGGAATGAAGAATTAAAACGTTTAATTACTCTGGAAAGCATTTCGGCTGATGCTTTTCTGGTGAAAGTTATCGCAACTATTTCGTCGGGAGAAACTTCAATTTCCCCATTTATTGATTTTTCGAGAATACTATAAAAGCGTTCTACAAGGACACTGGTTTTCCCCGAGCCTGCATTTGCGTTCAATGCAATATGAATATTTAGATTAAGTGCATCTAATTGTTCTGTAGTAAGTTTTTTTTCTTTCATCATTCCTTATCGAAATGATGGTAATCTTTATATGTTTTAAATTCTCCTCCCCAACGCCATCCAAGGCTTTTGAATTCAAGGACGACTGGATGAGTGGGATAAAAAGTTCCTAATTCTTTTGGATTATAACTTCCATTTTTTGGTTCAATTCTACCATCTTCGTACACTACCGGATTAAGCAATGGATTTATATCAATTGCTCTACCTCTGGCATGTAGGGAAAGTCGATTTGTTCCTGCGATGTAACGGTAGTTGAATGATGAAGTATTGTTTGCTTCCATTGATGCCATATCCGACCAATTGAAAGCCGAAATTGGAATTGCTTTGGCTATGGGAAATTTGATAGTCTTAATCATTTCAAAAATCTCGATTATTTCATTTGCAAGTTCTTTGTTTATCAATACTTGCCCTTTGTGAAGTTTTTTGTCGAATGAATAGTAAAATACATCGATTAATACAAGTGAGTCAATAATATTTTTTGGAGCTTTGGTTCCTTTTATTGCTTCTTCAAATGTCATATTGCTGTCAACAATGGCTTCCATATTATTTTGATTTTTTGAAAATAAAGTGGAAAAAAGGGAAAAAATGAACAAAGTTAAAATGAATTTTTTCATATTAATTTTTTTGTAAATTTAAAATTTAAATTTATGAAGTTTTTCATTTATTATAGTTATGAAAAAAGCACTAATAACTGGAATTACTGGTCAGGATGGTTCGTATCTCGCAGAATACTTGTTGGAGTTAGGTTACGAAGTTCATGGAATAATTCGTCGGGCAAGCACTTTTAACACTCATAGAATCGATCATATATATAAAGACCCTACTGAAAACCCTGAATCTCGATTACGTCTTCATTATGGCGATTTGTCAGATTCAGGAATATTAACTGAGATTATTTATAATATTCAACCAGATGAGATTTATCATCTTGGTGCTCAAAGTCATGTTCGAGTTTCTTTCGATTTACCTGAATATACTGGTAACGTCACAGGTTTGGGAACAACAAGAATCCTTGAAGCAATTAGACGTAGTGGGATTAGGACGCGATTCTATCAGGCTTCTTCTTCGGAACTATTTGGTTCCTCACCGCCTCCCCAAAACGAAAATACCCCTTTTTCACCTCAAAGTCCTTATGCAATTTCGAAATTGTACTCCTACTGGATGGTAATAAATTATCGGAAGGCATATAACGTATTTGCTTCGAATGGAATTTTGTTTAATCACGAGAGTCCTCGCCGAGGTGAAATTTTTGTGACTCGCAAAATAACAAGGGGGATAGCAAATATACTCGTTGGAAATCAGAAGAAAATATTTCTTGGAAATCTTGATGCCCGAAGAGATTGGGGCTATGCGCCAGAATATGTTCGATTGATGTGGAAGATTTTACAACTTGACTATCCTGATGATTTTGTGATTGGGACTGGAGAAAGTCATTCCGTAAGAGAATTTGTTAATAAAGCATTTGAGTATTGCGACATCGAGATTGAATGGATTGGCTCTGGTTTGGAAGAAAAAGGAATAGTTAAAAGTTTCGATAATCGCTGGAATGGAATTATTTCCTCTGGACAAATTCTGATTGAATTAAAACAAAGATATTTCCGACCAACAGAAGTTGATTTTCTTCTTGCTGATTCTTCAAAGGCTAAACAAATACTTGGATGGGAGCCACAAATTTTGTTCGCTGAATTAGTAAAGATTATGGTTGATTTCGACTTGCTTTTAGTTGGGATTAAACCAAAATTCGAAGGTTTTAAAGTAGCTAAACAAAAGGGTTTAGGCTGGACTGAACACAAATATTCAGAATTAATTGACATTCAAAATGAAATTTGATAGGAAAGAGAAAATATTTGTTGCTGGGGGGCGTGGCTTAGTAGGCTCTGCAATTGTAAAGAAACTAAAAGAGTTGGGATATGAAAATATTGTTGCTCCAACGAGATTAGAGTTGGATTTACGATGCCAAAGTGATACCGAAGATTTTTTTGAGAAGGAAAAACCTGTTTATGTATTCCTATCTGCTGCTAAAGTTGGTGGAATTCTTGCAAACAACACTTATCGAGCCGAATTTATTTATGATAACCTTGCTATCGCTTTAAATGTTATTAATTCATCTTATAAATTTGGTGTAAAAAAACTTTTGAATCTTGGTTCCTCGTGTATTTATCCGAAGTTTTGCCCCCAACCAATGAAGGAAGATTATTTACTTTCTGGTAAATTAGAACCAACGAATGAACCATATGCTATCGCAAAAATCAGTGCTATTAAACTTTGTGAGGCCTATAATTTCCAATATGGAACCGATTATATTTCTTTAATGCCCACAAATATTTACGGTGAAAGGGATAATTTTAACTTGGAGACTTCACACGTTCTTCCCGCGTTAATTCGTAAATTCATTCTTGCCCGTCTTTTAAGAGAAAAGAGGTTTGATTTAATAAGAAAAGACTTTTCATTGTTTAAAATAGGCTTTGGCTTTGATGCGATTATTAACATTAATTCAAATGAATCGATTAAAGAAATTTTAACTAAACTTGGAATTAAAGAAGAAAGTGTTACTCTTTGGGGAAGCGGGACTGCTTTTAGAGAATTTTTATATGTTGGGGATTTAGCAGATGCTTGCGTTTATTTTATGGAAAATTATTCTGCTAAAGATACTGAACCATTTGTTAATATTGGCTACGGAGAGGAAATTTCAATAAAAAATTTGGCTGAATTGGTAAAACAAATAGTTGAATTTGATGGAGAAATTGTTTGGGATACTTCCAAACCCGATGGGACCCCTCGTAAGTTACTTGATATTTCAAAAGCAAGGTCATTGGGATGGAAACCAAAAACAAAACTTCACGAAGGAATCGCAAAGGTTGTTAACGATTATTATTCTAGAATACAAAATCATTAATTTGTTTTTATTGTATCCAGATTACGTAAGGTAATATTGCCAAAACATATTCTTCTTTCGTAAATCGGAAGTATTTAACAAGCTGAAGAATTTGATTTTGTAACTCTTTTGGGAATAAATCAATTGTTGATAGAATTTCTTTTGTATTGTAATAGGAATTAGCCTCGTCTCTTTTTTTGGAAAATAGTTTCAATAATATTTCAAAGTCTTCCATAGGTCTTGGAAATCGTTTGATAGTTGGGTTTTTCACCCCAATCCTTTTTTTAGCAATATCTATAGCATCTTGCAAACCTCCAAGTGCGTCAACCAAACCAATTTCCAGAGCCTTTTCGCCTGTCCAAATTCTACCTTTGGCAATTGCTCGAATTTGTTCTACAGTTTTGTTTCGGCTTTTAGCAACTTTACTTAAGAAACGAAAATACATTGGGCGAGCAAAATCCTCTAACTTTTTCTTTTGCTGGTTTGAAAATGGAATGAATAAGTTCAAGTCTTGAGAAGATTTATTTGTCGAAAGAGTGTCAACAGTAACTCCTATTTTGTCAATCATCTTGCTGAAGTTTGGAATAACGGAAATTACTCCAATTGAACCTGTAACTGTCATTGGATGAGCAATGATTGTGTCGCAAGCCATTGCAATATAATAACCACCAGAAGCGGCTACATCGCTCATAGATGCATACACTGGTTTAATTTTTTTAGTTTTAAGGATTTCTTCCCAAATTTCATCGGATGCAATAACTGAACCACCCGGGCTATCAATTCGAATTATTATTGCTTTAACTCGTTTGTCTTCCCGAGCCTTTTTAAGATTTTTGATAAAATTGTCTGGGTTAATTTCAAAGTCCATATCGAAAGGTGATTTCTGAGACCTTTGTACAATTGCTCCCGAAGCAAAAACTATCGCGATTGCATTTTCTTTATCGGTTTTCTCAAATTCCGAAATTTCTTGGCTGTTTAAATAATCTCTAAGAGTAATAAAATTAACTTTGTCTTTTGTGGTGTCTCCTTTGTACTTCTCACCAAGTACAATGCTTCGAATGAATTCTTTAACTTGGTTATCGTTTAAAAGGGAATCTACAAAATGATACTTCAAGAGAGAATCGGGTGAATATATACCAATATCTAATAGATTGTTTGCAAGGTTTAAAGGAATTTTGCGAAATTTTTCTAAAGATTCAAGGAAAACTTGATATCTTTGAGTTAACAATTCGCGGTATGCGACCCGAGCACTATCGCTGAATTTTGTCCTACTATACTGCTCACTCGCAGACTTGAAGTCTTCAAACTGTTGGACATAAAATTCTAAGCCAATTTTATCGAACAATCCTTTTAGAAATAAAGCAGAAATAGAAAACCCATTCATTTCCATTAATCCTTCTCGAGCAAGAAAAATTTTATCTGCAGGAAGGGCAAGATAGTAATCGTTTTCGTTTCCCATTTCTATGAAAGCATAAATGAATTTTCCTGATGATTTAAATTTTTGTAGCGCCTCTACTAATTCGACTCTCTTTGCCCATCCTAACATAGAATATGAGCATCTTAGATAGATACCTCGAATTTTATTATCAACCCTTGCATATTCTATTGCTTTAAGCAAGTCGTAAAATGCAACAGTGCCACTTGTTGACAATATTGATGATAAAGATTCGCCAACATATTCTTCTATTTGGTTATTTAAATTTATTACGAGAACGGAATTTGATTTAATAACAACTGGTTCTTTTTGAAAAATAGAACCAATTGATGAAACAATTGCAACAAAAACAACAAAAATAAAAAGTACAATTACACCAATAATTATAATTGGAATCCACCACCGAGAGCGCTTTCGAGAATAAAAATTTGGAGGATTAGGTGCAGAAGGTGTTTGTGAGCCATTCATTTTTCCCTCTATTAATGAAAAGATAATTTACGAAAAATTATCATTATTGTTACAAATTTATTCAAAAAAACTAAAGAGAATTTCTTATTTTTAATTTTTTGTTTTTCTGGATAAATTTGTTTTTTTATTGGAGGTATTATGGCATTTATCAATTGGAACGACAGTTATTCTGTCGGAGTTCTAAAAATTGATAACCAACACAAGCGTTTGGTTCAAATTATCAATGAACTTAGTGATTCTATGGCGCAGGGGAAAGGAAAAGACGTTTTGGGAAAGGTTCTGAATGAATTAGTAAACTATGTAAATACTCATTTTAAGAGCGAAGAAGAATTAATGGTTAAATATGGATATGAAGATTACGAAATGCATCGATATGAACACGAGAAGTTAACTGATGAAGTTAAACGTTTCTACGAAGATTTTAATGCTGGTAGAGCAGTTTTATCTGTTCAAATTATGAATTTCTTAAGAAATTGGTTAATGGACCATATAGTCGTTAAAGATAAAAAATTTGGACAGTTTTTAATTTCTAAAGGAGTTAATTGAAATATCTTTTTTTTACCTTAGTCTCTCTATTCTTTTTTGATACTTGCTTTGCTCAAAGTATTGAGCATTCCAAGATAATTTCTTTTTCCTTTTTTGAGAATCGTGGATATCAAGTGCTGCAAAGGATATGTGATGAGGCTGGTGGCAGGCTTTCTGGAACAGAAACCAATGAAAAGGCTTTAAAAATTCTACAAGAAGAAGGGAAAAAAGATAATTTAGTAATTAAATTCGAGAAATTTACATTCCCTGGGTGGAAACGTGAAAATGATACCGTACTTGTTATTTCACCTGTTTTAAAACCTTTACTTGCTGTCGGTTTGGGCTACAATTCTAAAACAGGCCCCTTTGATGGAGAGGTTGTATTTGCAAGTTTTGGTTACCAGGAAGATTATGAAAATCTGGATGTAAAGGGTAAAATTGTGCTCGTTATTCAAGAGCGACCTTTAAATAGAGAAGAGTTATTACGATACGAAGCAATAGAAATTGCAAGTCGAAAGGGGGCTTTGGCGATACTTTTTATTAATGATAAACCTGGTGGTTTGGTGCTCGCAGGTGTGGGAAACTTTCAAGGAAATCCAAATCCAATACCTGCTTTCAGTATAACTTATGAAGATGGACAATGGTTAAGGCGACTTTCAACAAATAATTTAAAACCAGTTGTTCGAATTCAAAGCAATTCGTATTGTTACCAAGCAACTTCTGCAAACGCAATATATACTATTCCTGGGAAAACGAATAAAAAAATTGTCGTGGGAGCTCATTTCGATTCATGGATATTAGCCAAGGTGCCAATTGATAATGGTATTGGAATTGCTGTGTTATATGAAATTGCAAGAAATTTGTCGCAATTTCAGAATTATTATTATACCATTGAGTTTGTTTGGTTTAACGCAGAAGAATTAGGATTATGGGGGTCTAAATATTATGTCGATAAACACAAGGACGAAGTTTCACTGGCAATAAATCTCGATATGCCAGGCGACCCCATTGGTTTTAATACTATGGGATTTGATTATCTTGATTCTGTGGTTAATGCGGTAATTTTACAACTGGATGGTTTCTTTTTGAAGAATGGTGTTGTAAGTAAACCTTGGACAAATAGTGACCATATGTATTTTATGTTCGAAGGAATTTCCACTATCACACTTCTTGGATGGATGGATGAACCGATGTACCGTCATTATCACGATTTTGGGGATTCCTTCGATAAGGTAAATAAAAAGTACATTTCAAATGCTTCGGCTGTTTTATCTTTATTAATATATAATTTTGCACTATCTGAATTTGAATTTCGTCGCTTTTCAAAAGAGGAGATTGTTAAAATTTTAAAAAATGGTGGGTTAGAAAAACGATTACGTAAACAAAAGGAGTGGAAATTCGATTAATATTTGTAAATCAATCGCATAATGCAAGTTGATTTTAACACATTTTGGTTTTCTATTGGTTTATTTGTTTTATTAGAATAATAAGATTAAATTACATTTCTCAATAATTTACTTTTTCCATAAATGTTTGAAAATGTATATAAAGTTAACTTTGAACTCGAGGATAAATATTGGTGGTTTGTTGCTCGAAATAGAATTGTATTAAAACTTACTTTCAATTATACAAATTTGTACAAAAAATGCACTGTGCTCGATTTCGGATGTGGAACTGGTGGCTTTGCTTCATTGCTGAATAAACATTTCGATGTTATTGGCATTGATACTTCGCCTCTTGCCATTGAATTTTGCCGAAAACGAGGACTAAACAACTTATTTTTGGGTTCAATCGATGATTTTCCAGCCAATAAGTTTAATTTGAAAAGCGTTTTTGCTCTTGACGTAATTGAACATATTGATGACGATAGAACAATATTAAGAAAATTGTTTTCTGTTTTGCAAAAGGATGGATATTTGATAATTACGGTTCCCGCCTTTTCATGGCTTTGGAGCAACCATGATGACTTGCATATGCATAAGCGAAGATATACCCGTTCACAGCTTAAACAATTACTTGAAGAAACGGGTTTCAAGATAGAGTATATTTCATATTTTAACTTCTTTTTGTTCTTTCCAGCCGTTTTAAAAAGGCTTACAATAAAAGACAAAACCATTGAAGAAACCCCACCAGTTGATCCTGTTCCAGATTTGCTTAATAAAGTTTTCAGATGTGTATTTGAATCAGAAAAATTTTTGCTACCTTATATTCGCTTTCCTTTTGGACTTTCAATTATTGCAATTGCAAAAAAAATAGGGAATCTTAACTATGGCAAAGTCGATAAAAAAGAAAGAAAGAAAAATCTTTAAAATCAAGGAATCTAAACCAATTCCTTTTTTGGGTGTGTTTTTTATTTTTCTTGCAACCACATTTATTTTCTTCTATGACCAAATCTTTATGAATTCTTTTTTCTGGGAAGATTTTGTTGAATATGTTTTCCCAGTTCAAACATTTGCAGCAAAAGAATTTGCGCGGGGACAAATTCCCTTTTGGAATCCCTATACATTCGCAGGAATGCCATTCCTTGCTGATATTCAAGTAGGCTTCTTCTATGTGTTTAATAGAGTTCTTTCTTTGTTTACATTAACAGGGAATAATTTACCAGTTTTGGCTTTGGAAATGGTGATAATTTTCCATTTTCTCGTTTCTCAATTAGGAATGTATATTTTAGCCAGAAACTTTAAAATTTCTTCTTACGGAGCCTTAATTTCATCTATTTCTTATTCTTTTTCGATGCTTATGGTAGTTCATATCATTCATCCAATGATAATATACCATTTAGCATGGCTTCCGTTGGTGTTGTATTTCTTCCTGCGTTCATTCGAAGAAGATAAGTTCTTCTTTTCGATTCTTGCAGGATTAGTTCTTGGAATGGCTTTATTATCAGGCCATCCCCAAACAACTCTGTATGTTTTTACCTTTTTAGGGATTGCTGGTATTTACCAACTTTTTTTTTATTTGAAACACAAGATAAAATTGTCTCAAATATTAAGGGCAGTGGGACTTTTTTTTATACCTTTTTTAATTGCTGTTGGAATATTTTCAATTCAGTTTTTCCCAACTAAAGAACTATCGAAGTATGCTCAAAGGAATGAGGTTTCGTACGAAAAAGCAACCGAAGGTGCTCTTCAATTCAAACAAATTTATACAGCAATTGTTCCTAAATTGTTTGGATGGGTAGAAGGTTCAAAACTTGAGAATTCAACATTCTATTTGAGGTTTGGAGACGAACTGCAAACCCATTTTTTCTGGGAAACGGTATATTATTTTGGAGTCACCGCCGCCCTTCTTGGATTATTCGCTGTCTTTGTTGGCTATAATAATCGTTACGTTTGGCTAATGATAACGTTTGTCGTTTTTGGTTTCTTGTATTCTATTGGAAGTGGCAGCCCTCTATTTGAAATAATGTATAAACTTCCATATTTTGGAATTTTTCGCAATCCAGGTCGAATGATGTTCTTTGTCATTTTTGGTATGGCTATTCTTGGAGGATTTGGCTTTGATTTTCTTTGGAAAAATGCTTTAAAAAAAGATACATTAATTAAGTTTATAATTCCAATTGTCATTGCTTTCATTATTGCTGTTTTAGCATCTTCTGGAACTTTTGCTGATTGGTTCAATGCCCCAGTTGTTTCACATGAGGTAATTAGAGATTCTGGAAGCTTTGCAGTTGTGTTGATATTAATTGTCACCACCGTCGGTATATTACTTAATAGAGCAGTATTACCACCCTCTGTTGTCGGAATTATTCTAACGATCCTTTCGTTTGTTGACTTGTATGTAGTTGGTGCCGACTTTAATCGAAATCCAAACAATCCAGAGAAAGCATATGAATTGAAACCAGAGTTAAAGGCAATGCTTACTCCAAAACCACCAAAAGAAATTTTTCGTGTAAGCTCGCGCCTTTACGAGCCAATTCGATTCCTTGCAATGCAAAGAAATCAGGGTTTGATAGATGGTATTATGTTGATAGATGGTTACAACCCTTTGATTTTAGAAAGGGTTTTACCGCCAGTTAGTAGTGCAAACTTAGTAAATGACCTTTATAATGTTCGTTATGAAGTTAAAGTTGATTTGAAAAAGGGCACATGGGGGTTTTTCGAACGACCTAATTATTTACCTCGAGCTTGGTTTGTGAATAATTTCATTGTTGTTAGAGAAAATGAAATAAAGGATTTTATGAAAAAAAATACAATTGACTACCGCAGAACTGTTATTTTAGAAAAACAGCCAAATTTTGTTAAAAATATTTCTGATTCTTTGGTTCAAAATTCCGTCGTTTGTTTATACTATGGTTCAAATTATTTTAAATATTTAGTAAATACCAGTAACTCTGCAATTCTTGTTTTCAGCGAAATTTGGTATCCGGAATGGAAAGCCTATGTTGATGGTATGCCTTTTGAAATTTTACGTGCAAATTATTGTTTCCGTGCTGTTGAAATTCCAAAAGGTGAACATATTGTTGAAATGAAATTTGAATCTCAATCATTTGTACAGGGCTCATATATAACTATTTTCACAATTTTCCTTTCTGTAATTGGTTTGATTGTTTTTTACAGAATTGAAATTGGGAAGCACATTCACATAATTTCAAAAAGAAGTTAACAACAAAAGGTATTGTTTATGAGTGAAAGTATAAATAAGATTGAGCCACCAATTTGGTTAAGGTGGTTGGTACTCATTGTAGTTTCTTTAGCAATGTTCGGTAATTACTATGTTTATGATTCAATATCCCCTCTTGCTGATTTACTCGCAAAGCAATTGAATTTTACAGACGATAATATTGGTTTATTGCAAGGAATTTATAGTTTTCCGAATATCATTATGGTTGCAATTGGTGGTATTATTATTGATAGGATAGGAACTCGTCGGGCAAATTTGCTTTTTTCGGCTTTATGTATGCTCGGGGCATTTACAACTTTTATTCGTGGGGATATTATTACTATGGCTGCTGGTCGTTTGATTTTTGGTTTAGGGGCAGAGTCCTTAATTGTTTCGATTACTACTACATTAGCGAAGTGGTTTAAAGGCAAAGAACTATCATTTGCATTTGGCTTGAACTTAACGATTGCTCGGTTAGGTTCTTTTGCTGCTTTGAATTCCCCTACTTGGGCAAAAAGTCTATATGATGATTGGCAGGGTCCATTGTTAATTTCCTTTTTTGCTTCGGTAGTTTCGGTTATTGCAGTAACAACTTATTTTCTACTTGATTTATGGGCAAGAAATCGATTTGTTCTTGGTGAAGAGAAAAAACAGGAAAAAGTAGTTTTGAAAGAAACATTTCAATTCGGATCAGCATTTTGGTTCATTACTTTACTTTGTGTAACTTTTTATTCTGCAATGTTTCCGTTTCAAACTTTTGCCATCAAATTCTTTCAAGAAGCACATAACGTTTCCAGGCAAACCGCTGGCTTTCTTTCGAGCATCTTAACATTATCTGCAATGATAATGACCCCAATATTTGGAATTATTGTCGATAAAGTTGGCCATCGTGCTAAGTTAATGATTTTAGGTTCATTTTTGATTATCCCAGTTTATTTGATAATGGCTTACACTCATATTTCTTTATTTATACCAATGGCGATAATGGGAATTGCTTTTTCTTTAGTACCTGCTGTAATGTGGCCATCCGTTGCTTATGTTGTCGATGAATCAAAGCTTGGAACTGCCTATGGTGTTATGACTATGATTCAAAACATAGGATTGTTTGGTACTAACATTCTGATTGGATTAGTTAATACAATAACCGGTGGTTATAAAACTGGTATGTGGATTTTCACTTTTTTTGGTATTTTTGGTGTTCTTTTTGGTTACCTTTTGTTAAAATCAAATCGAAAGTCTACCAGATTTGATTTAGAAAAGCCAAAATTTAGTATTAAATAAATGGGTCAATTATGCCAAGAAAGAAAAAAACAGATACAGAAAGAGATATAACTTTAATTGATGCTGCTGAGATTGCACTGAAAGATTACCTTGGTTTATCTTCTGTAGAAACACTTCTTGTTCTTTCCGATGAACCACTAAGGGAAATTGGTTTAACATTTTTCCAAGTTGGCAAAGGAATTGCATACGAAGCATTCTATTGTGAAATTAAGCCAAGAAAAGTAAATGGGGAAGAGCCCCCCGAGCAAATAGCTTTACTTATGCAAGAAGTTGATGTTATTATTGCCCCAACAAGTAAGTCATTGACACATACCAATGCAAGGCGAGAAGCTACAAAACTTGGTGTTAGAATTGCAACTATGCCTGGAATTACAAAAGATACCTTGTTGCGTTGCCTCAGTGCCGATGCGTCAAAAATTTTGAAAACTACCGAAACCGTTGCAAACCACCTTAAGAATGTTTCTGTAATTCGTGTTACTACAGAACTTGGGACCGACATTGTTTTACCCGTTAAAGGTAGGAATATTATTAAAAGCTCAGGAATCTTGAGAAATATTGGTGAATATGGAAATTTGCCTTCTGGCGAAGTGTATCTTGCTCCTTGGGAAAAGCAGTCTAATGGTTATGTTGTTTTTGATGGTTCTATTGCTGGAATTGGTAAGTTAAGCAAACCTGTGAAAGTTAAGGTTGAGAATGGCTATGGCGTTGATTTTGAAGGGGATGAGGAAGCAAAAATGCTTTTTGAGATTTTAAAAGAAATTGGCCACGAAGGTTTTGCCATCGGAGAGTTTGGGATTGGAACTAATTACAAAGCTAAAATAACAGGTAGCATACTTGAAGACGAGAAGGTCCTCGGAACCATTCATATAGCTTTTGGTAACAACCAAACTATGGGTGGAAAGATAAAAGCGAAAGGGCACATTGATGGTGTTGTTACTAAACCTAATGTGTATTTCGATGATAAGTTGATAATGGAGGAAGGAAAATTATTGATATAATTATGAGGATAGTACTAATCCTGATTTTGTTAATTCATTATTTTCCATTGTTCTGCCAAAATGACTTATCCTATCCAATTATTAATTATAAAATACTCAAATTTGAAAATTACAAGAAATTGAATGCTTTTTTACAAAATTATTATCCAAGTATTAATAAGATAAAATATCGAGTTCTAACTACTTTAAATAGAAAAGAAATAAGATTTTTTCGACCGAAACAACCTATTGTTGTCCCCGATACATTTGTAGAAGACCTGCGAGCGTATTCTGTTTTTCCTTTAGAATACCCAGGTGCTCGGGAAATTCCCAAAATTATTGTTGTGTCCAATGTTTACCAAGCTTATGCATGCTATGAATGGGGTAAATTAGTACGATTTGCTGCGGCGAACACTGGAAAGAAATCTACACCAACATTTCCAGGGCGCTATTCTTTGCAATGGAAGGAGAAACTTCGCCGTTCCTCATTCAACGAAAATTGGATAATGCCATTTACCTGGAATTTTCATCGTTTGACTGGCTCGGCATTTCACCAATTCGAAATGCCTGGTTATCCAGCCTCTCATATGTGTATACGACAGTTTCGAGTTGATGCTGAATGGCTTTTCAATTGGGGTGAAGGTCCAAAGCGTGATTCTTTGGGGAAGATAATTCCTATGTCTGGTACCCCAGTCTTGATAATAGATTTTTATGATTTTGTCAATTATCCAAAAAAGTGGCTTGAACTTACCTCAAATCAACAAAAAATCGATTATCTCCCTCCCGAGCCTCTTAATGTGGAAGAGGCTTTAATTCCAATAATTCTTATTCCACCAGAACTAAGGAAAATTATCCCGAGAAAAGAAAGAATTCGCTATGAAACAGCATTTGATACTCTTGTTTCGCGTGGAATAATACCTTCGAATTTAAAATTAACACCGTCAAGTCCATTAAATAAAAAGCAAGAAAGTAAGTAAAACCAAAGTAAGTTTTCAGTCTGTCTTTAATTTTGTAAACTCAGATTATTATAAGTAATTAGAATATCTAATTCTTTCTTCAATTTTTGGAAAGACTTTTTGGGCAATATCAATTGCATATCTTTTGTGAAATTTTCGTACAAAATTGGCATAGAAGAAATACTTTCTGCAAAAGAAATAGCTGCTTGTGAAAAGTTTTTAGTTTTGCTATAGAGTTTTCCCAATTGGTAGTTAATTAAAGCATTTTCTTTTGTTAAATTTTTACAATTTTCAAGGATTTCTATTCCTCTGTCATATTTTTTATAATCAAGTATGAAATTTGTAAATTTATCGAGGAGTAATGGGTTGCTGGGATTATTTATCAATGCTTTTTCAAAGAATGAAAGTGCCTTTGAAACTTTTCTAATTTTAATAAAAGTCACGATAATTATCAACCAGAAGTCAGAAATTTTGGGTTCAATAATAAGAGCTTTAAGAAAATATTGTTCAGCTTTCTTAAGTTTATTCATATGCAAAAGGCACAAACCAACACCGAAGTGAGCAATAGCGAATTCTATAATGAATGAAGCAGAAAGTGATTCCATATTTATTGGATTAATATTAATAGTTCTTTCGAAGGATTCCAATGCGGAAGTATAGTCGCCAAGTTTAGCATGAAAAAAACCCAAGAGTAAATCAACCTTATTATCAAATGGGAAGAACTGTTGATAAGCTTTAATATTTTCAATTGCTTCCGTTATTTTCCCAACTTTTTCATATGCTAAAGCAAGATAGTAATAAGCAAGTTCATATTTTGGATCGATTGCAATAGCATTTTTGAAAGCGTCTATTGCTTTGTAATACTTTTCTAAATCGAAATAATAAATACCGAGATTGAACCAGAGCCATTCAGAAGTTGGTTCTAATTCCAAAGCTTTTTTATTGGTTTCTATACATTCGAATGTTTTGCCTTGTTGAAAATATATTGAAGCAATTTCTTGATAAGCATCAAGCCCAAGTTCTTTTGAATTTGTAAGTGAATGGAAAATTACTAAAGCTTGGTCGTAATTTTGTAAAGCTTCCAGAAGAATACCCTTGTGAAACAAAACATTTTCATCTGGTTCTACTTCAAGAGCTTTATCGATGACTTTTAGAGAACTGTCAATATCGCCACTGTTAAAGTATGATAAACTTAAGTTTATTAAAACATCAATGTCCGAAGGATTGAGTTCAAAAGCTATTCTAAGGGTTTCTTTAGCTTTTTCTAATTCATTCAAACTTAGAAGTATATATCCTTTACGAGCAAGAAGTTCAGTAGAATAAGGGTCAAACGATAAAAGAAAATCGCAAAATTTCAACGCATCGTCAAATAACTCTTCTTCAATGCAAACTTCCATAACTCCCTGAATAACTTCAAGCTCGTCTTCATTCAATGATTCACCCCTTTTAACTTTTCTTTGAATAAAAGAATTCAGTATGTTTGCAAGGAAATTTATTGTTGGATTGAAATCACAATCCTCATTATTACTAATTTCTCGAGAACTTAGGAACTTCATTTGGAAAAATTGATTTTTCATCTATTTTAATAAATATCAAATAAAATAAATCAAAATTACGCAAAAAAAACTAGTTGAAATTAAGTTTAATTAATCTTTTTTTCGTGTTAAAGATTTCCGAAGTTCATCGAGATTATAACAAAAAGGTATGAAATCAAATGTTAGGAGAGCATTTTGAATTTTACCTTTCGCAGTTTTAAAGTTATTCGATTTAGTTAAAGGGGAAGAAATTAATACAACAAATCGGTTTGTTTTGATTGAAGCAAAAATATGTCTAATAACAGTTTCATTTGAAGTATCTTTTTTTGATAGAATTGGTTCAAATTCCCAAAATAATGCATATTTGCCATTTGGGAGCATAATTTTATTTGGTTTGAAGTCTGGGATATTTATTCCGAGTTCTTTAACGAGATATTTCATTTCGAAGTTAAAGTGTTGCATTAAAGTATCAACATTTGAATATGGACTAAAAAATGCCGAAATTGGGACAATAGTGAATTGAAATATCTGATTGTCAATAGAAAAAATAAGTTCCTCTGGTTCGATATCGATAAGTTTATTCCCTTCGATTTCTATCTTAAAACTTTCTAAAGAGTCATTAAAAACAAAAAGGAATCCTTTTTTCGATTTAAGAATGGTTAAACCGTCCTCATTGGTTTGGAATGAATAGATAATCCCTTGTGCAAGAAGGAAAAATATTAATAGAGAGATAAGATTTTTCATTGGTGCTTACTCTCTGGTTCTTGATGTATATGAATTTGACAATTGGCAATCGACTTCTTAATTTCGCTTTCAACTTTGTGTGCAATGTTATGTGCTTCTTCTACAGTTAAATTTGGATCAACATGGATGTTTAAATAAATAAATGTGGTTGCTCCTGAAGTTCGAATTCTAATATCGTGAACACTTTTAACTTCGGTGATACTGGTAACAGCATTTTCTACAATTTTTTTTGATGCGGAAGGTGCTCTATCCAATAACTCATTAATTGCTTTGATAGAAAGTTTTATCGACAAATAAAGGACAATTCCAGAAACGAAGATACCTGCAAACGTATCGGCTGTATGAATATTGAAGCTAGCAAAAATTAAACCAATTAAAACAACAAAGGATGAAAGAATGTCCGATGAAAAGTGCAACGCATCGGCTTCCAAAGCTTGGCTTTTATGTTTTTTTGCATATTTTGATAGCAACTTTGCTCTATTGAAATCTACAACAATGGCAAAAATTACTACAAAAAAACTCCAAAAGTTTACAACAATTTGGGTCTCTTGTCCGAATAATCTTCCAAAAGCTTCCTTGACAATCCAAATACAAGTAGCAACTAATATTAAGGCTTCGATTAATGCAGAAATATTCTCAATTTTACCGTGTCCAAAGTTATGAGTTTCATCTGCAGGCTTGGAAGAAAGTCGAACTGAAAAAACAGTTAAAGCAGCAGCAAAAATATCCATTGCAGAATGTAAGGCTTCGGAAATAATCCCCAAACTTCCAGTTGCAAAACCAACAATTCCTTTAAATGAAGTTAAAAAAATTGCTACAAGAAGTGAGCTTAATGCCACTCTGTACTTCTCTTTTTTTGCAATACTTTCGTTTTCCATGACTACAAAATAAAGAAATAAAATTTAATGAAAAAAAGGACTGCCTTTAATAAGGCAGTCCTAAGCCACTCAAAAATTATTATTTAGCAAAAGCAAAACTTCTTCTCTCTCGGATAACTGTAACCTTTATCTGCCCAGGATATTCCATTTCCTGTTCAATTTTCTTAGCAATGTCGTGTGCTAATTGGTCAGCAGTTAAATCGTCAACTTTCTCGGGTTCAACAATGACACGAACCTCGCGTCCTGCTTGAATTGCAAAGGTTTTTTGAACACCTTCAAAACTTTGAGCGAGCGTTTCGAGTTTTTCCAATCTTTTGATGTAATTTTCAAGGGATTCACGCCGCGCACCTGGTCGTGCACCACTGATGCTATCTGCTGCTTGAACGAGAACTGCGTAAGGGGTTTCCATATCAATGTCTTCGTGGTGAGCACCAATTGCATTAGCAACTGCAGGATGTTCTTTGTATTTCTTGGCAAGTTCATACCCAATCAGTGCGTGAGGTCCTTCGGTGTTTTGGTCGACGCATTTACCAATATCGTGGAGCAAGCCAGCGCGTTTTGCAATTTGGGTATCAAGGCCTAATTCGGCTGCCATTATTCCACATAAATGCGCTACTTCAACAGAATGGTTAAGTAGATTCTGTCCATAACTTGAACGATATTTCATCTTTCCGACAAGTCGAAGAAGGTCTGGATGTAAATTATGAATTCCGAGTTCCAGTGTTGTTTGTTCACCAATTTTCAGAATTTCTTCTTCAAGTTCTTGGCGAACTTTTTCAACAACTTCTTCGATTCGTGCGGGATGTATTCTTCCGTCCTGCATAAGTCTTTCGAGAGCAATTTTCGCTACTTCTCTACGAAATGGGTCGAACCCAGAAATTACAACTGCTTCGGGAGTATCATCGATAATCAAATCGACACCAGTGGCCGATTCGAATGAGCGAATATTTCGACCTTCGCGACCAATTATTCTTCCTTTCATTTCGTCCGATTCAAGAGTTACAACCGATACTGTGCTTTCGATGCTATGGTCGGAGGCAGTGCGTTGAATTGCTTCCAAGATGATATTTCTTGCTTCCCTTTGAGCATTTTGCTTGGCTTCGTCTCGGATTTGCTTAATGTATTGTGCTGCTTCGATTTTTGCTTCACTGATGAGATTGTCCATCAAGATCTTTTTTGCATCTTCTTTTGTAAGGCCGCTTATCTCTTCAAGTTTTTTAAATTGTTCTTCTCGGAGTTTTTCCGCTTCTTCGAGTTTCTTCGAAATATATGTTTCCTTTTGCCGAAGGTCGTTTTCGGCAAGTTCGAGTTGTTTTTCTTTTTTTGTGATAAGTTCAAGTTTTGCTTCTAAAGCCTCTTCACGAGATTTTAGCAGTTTTTCAGATGCTTGTATTTTTGTTTTTCTTTGTTGATATTCATTTTCGAATTCTTGTTTTCGTCGATGCCATTCTTCCTTGACTTCGAGAAGCTTCTCTTTTTTAAGATTATTCGCTTCTTTTTCAGCCTCTTTTAAAATGTTTTTTGCTTTTTCTTCGGCTTCACGGATTTTAGAAGAAATTGACTTGTTTGTAATGAAATATGCAACAGCAAAACCAAGCAAAAGCCCAATAAATGTTCCAACAATAATAATTATCTCGTTCATCTTATATCCTTTGCAATAACAATAACCAAATAAATTAACGAATAAATTTTTAAAATTAATTTATCATTAAAAAAATAAAACCGCATTATCGCCTTGCCTCATATGTCGATTGAGTCGTAAAGAACCCAATCCGACACAGTGGGTATCATCCTGGCTATATTTTGCGTCCACCGGACACCTTGAAGGTGTCACCACCATGAAAGGTGGTTGAGGCCTGCAATTTATAGTCAGAGCCTGATTCCCTTTTTTTTCTACTAACGGTTCTTTCGCTCATAATCGGGCAAGGCTCTAATGCGGCTAAACTTTTTTCAAAGATCTTTTAACTATGTATGTTATCAATAAGATACAAAGTAATTTTCTTTAACTCATTAATTACATAATCTATATCAATCTGATTTTGAAATTCACAATTCTTCAACTTTTCAGCCAAATTGATTGCGGTTAAAGTAAAAATTGTTTGCATCGATTCATCTTTGTATTTTTCCATAATATTGCTTAATTGATTTTCCACCTCAATTGCAGCCTGTTGTATTATTGCTTCGTTATCACCTTTTAAAATATATTCATTTCCTAAAATTTTTACCTTAACTTTTCCCATCCTTAAATTTTAAAAAAGCAATTTAATTAAATCTTGAAAAATAACAAAACCAAACAAAGGTTGGTTATTTTTTTAGGGAAATAACTAAAGTATGCTGTCCTAAATAATTCCTATAATAATTAATAACGAAGAAAGCAAGGGAGAGATTCATCCAGAGAATAAAATAAATCAAAATGTTTGCTGTGAAAGTACATCGAACAATTTCAAAAAAAGTAATGTATGGGGCAACTCCAATAAGCTTCCTTTCCTCCAAGGGTAAAGATTCATTGTTACGTAACTTTTTATATAATTTAATTGAGGTGAAAATTAGGGAATAAAGTAATGCATTGAAAACTATGAAACCTATAATACCTGTGTCGGCTAAAACTGAAAGTATGGTTGTATCGCTAAAAAGGGCTACAAATTCTTTTTGGTAACCAGTTAATCCTAATCCAATGCCAATTAATGGGCTTGTTTGCCAAACTTTAATTGTAGAAATCGCATTTTCTAATCTCCCAGAAAAACTTTCTCCACCCATTTCGTCTTGTCCTAAACTAAATATATTTTCAACTCTATAAGAAAATAATTTAAGTAAATCAATATTAAGTACTTCTGTAAGGAAAAAATTAGTTAATAGAACACAAATTATTGCAATAATTCCAATTGAGAATAGAAATTTGTAGGACTTGTATTTTTCGAGAACAAAAACCAAACAAAACATTGCAAGAAAGCCAGCCAATCCTGTGAGGGAATAAGTTAAAAAAAGTGTTATTAAGTTTATTATCACTAAAAATATTAAAAGTTTATTATTTTTTATAAAACCCTCGCGGTATTGGATCCAGGGGATTGCAAGAAACAAAAATAAATAGATGTTCCAACTAGCCAAAGCGCTCGGTTCTGTAAATATCGATGTTGCTCTGAAAAATGAACCATAGGAGGTTGCTGCTTGATAAACTTCCCCAATAACTTCGTATCTTGAAAGTAAAGCTCGATTAGTGTAACTTACCCAAGCCAGTGGCAAATCAAATGCTCTTGCGAATAATTGATAAATTCCATAAAGATTCAGAATTAATAACAACCAAATTAATATTTTAATAATGATTATGTATGTTTTGGGTTTAATGTATCCTAAATAAAGTAGTACAATAAAAAAAACAACATAGTAAAAATGGGAAAGTGATTTTATTCCTTGAACGACTTCGTTATGTTTACCACCAATTAAGGGTAAGATAAAAGGTATTGCACTCCAAATAATAAATACAAAAAGTAAGATATTTGAATAATTAATTGAAATTTCCAAGGGCTTTTTGTATACAAAAAATGCAAACAATAAAAGGAAGTAACAAATTAGTACATTTAAATCGAGTGCTGTTATTCCATAGTTTGAAAAATAAAAAAGGGCATATCCGAAAAAAAACTGCGTTAGAAATGTTAAGATAAAAGTAAATGAATATAATTTTTCCATAACTTAAGAATTTTAGAAAGCAAAATTAAATAATGTTCAATAGAAAAAAAGGAAAAAATTGAAGATTTGGTTAAGTTTGGATCAACCCGAACCTTTTGGCTGAAGTGGTTCTTGTAAATCCTTGATCCTCTTGCACACCCGGAGGGACTCGAACCCCCAACCCTCTGATCCGAAGTCAGATGCTCTGTCCAATTGAGCTACGGGTGCACGTTGTTATGCATCGACCGGTTTCAATTTGTTAACGAGCCGAGCAAGTTTAGCTTTTTTATTCGCAGCGTTATTTTTATGAATTACTCCTCGTGCAGAAATCCTATCCAGCACACTGTATGCTCTTTTCAGAAGTTCACAGGCTTCTTCGTACGAACTTGAACGCCGAATTGCTTTAATAATTTCCTTTGAATTTCGTTTGTTTTGTCGATTATATAATCGACGTTTTCGATTTTGCCTGATTCTTTTTAAAGCTGACTTATGATGAGCCATAATAAATTCTTTTTCAAATAGTTAAACTTAATAGGATACAAAATTAATAATAAAATATTAATGAAAAAGGATATTTTTGTAAAAATATTTTATTAATTTTGTACCGAGTAAAGCTCGGATGGCGGAAGTGGTAGACGCACAGGACTTAAAATCCTGTGGGCATTCGTGCCCGTGCGGGTTCGAGTCCCGCTCCGAGCACAAATTTATTATAGTCATTTGTCTTCTATAGATTGATTTGATTAACCGTTAGTCCCCCCAAGATTATTTTAGTGTTAAGATTTAGGTTGTTGAAAGGATAAAGTTATTTATTGTTTTGTTTGATTTAAAACATTGGAAAGATGTTTGAATTTTATATCTATGAGTTCTTATAAATCATTTCTTTTGGTTTCAAAGTAATATTGTTTACTTCTAATTTATAATTCCGATATTTAAGAAAGCACCAATTGAAATTCGAAACTTTTTCGAAAACTTTTTACACTGATTTTCGTTTTTTTACTTTTTTAAAAGACCATTTGCTATGATCACTTTTTTTATAATTTTCTTTTCATTATACTCTCTTCTTAACTATTATATTTTTATTCGAGGTTTGCAAGCTCTTGAAATTCTTCAAAGTTTTCGTTTGCCATACTCTGTTATTTTTATTTTGTTTGCTACTTCTTACATTTCAAGTAGGATTTTTTCAACTAAACTACCTGACTTTATTTATTATTTTCTTAGTTTAATTGGTTCGTTTTGGTTTTTTGTGCTTTTTTATTCTTTTATGTTGGTATTTCTAATTGATTTATTGAGACTTGTAAGTAGTTTTATCTCCTTTTTCCCTGTTTTTATTTCCAAAAATTATTTAATTGTAAAATTTATTCTTTTTTTATTAATTAATTCAATAATTATTTTTATTGCATTTGTTGGTTATAAAAATCGTTCCCAAATAAAAATTAAAGAATTACCTATTAGTTTGAATTCTAACTTGGGAAAAAAATACAAAATTGTTTTCTTTTCGGATTTACATATATCTGTTGTAAATAATCATAAATTTCTGGAATCCATTGTTGAAAAGATAAATAAATTTGAACCAGATTTAATTTTAATCGGTGGTGACCTTGTTGATGAAAAACCTGATAGATTAGAAAAACATCGACTTTGCAAACCTTTGATGAACCTGAAGTCCAAATTCGGTATTTTTGCAATAACAGGAAATCATGAATATATAAATGGACGAGATTTAATTGTAAATTACTTCAAAAAGTTCAATATCAATTTTATCTCGGATAGTTCTGTTTTAGTTGATAATTCATTCTATATTATTGGACGTGAAGATAGAGCAAAAGAAACATTTGTGCGAAAAAAAAGAAAACCATTAAAGGAAATCGTTGCTAATCTAAATGCTGAAGTTCCCAAAATACTTTTGGACCATCAGCCAATTAATTTAAACGAGGCAGTAGAAAATGGAATAGATTTGCAATTGTCAGGTCATACCCATCATGGTCAAATAGCACCACTTAACTCAATCACCAAGTTAGTATATGAACTAAGTTGGGGCTATAAGCAAAAAGGTAGAACACACATTTATGTATCTTCGGGGATAGGAACTTGGGGGCCTCCAATCAAAATTGGTAACGATGCGGAATTAGTCCTTATAAAGTTAAAAATTTGAAGGTGTTTACTGTTCTTTGGTGTTTTTTGAATCGAAACTGATTTCTCCAGGACCAAAAACATAGATGAAAAACAAACCACCCATTAACCCCAAATTTTTCAGGAACATAATAATTTGGATTTGGTCGGAAAAATTAGTATGAAAAATCAAAGTAGTTGGAATTAGAAAAAGGATTAATAAAAGAGAGCCCCATTTAGCTTTAAATCCAAAAATAATGGAAATCGATCCGATAGATCGGAAGAGCGAAGCAAGAATCAAAAATAATCCTGTTAGGGGAATACTATGAGCAGACATATACTGTTGCGTTCCTTCAAAATTAGTTATTTTGCCGAAGCCTGCAAACAAAAATATCAATGAAAGAAAAATTCTCCCGATTAGAGTATAATATTTTTGCATAGTTAACACCTTTTTAGTTTAACATAAAATAACCGGACAAAATTATAATTTTTTTTTGAATAAAACAAATTATTTTAATAATCGACTAATTTTTTAATGGAGTCATAAATTTTTTCTTCGGTAACTAAAATGTAATTTTCGTAGTTTGGATGATAGGGTATGTGAGAATCGAGAGAAGCGACACGCATTACAGGTGCATCAAGATAATGGAAGGCTTCTTGGGTGATTGTAGCAGCGATTTCTGCACCAAAACCATTTGTCCAAGTATCTTCGTGAACAATTAGAACCTTATTTGTTTTTTTGACAGAAGAAAGTATTAAGTCAACGTCCCAAGGTATAATTGTCCGCAAGTCTATAATTTCAATGGAAATATTTGGATTTTCTTTAGAAATTCGTTTTGCGGCTTGGACTGAATCTTTCACACTCATTCCCCAAGTGACTATTGTTAAGTCATTTCCTTCTTGAACAATTTTACCTTTGCCAAAAGGCAATAGGAAATCAATACCTGGTTCAATTGAAGTAGAAAAGGGATGACGGTATAAGCCTTTGTGCTCACAAAAAATAACAGGGTCTTCAAGCCGACAAGCAGTTTTGAGCAAGCCTTTTGCATCGGCAGCATTGGAAGGATATGCAATAAATAGACCAGGTATATGAGCAAAGATTGATTCTATATTTTGAGAATGGTAAAGCCCGCCATGAATGTATCCCCCGACGGCAACGCGAATTACAACTGGAGCGGCAAAATTTCCATTAGAACGATACCGCATTGTTGCAATTTCATTTTTAATTTGCATAAATGCGGGCCAAATGTAATCTCCGAATTGCATTTCGACAACAGGTTTGAATCCACGCAGTGCTAAACCGAGAGCAACTCCAGCAATTGAAGCTTCGGCCAGTGGGGAATTGAATACCCGCTCGGGACCAAATTTGGTAGATAAACCTTTTGTGGCTGTAAAAACTCCTCCTTTTGGGTCGGCAATGTCTTCGCCAAAGATAACCATTTTCGGATTAAGTTCCATTTCTTCGTGAAGTGCGTGGTTAATTGCATCAACCATTACAACTTTATCTCCAGTTTCGGGGTATTTATTGGAATAGGGAAGCTTTCGCGTTTCTTCGGGTGCAAATATGTGTTTTATTGAATCAGAAGGAGTTGGGTCTGGTTCCAACCAAGCAGAATCTGCAGCGAATTCTATTTCGTTGTTGACCGATTCAAGAATATTATTTAACTCATCGTGTGATGCAATATTATTGTGGATTAAATAATTTTGTAACTTTTTAATTGGATCCTTTTCGAATGCTTTCTCAAGTTCTTCTTTGGAGCGGTATTTTCTGTGGTCATCGCTGGAGGAATGGGGGAGTAACCTTTCGACAAGTGCATGTAGGAGAACTGGACCACAACCTGAGCTTGCATAATCAAGTGCTTCTCGAGAAGCCAGGAGAGATTCGAAGAAGTCTGTTCCGTCAAAAGTTTTAATTTTTAAATTTGCATAACAGCAAAATGTATGCCCTACAGTTTCACCCATAGATTGATGTTCGCGAGGTACAGAAATTGCATACTTGTTATCTTGTATGCAAAAAATAACAGGGAGTTTTTCTCGAGTAGCCCAATTTACAGCCTCGTAAAATTCACCCTCACTTGTCGCTCCTTCGCCCGAGTCAACATAAGTTACTTCATCACCTTTGTTAAGACGGGTTGCAAGTGCAGTTCCTACTGCATTCAAATATTGGGTTCCAGTGGGCGACGAAGCAGTTGGAATATTAAATTTTTTATGTCCATAATGCCCGGGCATTTGTCTCCCCCCACTTGCGGGACAAGTTGGTTTACCATATGCCATAAGAAAATACTCATAAGGTGTTAAACCTAATGAATAAGCCAAAGCAACATCACGGTAATACAACCAAAACCAATCTTTACCAGGCCGCAAAGTCATTCCAATTGCCACTTGTATAGCTTCGTGTCCGCTACCCCCAATGTGGAAATACGACTTTCCTTGTTTTAATAGTTTAAGGTGTTTTTCGTCCGATAATCTTGCTAAAAGCATTAATTTATAAGCTCTTAGCAGGAAATCTTTATCTAATTCTAATTGGAGATGAGGGGGAATATCTTTCTTTAAAGTAACAGATTCTCTGGAACAAGCAGGTCCACGATTGTGCACACAATAGCTTGTCTCATATGATTCAACTAAAGCCTTGCTTATTAAATTATCCGTTAAGTCAATGTAAGAATTTTTTGCCATTTTTGTATTCCAATTAATTTAAAATTGTTGGAATTTATATTAACAAAATTATAAATTTAATTAAAATTAAAAAAAAGAGACGAAAGCGAAATAAAATTATGGGATGGGAACAAATAATTAATCAGAAGAAAATACAGGAATATTTTCAAAAGATTCTAAGGGATAAAACATTTGCAAATGCTTATTGCTTTTATGGAAAGGAAGGAGTTGGCAAGTTCGCTATTATTATGGAAATTGTCAAGTCTCTAAATTGTTCGAACCCCATAATTGGGAACAAACAACAAAATTCGTGTGGACAATGTTTAAGTTGTCAGAATATTGAAAACTTAAAGTTTCCAAATATTGAATATGTTTTTTCGTTGCCATCTACCTCTAAATCAACTCAAGGAGAAGCAAAAAGCAGTTTTGGTGGACTCCCGGATAACTTAATTCAGGAAATAAATGAGAAATTGAAGAACAAGATTAAAAACCCATATGCAGGGTTTAGTATTGAGGGCGCTTCACAAATTAAAATTTCACAGATTCGTGAATTGAGAAGAACTCTTGCTCTATCAAATTCAATTCCAGGGCACAAATTTGTTATAATTTTAAATGCTGAAGAAATGAGAGTGGAAGCCCAAAATGCTTTCTTGAAAACTTTGGAAGAACCTCGGAAAGATGTTACTTTTATACTTTTAACAACAAGAAAAGAATCCCTATTGCCAACGATATTGTCCAGGTGTCAGTTAGTATTTTTTCCCCCAATAGACAAGTATGAAATTAAAAATATTTTAATTGATAAATTCAATAAAACACCAGAAGAGAGCGAAGTCCTTGCCCGTTTTGCAAATGGTTCAATAACGAAATTAATCGAATTAATGGATGAAAACATTATAGAAACTCGGAATTTACTTATTGATTTGCTTCGTTTATCTTTAAAAAATGAACTTCCTGGAAGACAATTAACAGAAAAAATAAACAGTTTAGTTGAAAAGTTCGATAAAAAGAAAGCCTCTTTTGCCTTGGATTTGCTTCAACAATGGTTTCGCGATGCTATTTTGATTACCCGAAATGGAACTAATGATTCGGTTGTCAATTACGATAATTTGGATACAATTGTTAAATTCTGTAAGAAATTTGGTCGAAAGCCAATTGAAAAAGCAATCGAAATTATTGAGAATAGCCATTATTTGATTTCAACTAACGTTCAAATTTCTAATGTTTTTTTGAATCTTTTCCTTGAATTCCGCAAAATTTTGTTTTAGTTTTTTAACTTACCTTTTTCTTTTTTTATAATTTATTACTTCATTCAGAGGAGAAAATGGCAAAACGAAAAACATCCCGAAATGGAAATGATATTGCAGTTGAGTCGTTGATTGGAAATCGAGTACCCCCTTATTCTGCCGATGCTGAAATGGCAGTTCTTGGTTCAATGCTGCTGGATAATAGTGCAATTACCAAAACATTAGAGGTTCTTTCAAAGGAGAGTTTTTATATCGAAAGGAATAAAATCATTTTCGAAACAATTGTTTCAATGTTCGAAAAAGGCATTCAAGTAGATATATTAACCTTAACAGAAGAACTTAAAAGGCGTGATAAGTTGGAATTTGTTGGTGGAGCAGAATATCTTGCTGATTTGATTTCAATAGTCCCAACTGCTGAAAATGTTGAACATTATTGCAAGATAGTTCAGGAACGTTTTTTTAAAAGAGAACTCCTTTTTGCCGCTGGAAAAATTCTAATAGACTGCTTTGACGAAAATGTGGATGCCCTTGAGGAAATTGATATTGCGGAAAGGCTTGTTTTTCAAGTTGCAGAAAAAAGATTTGCTCGAAACTTTCTACCAATTAGTCGATTAGTGAACGAGGCGGTTGAAACAATTTCGAAATTTGTTGAAAGTGGAACTCGAGGGCTTACTGGAGTACCTTCTGGCTTTATTGACCTTGACCGATATCTTGGCGGGTTTCAAAAATCCGATTTAATTATTATTGCTGCTAGACCTTCTGTTGGAAAAACTGCTTTTGCTCTTTCGATTGCAAGAAATGTTGCAGTGGAATATAATATCCCAGTTGCTTTCTTTTCTCTTGAAATGTCTGCTCAGCAACTAACACTTAGGCTCATTTCATCACACACAGGATTTAATAGCCATAAAATTAGAACTGGTAACATTAATCGAGAGGACTTGAAGTCTATTGTTAGTCGTGTTGACAAATTATTTAAGGCTCCAATATTTATCGATGATACCCCAAACATAAATTTGCTTGAACTTCGGGCAAAAGCTAGAAGACTTAAAACTGAACATAAAGTTGGTTTGATTTTTGTTGATTATTTGCAATTGATTGACCCTCCAAAAGCTGAAAGTCGTGAACGTGAAATATCAATTATTTCAAGAACGTTGAAACAAATTGCTAAGGAACTTGATTTACCTATTGTTGCACTTTCTCAATTGAATAGAGTTGTAGAAACTCGAAAAGACAAAAGGCCGCAATTATCCGACTTGCGAGAATCAGGAAGTATTGAACAAGATGCAGATGTGGTTCTCTTCATTTACCGACCTGAAATTTACGATATTAAAGTGTGGCCCGATACAAAGGAACCTACCGAAGGTACTGCCGAAATTATAATTGGTAAACAAAGAAATGGTCCAACCGGTTCGTTTAAAGTTGTGTATTTGAAAGACACCTTGCGTTTCGATAATGCAGAGATGCGTTACGTTGATGAAGATATTATTTCTTCTTCTTTTGAATCAAGTTACATCGAGGATTTAGAAGATGATTACGAGGAACCAGACGATCAAGGATTTTAGAACTACAAATTGAAAGGAAGCTTTCTCAAGTCTACATTTCCTCCAGAGATGATGATGCCAACCCTTTTCCCTTCGAAAATTGAGTTATGTTGCAAAACCACTGCAAATGGAACTGCACTCGAAGGTTCAATGACTACTTTTAGCCTTTCGAAAATTAGAAACATCGCTTGCTTTATCATTTCTTCACTTACGGTTAGAATATCGTCAACATTTTGCTTGATAATTGTAAATGTTCTAATTGAAAGAGAAGTCAATAAGCCATCTGCAATGGTTTGAGGATTCTCGGAAGGGAAAATTCTGTTATTGATGAAAGATTTGAAAGCATCGTTGGCTCCTTCAGGTTCGGCTCCGATTACTTTTGTTTTGGGAGAAAGAGTTTTAGTGGCTATAGAAGTTCCGCTAATTAGTCCACCACCTCCAACTGGTGCAATTATAAAATCCAATTCGTATTTATCATCGAAAATTTCTTTTGCACAAGTTCCTTGTCCAGCAATAACATCAGGATTATCGTAAGGGTGGATAAATGTAGCACCAGTTTGTTCTATAAATTTCATAAGTGTTTCTTCTCGGGACTTCAAATTAGATTCGCAAAAGATAACGTTTGCATTATGTGACATCACTGAATCAATTTTTGGTTTTGGTGAAGTTCGAGGCATAACAATTGTTGTTTTTGTTCCTAACAGTTTACCAGCGAACGCAATTGCTTGAGCATGATTGCCAGAAGAATGTGTTGCTATGCCTTTTTGAAGAAATTCTTTGGGTAGAGAAAGAATTGCATTTAGTGCTCCTCTGGCTTTAAAGGAGCCTGTTTTTTGAAAATTTTCACATTTGAAAAATAATTTGCAATTTGCAATATTATTTAAATTAGATGAAGTTAAAACAGGAGTTCGATGAATATAGCTTATAATTTTTCCATGTGCTTTATCAATATCTTCAAATTTTGGAATTTTTGGGTTTTCCATACCATATTTTTGTTAAGAATACAATTTCTTAAATTCCAAAAATAGAAAACTTTATTTGCTAATAGAAAGAATTGAGGGAATTTTTTTCTCTTCATTTCAATAAGTGAAACAGTTTTTATTTTATTAAATTTGTTTTTTAAAGTACTTTCGCTATGTTTTCTTTTATTAGAGGTAAAATTCTTCAAAAAACTGCAACCTCGGTTGAAATCGAAACAAATGGGCTTGGATTCGAAATTATGTTGTCTTTAAATTCCCTTACAAAAATTGGAAATGTTGGGGACGAAGTTTTTTTATATACAGTAGTTTTATTACGAGATGAAAAATACCAAATTTATGGTTTTGTCACTGTATCTGAAAAAGATATTTTCAAGGAACTAATTAATATTCCCGGTATTGGACCCAAAATAGCTTTAGGGATTTTGTCAAATTTTGAAGTTGATGAGTTTATCGATTGTGTGCAGAAAAACGATGTTGACAATTTGACAAAATTGCCTGGCATTGGTCGGAAAACAGCCGAAAGGATACTTCTTGAATTTCGGGAAAAAGCAAACAAAATTCAATTTAAGGAGAATGGGTTAGTAGAACAAAAAAATGCCAGTTTATTTACAGAAGCAATTTCTGCATTGAATGTTTTGGGTTATCCTGAAAATAGAGTAAGGATGATAGTCCGAGATTTGTTGAATAATATGAGTAAAAAAGATTTAACGGTAGAAAATTTAATTAAACAAGCACTTAAAATTTTGAATAGGTAACTAAAACCAATAATATGCGAAACGAACAAAAATTCCTCGACGATAGTTGTAACCTAATCCAATGATATATTCATCGAGAAAATAATAGTCTACCCCTAAACCAAAATTAATTCCAACTTTGTTTTCCGTTTTTCCAAGATAGTATAACTGGCCAAAATCTGGAACGCCAAATGGTGTATTAGTTCTTAATGACCGAGCAAGAACGGAATCCTGTTGAACATAAAAGCCAATTGATGGTGTGATTATGAAATCTTCGAAAATTTCAAAAAAGTAGTAAAAGTCAGTTGTTACAAGGACATAAGTGAATTTGCTTTCTTCGTATTCACCTCGCTTAGGTAAAGGATACTGATTAGAGGGATATATGTACTTTGGCTTCGATGCTGCGAAACCAGCTAAACCCATAGATAAACCAAAGTTCCAAAAACGGAAGCCAAGAGCAGCAGAAAGTTTCAAATTGCTCCAACCAATTTCGCCAAAAACACTTTTAATATTACTTGACCAGAAGGATTCTTGCGAAAAAGCTGAATTTAAAAAAAGAAATAGCAAAACAAAAGTAAGCTTTTTCTTCATCTTTTATATGATATTGTTATTAATATCAAAAAAGGGAGCCAACGCTCCCCAAAATATTTACTTTAGAAATTGATTTGCATAGTACTTTGGTAACAATTTTTCTCCAGTTGCTTTTTCAATCATTTCATTCCAGGGATATCTGGCTCCGACTGAAAAGACTTTTTCTATAAGATATTTCCCTACGTTTTGATTACCTACAAAACTATAGTCTTGTTCGGGATTACCTTTAACGATGTTTGTTATGATATAATTTTGTAGTTGTGAAGCAAGTAGTTCACCCAACAAATAATTGTGATAATAACAAGGACTTGTTGCAATGTGGATTTTAGTAGCCCAATCTGGCTCGTTTCTCCCTTCGGGTTTCTTAAGAAGTTGATATTTCTCTACCAAATCCCACCAAAGTTTATTCAAATCTTGATCGGGGTTTTCATACATACTTTTTTCGAATCTAAACATAACCTGGGACCACCGACTAAAAACTAATTGTTGAAGTCGAAGTGTATTTCGAGCAGGGGTTTGAACCTTCTTTGCATCTTCGTTCGAAATTTTAATCATATCCACCATCCATTGAGGATTAGAAGCGAGCCTCCCGAACAGCATAGCAATAGCTTCGGTTGTAAAAATATGTGCAGGAGTTTTTAAATCCCAAGGAAGTTTATCATCAAGATATTTTTCGTAGAGGGCATGCCCATTTTCATGGAGCATGGTTTCCATCCATCTTGAATTGGGTTTAACGTTGCAAAGAATTCTAATATCTTTTGCATCTCGGTCAATATTAATACAAAAAGCATGTTGATTTTTGTTTTCCCTTTCAAATAAATCGCTTCGTGCGATAATGTCATCAATTGGCAATCCAATAGATGAATAGAAATCTTTAGTTAGTTGTACTATGTCTTTATTTTTGTAAAATTGGTCTAAATCGACATCGTAAATTTTTGGTGCTTCTTGGAAAAATCGATTTTGATAATGCCAGGGCATCAATTCTTCGGTTTTGATTTTATATCGTTTTGCAAGAATTTCATCCATTTTTCTCTTTTCTTGAACAAAAGCATTGTAAGTTAATTTATCGAGTTCATCAAATATTTTTTCGATTTCTTCGGGGTCTTGTTCGCTTAGTTTTAAACTCATTTCGTGATAATTTTTGAAACCTAATTCGTGGGCAATTTCATTTCGCATTTTTACAAGTTTGACAATATCTTCAGCCACAATTCTTCCAATTTTCTTTTGGGCTTCCCAAACTCCTTGCAACTCTTTGTTGTTTGTAGAAGTTTTCAAAATTTCTTCAACATCATTATCGGAAAGTTGTTTCCCACCGAACTCTGCACGAAAAGTTGAATATTTATTCTCTATTTCGCTTTGTAATTTTGTGATTTGATTTAATTTTGCTGTATCAACTTGCTTACCTAAGAATGTCAAATACAAAACCTCGATTCTTCTTTTCTTTATTGGGTCTTGAATTATATTGGACTCCCTGAGGTTTTTTATTCGTTGGAATAGATTCTTGTCTGAAAGAATTTTATTGACAATCATCTCTTTTTGTGCATAAAGTTCCCAATTTTGTGGAGTACTATTTGTTGCAGCTACAAAATATTGAAGGGACATATCTTTGTAGGCGGGCTTCATTAAAGATTCGTAATCGGAAATTAATTTTTCGTATTCTTGTTCCATTTTCATCATATCCTCCTTGTTTACTTTTTCCTTTGTGCAAGAAATGTTAAGAATTAATGCAAGAATCGTTAGACAAGAGAAAATTTGCTTTTTCATAGTAAAAAAAGAATGTTAAACAAAAAACAAAATTAAAAAAACGATATAAAAAAAATTTGAAAAAATCATTTGGAAAATAAATAATTTTGTTATAAATTCGAAACGCAGCATAATGAGGTTTTTCAACTAACCATTTTAGGTTAGATTTTTATGGCGGTTATGGGGAATTTTTCGGATTTTAGTATCTTCAGAACAAAAAATAATTTATTTCTCTTTTTACTCCTTGTTCTTTTTATTATCGTTTCGTTAGTGTTTTTCTCTTCCAATTGGTTCAATAATAATCTAATTAACAACTTTAAAGTTGTTGGTATCAATTATTTTGATAAAAATTGTATTGATAGTATTGTTAGTGTTCTTATTCAAAAGAGGGCAACAGAGCAAGTAATAAAAGATATACTTTTAAAATACGATTTCGTTCAAGATTGCAACATTTTTAGAAAAAATGCTAATGAGTTAATTGTAGAAATTAAGGAAAGAGTACCATTATTTGAATATGTAGATTCTTTTGGGAAAACTTGTTTGGTTGATTCAGATGGTAAGGAATTCTATTCTAAATTTTTAAAATTCAGATTTCCTCGTATTATCTTTACTGATTCTAGTAATCCAAAATCTTGGTTTTTGGAAAAAGTTAATATAGTGAATCAAATAAAGTATTTACAATTGAAATGCCCAAAATTATATTGGAACATCGCAGAAATTAAGTGCAAAGATGATTATATTTACCTGTATCTGAATTCTAACAGAACTATTCTGAAATTTAGGAAGGAGAACTTTAAAAAAGAAATCCAAGTTGCTGAAGATATTTTGTCCCGAGAGGATTTTTTTGGCTTTTTGAAAAATGAACTTGATTTTAGTTATGAAGGTTGTTTTGTTGTAAGGTAAAATTAAATGAAGAAGGATAATAAAAAAGAATTAAAAAACGAAATGGAAAAGGTAAGTGTGGGATTAGACATTGGAAGTTGGAAAATATCAGTGGTTGTTCTTGCTCAAAATTCAAATGACCAAACTCCGTCAATTTTGGGAGTTGGTTTTAAACCCAGAAAAAACAAACCTCACTATGGGAAAATCGAAAATATTGAATATACAGCAAAAGAAATCCAGGAAGTAATTCAATCTGTAATTTTACAATCTAATGTAACATTTTCAGAGGTAAACGTTGGTATAAACAACCAAAATGTTAGATTTATTGATACACGTGGTATTGTTTCAATTGGCTCTACCTCCAAAGTAATAACTGAAGATGATGTTAAACGTGCTCTTGACGGAGCCAAACCTACTGAACTTCCTAACGACTATCGATTGATTCACATATTACCGCAGGAGTTTATAATCAATAATAACCTTAAGAATATTATTAATCCTATAGGTATGAGTGGGAATCGGTTGGAAGTTCTTGCCAAAGTTGTTTCTGCTTTAAGTTTGGATATCGAAAATATTAATTTGTGTTTACAAAGGAATAATTTGAAAATAGGAGAAATTGTTTTAGAACCAATTGCCACTGGGCTTGCAGTTTTGGATGAGCAAGAAATAGAATCAGGGGTAGCACTAATTGATGTTGGTGAATTGTCGACCGATGTAGCAATATTTTTTGATGGGGTTTTAAGATATTCCAAAAGTGTTCCTCTTGGGGGGCGACATATCACTGATGATATGAGAACATTAATGAGAATTGTATATAACCAAGCCGAAGAGGTTAAAAGGAACTATGGTCATTGTTTCCTACCAATGCTAAGGGATGATAAAGCAATAATGATTCCTGGGATCAAAGGTCGAAAACCAATGACCTTTACAAGGAGCCAGGTTTGTAAATATATTCAACCAAGAATGGAAGAAATTTTCTCCTTTGCTTTAGATGAACTTCGTAAATCAGGGTTTATTCGGAAATTGGAACTTGGAGTAGTTTTAACCGGTGGGAGTATGCTTATCGAAGGGGTTGAAGAACTTGCAAGCCAAGTTTTAGGTATGCCAGTTCGAGTAGGAACTCCGTCGGATTTGAATTACAGAGGTTTGTCTCAGGAAGTAAATAAACCTTATTTTTCAACAGCGGTTGGTCTTGCTATGTATGGTTTAAAAAAACCTTTTGCAAATTTCCATCAAGATTTTGTTAACAACCCAAATGATGATTCAACAAAAAAGAAATTTATTGATAAAATTGTAGATTTTTTCAAAAATTTATAGGGGGGATATGATAGAACTTGACAAAAACGAAGAATTAATAACCAAAATTGCCGTCGTTGGGGTAGGCGGCGCGGGTTGCAATGCAATCAAAAACTTAATCAATTTTGGTATAACTGATGTCGAATTAATTGCAATCAATACTGACATGAAGCAACTTCGTGCAATTCCCGCTCCAGTTAAAGTTGTTATTGGGAAAGAGTTGACTCGCGGTCAAGGTGCTGGTTCGAATCCTGAAATTGGCAGAAAGGCAGCCGAAGCGGATTTCGAATCCATTCGAGAATTCCTAATGGATAAAGATATGGTTTTCGTCACTGCTGGAATGGGTGGAGGCACCGGTAGCGGTGCTGCACCAATTGTTGCAAAGGCTGCGAAGGAAAATGATTCGCTTGTTGTTGCTATTGTTGTTACACCTTTGAAGAACGAAGGGAGTGAGCGTTGGGAAAATGCTTTTAAAGGTTTGGAAAACCTCAGAGAAAATGTTGATGGCTTGATAATTGTTTCCAATGAAAAGTTATCTAATTTTTCGCGTGACCAAAAACTTTCTGTTAAAAAAGCTTTTGAACAAGCCGATAGAGTTGTTTACGATGCTACTAAAGGAATAATAGATTTGATAAACAGTGTTGGCATAATTAATGTTGATTTTGCTGATGTCAAAACAGTTATTAAAGGTAAAGGCGATGCCCTAATTGGAAAAGGATTTGGAGATGGAGAGAATAGAGCGATTGAAGCAGTTGAATCCGCATTGAATTCTCCTTTACTCGAAGGTATTGACCTGAAAGAAGCTCAAAGTGCTCTTGTTAATATTACCTTTGGTGAGGATTTTTATCATTATGAGGTCGACCAAATTTTGAATAGAATTCGAGAAGCCACGAATGAGAATTTAAATATTATTCACGGTTTAGTTGATGATTCCTCTTTGGGTTCATCTGTATCTGTAACTGTTGTAATTACTAGATTCAAGAATACATTCCTTGCCGAGTATTTAGATAGAAAAAAGCAGAAAATGAAAGATGGGAACAGCAATGTAGGTAAAGAAGAATTTGTTTATTTCACCAATAAAACTCGTAAGTTAGAGATCCCAGAACCACAACAATCCAATTTTAAGTTAAGTCATTTTAGCAACTCGGATTCTTCTCAAAAGGATTTAAAAGTACCAGCCTATACTAGGAAAATGAAATTGTTAGAAGGGGTAGAAAATGTAGACTATAATTTTGAAGTACCTATCTCAAATGAGCCTTATTTAGTAAGAAATATCGACGATGATAGTAATTATGATGAAAATGAAAATAAGGAAGATAAATTCTTGTTAGTTGAAAAAAAGCCGGCTATTTTTAGAAAAATACTTGATTAAGGTATATTATTCTCCAAATACAGTAACGACGATTTCTCTTTTGACTCTTGGTCCGTCGAACTCACAAAAGAAAATATTTTGCCAAGTTGAAAGACCCAGCGTACCATTAATGATGGGGATGGTTTCGCTGGGTCCAATTAATCCAGACTTTAGATGAGCATCTCCATTATTATCCTGTAAATCGTGTTGCCATATGCCTTTTGGAATTAATTTTTGGAGCAAATTAATAACATCGTTTTGAACAGATTCGTCCCAATTTTCCTGAATCATAATTGCACAGGTTGAACCTCTTGCGTAAACATTTACAAAACCGACATTGTAATGAGATTCTGAAACAATTTTCCTTATTTCTTCAGTGATATCATAGAGCCCATTGTGTTTGTCTGTTTTTAATGTAAGGATTTTCTGTATCATATTTTGCCTTGCTTATACAAAGAGAAGAAATATTCGAAAGTCCTATTATATGTTTTTTCAGCATCTTTTGGGAAAAAACAAGCAGGTAATTCACGATTACGAAGATGATAACGAAGGCAATCGCAGCATAATCCTTTTCGTGCACAAGGTTCATATGTGCAATTACAACGAGAAATATTTGTTTCCTTTTTGCATTCCAATTTGATTACTCCTGGGAAAGTTTTATATACATTGATTTTGAAATCAATGCTTCTTTATCCTTTTGTTTAAATGAATATTCTATCCAAAACTTATTTTCTCTTTCCCAAATAATTTTTAAAGTGACGTTAAGAGGGGACTTCTTTTTTGGGTCTTCTGTTTTACCTTCGAAAACGAACTGGTTTTGCTTTTCAACATATATTCCGTTTAAAATTAGAGCGCTGTTTGTTAAACTATTCAAAGCAATAAGAAAATATTTTTTTCGAATACCATCGTATCCAATATATGTTCGGGTTTCGTAAGGTATTCCAGAGGAGGAAACAATAGAATCTTTAATCTCGAGTACCCTATAATTCAAAATCAAATTTACTGTTGAGAAGCCTTTTGCATAATCTATTCCGTCATTAGTGTGATATTCAATGGCTGTTTTCCACTTCCCCTCGAAAGGAATGAGTTTTTGGTGCCTTGGATTTAAGGTATAATATTCTTGAAAAAAGTCGACATCGTTTTGGCCAAATAAGAAACTTATTGAAAGTAAAAACAAAAGGGTTATTGAACAATATTTCAATTTCATATTCTAATCCAGAACGCCATTCCGTTTTATGACATCCCGAGCAATAACCAATTTTTGTATTTCAGAAGTTCCTTCAAAAATTCTATTTATTCTCGAGTCGCGATAAAATCTTTCAATAGGAAGTTCTCTTGAATATCCCATACCCCCGTGAATTTGCATTGCATGGTCTACACAAATGTCCAATGCATTTGAACTAACAAGTTTAACAATTGCGGATAAACGAGGTGTACATTCACCTCGGTCGTAAAGCCAAGCTGTTCGATAAACAATACTTTCGGTTTCATAAATTAAAGCAGCCATTTCTGCAAGCATGAATTGAACGGCTTCGAAATTAGCAATTGGTTCTCCAAATTGTTTGCGTTCTTTTGCAAATCGTGTGCTCATTTCTAAAAGTTCTTTGCAGGCACCGAGGCAAGCAGCTCCTAATCCGAGCCTACCAGCATCAAGAGTTTTCATTGCTGTGATAAAAGCTTTCCCTTCGCGCCCAATTAAATTATCTTTTGGTACTCGAACATTGTCGAATGTTAATGCAGATGTTTTGCTTCCTCGTAGGCCCATTTTCTTTTCTGGTGGACCGGGAGTAAAACCAGGGGTTCCTTTTTCTGCTACAAAAAGTGAAATACCGAGATTAGTTCGTGCAAACACTGAAAAAACGTCGGCAAATGGACCGTTAGTAATCCAAAGCTTTTGACCATTGATTACCCATTCGTTTCCATCTAAATAAGCTTTAGTTTGTAGATTAAAAGCATCGGAGCCAGCATTTGGTTCAGTGAGTGCAAAAGCAGCAATTTTTTCGCCAGAAGTAAGTTGAGGTAACCATTTTTGTTTTTGTTCTTCTGTGCCACCAATATAAATTGCATTTGTTCCAATAGAAACATGTGCTCCAACAAAAGTTGCTGTAGAAAGGCAAGCCCGAGCAATTTCTTCTTGGATAATACAATAACCGATTTCACCAACTCCAGCTCCACCATATTCTGGTGGATATGGGGCTCCAAGAATACCAAGTTCAGCAACTTTACGTATAATATGTTCTGGGATTTCTTCATCTTCATCAATTTTGCTCGCTATTGGTTTCAACTCGTTGCTAACAAAATCGCGAACCATATCGCGAAGCATATTCTGTTCTTCGGTGAATGTGAATTCGATCATAAGATATCCTTTTTATTTTTAACTTGAATGCTCAATGAAATTCAAAATACTTTCGCCACCATCGACAGCGATTGTTTGTCCATTAATCCAGTAAAAGTTTTCGTCTGCTAACTTAGCAATTACTTTTGCAACATCTTCAGGAACGGTGTTTCGATTAAAAGGATTGTGTTCCTTTGCGTATTCAAGCATACGTTTGAAACCGGGAATCTTTTGAGCAGCAGGAGTATTAGTCAATCCTGCCATTATTGCATTTGCTGTAACTCTATAAGGTGCAAGTTCGACCGCAATTTGTCTAATATATGCTTCGAGTGCAGCTTTTGCGGCTGAAATTGCTCCGTAGTTCATCATTGCTCTTTGCGAACCGATACTTGTCATTGCAAATATTCTTGCGTTTCTCCCAAGCAACTTTTCTTTGAACAAATCCTGCACCCAATATATCAAACTGTTTGCCATAACATCCATAGTCATTTCGATTTGCTTTTTAGTAGCCATTTCTTCAGGATTTTCGGAAAAAAATTTTTTGATTGTACCAAAAGCAAGAGAATGTAAAAAGACCCGAAGTTGAGGGTCATCGAATTGTTTGAAATCTTCCTTAATGGCTTGAATAATTTCAGCTCGCTTTTGGTCGTCCGCAGCATTTGCATTGAAAAAACGAGCACGTACACCAATATTTTGCAAGTATTTGCAAAATTCCTCGGCTTTTTCTTTGTTCGAACCAAAATCTAAATGGACACCAAAAATATTGTAGCCTAATTTTGCAAGTTCAATAGCAGTGGCTTTTCCGAATCCACTTGAAACACCTAAAATTAAAGCATATTGGTTTGTTGCATATTCCATAAATATCTAAATAAAGTTATACTAAATTTTCTTTCTTGAATTATTATTAATTTTTAGAAACAGAATTTTTTGTTCAATTTTAAATTTGTTCAAAAATTTCCTCTGAATTTAATAGTCTAATCATTTGGGTTAATTAATATTCGCGATAAAACTTGGAACGAAAATCCTTTATCTCAGCATTTTCTTTGACTTTGTTGAACCACATAATATAAGCACTTTGTCGCCAATTCGAAATAATATTTTTGTATGTTTTTCTCCAATCGTTTCGAACAGTAACTTCGTCTGGCATTACCTTTCTATATACTTCAAAAATATAGTAGCCTCGTTCACCGCGAAAAGGTGGGTTTATTTGGTTCATTGGTGAAAGGAAAATCTTTTCAGTAAATGCAAAATCTTGGCCAAAGCCAGTAATGAAACCATTATTCCGGATATCGTGCCAATCATAATAACGAAGAGTAGAATCTATTTGCTGAACCTTTGCAAGAGAACCTATGTTTTTAATTCTATTGTAAACTTCGGTAGCCTTCTTTTCAACCAAATCGAGTTTCTTTTTCTTAATCAATGTAAATCTTATTTTTTCCTTTAAATCTTCGAGTGGGGTAAAACCACCTTTTCGTTCATCAATAATTTGAGCAACAATTATTCCTTGATTCTTGAGTTCGAACGGCTCGAGAATTTCACCAACTTTTCCATCAAATGCTAATGCAGTTAAATAGTTTGAACCTAAAACCGGTCGAGTTCTTTCGAAAAAGTCAGTAGTTCTTACAAATACATTAAATTCCTTAGCAGCGGAATCGAAGGGTATTCCATTCTTTATTTTCTCTTTAAGCATCTTAGCATTTCTATTGAGGATTCTTTCGGTGGTTCTTGAAACCGTTGGAACAAGTTTTATATAACTATATTTATATTCGTCTGATTTTTTGTCGTAAACTTTTATTATGTGGAAACCAAATTGAGTTTCAATTGGTCCAATGATGTCACCTGGTTTAGCCGAAAAGCATGCATCTTCAAAAGGTTTTACCATCATCCCTTTCCCAAAATATCCAAGGTCACCGCCATTTATTGCCGAGCCTTTATCTTGAGAATATTTACGTGCAAGTGATTCGAATTCTTCACCTTTTTTGGCTCTTTTTAAAATTTCTTTAGCAAAAGTAAGGGCACTATCTTTGTTGTATCCGAACTCAATTAAAATATGGCTTGCGCGAACTACTTCATTTTCGCCTTTTCGAATATCCTCAAGTCGTATAAAGTATGTTCCATCAGTTGTTTGGATTGGTCCGACTACCTGCCCAACAGGGATAGAGGTGATAAAAGAGGCAAGCTGGGATGGCAAATCTTTTGCTAATTTATATTCAGATATTTCACCATTATATTCTTTGAATTTTTTTTCAAACAGCCTACTTCTTTCTTGAATATCATCGAGCAAACTGAGTTCATCGCTAAACTTTTTAATGATTTTCTGAACAACTTGGGTATCTTGAGAGGAGGGAACAATTTTAAATATAGCATATTTTATTTTTCTTCGTGGCTTTTCTGGGTAAAAGTGTTTGTTTTCTTCGTAATATTTTTTAATCTCCTCATCAGACACACTTACACTTTTATCGGGTATGTCATTGATATCGAAGAAAATTGCGCGAACATCAGCAATTGAATTATCTTTAATGAACTTTTCCTTTGCGTAGAGAGGAGAGGCAAAGGAACTAGCAATTGAAACAAATGTCCTAACAGAATTTAAGAGGTGTTCCTTCCGCAAATATTTTTCAATATTAATCAAGTCCTGTTTGAATTGTTCCACAATTCGTCTTTTTTCTTCCTGTGGAACAGTATTTGGTAATCTTTTATAGATAACATCAGGATTCGTTATGATTTCAAGATAAGTTTGGCGTTGAAAATTACCGGCTGAGTCCGTAAAAGGTTTACGCAAGTAGTCAGGTGGATTATCGAGAAGCACATCAAGTATTTCCTGGTCGGTTACCTGGATACCCATTTTTTGGGCTTCTTGATTTAGGAGTATATCTTCGAGTTTTTCAGCCCACAATGATTTCCTCACTTGATTTTCGTCGATATCCAAGTTTTCGGCAGTAGACTGCTTTCGTTGTTGTTCAATTTGTTGTCGAACTTCCTCTTCGAAATCTTTGTATAGTATTTTTTTACCGTTGATTTTAGCAATAACAGCCGTACGGTAATCTTGACCTTGACGCAAAATGTTTGAAATATCTGCATCGGAAGCAACCATAAAACCGACAAAAATAATTGCGAAAGCAACAAGTGCATAGGGTGATATCCTTCTTATTCGCTCAAATGTTCCCATTACTTAGTATTCCTTCAATAACAAAAATCAGATTTCAAAATTATTAAATTATTACAATTTAACCAAAAGAGGATTTAAATTACATTATGGTTAAACTAATCAAAATTAATTGGAATGACAAATGTGAAGGTTGTTCCTTTCCCTTCTTCACTTTCAAACCAAATTTTCCCATTGTGGAGTTTGATTAATTCATAACAAAGTATTAATCCGAGTCCAGTTCCTTGTTCTTTTTCTGTTCCTGCTGTAGAAATACTATATTCTATTTTGAAAAGTTTTTCTTGAATATCTTTTGGAATTCCTATCCCTTCGTCGCGAATTGAAACTTTAAGCGAAGGGATATTCCCTTCGTAATAATTTTGAATGTCGATGTAAACATTCGAATTTCGGGGTGAAAATTTGATTGCATTCGACAATAAATTTCTAATTACCGTTGTAATCATATTCCTGTCTAAGTAGACCATAAAATCTATGTCTTTGTTATAAATCAGTGAAATCCCTTTATTTTTAGCAGTTGGTTCAATGTATCTAACTATATCTGTAATCAAAAGATTGATATTTATCCATTCAGGGCGGTAAACAATTCTTCCGGTTTGGGTTTTAGCCCAAGTTAATAGATTTTCAAGTAGATTTTTTAGAAGAGTCGATGTTTTGTAAATATGATTTACATATTCTCGAATTTTTTCTGGGGTAAAAGTATCAAAGAATTTATCGAGAATTTCTGAATCTGTTAAAATTGATTGAAGAGGATTCCTTAAATCATGTGCAATAATTGAAAAGAATTTATCTTTGGCGGAATTTGCTTCTCGTAGTTCCTTTTCGGATTTTTCGAGCTTTTCGTTCAAGACGATTAGTTTTCTACTTTCTTCTGCAATTGTTTCATTTAAAATTTTTAGTTCATAATTTGCTTGTTCAAGTATTTCTTGCACTCTACGGTGTTCTTCAACTTCGAATTTATATTCATCGAGGGCAGTTTGTAAATCTCGAGTTCGTTCTTCGATTTTCCTTTCGAGCTCAATATTTAAATTACGCAGTTGATTTTCTGCTTCTATTCTATCGGTAACATCAATCAATATGTTAATAATACCAGCGAGTTCACCATCGAAATCTTTATAACCTGCCTTGAAAATTGCAAAACTTCTTACAGTTCCATCTGCCATACTGATTTTTTCGTCATAAGATTCAACTTTTTCATTTTGAATAATTTTGCGATTTGCATCTAAGTGTTTAGCAATAAAAGATTCATTGAAGATATTTGGGAAATCTTTAACAGTCTTTCCAAAAAATTCTTTTTTACCTAAATTTAAAATATGTTCCTGAAAATATTTATTGCAGCCAATAAATTTTCCTTCAATGTCTTCATAAAAAATTGGCATTGGTATTGTATCCAACAAAACATGAAGGAATGTGGTATAATCCACTACCTTTTGTTCAAGATTCTTTTGGTCAGTAGCGTCGCTGATTATTCCTACTATGGAAATAATTTTTCCTTCATCGGTTAAGAAAAAGCCACTTTCTTTAACATATCTTATTCTACCTTCCGATGTTTTAATCTTGTAAGTTAAATCATATGGTGAAAGATTTTCGCAATGTTTTTGAAATGTAGCAAGGTAGTTATCTAAATCTGATGGAACAATCTTTTCGATCCATTTTTCTCTTTTGTCAAGTTCCTTTTTGGAATAACCAAAAAGATCTTTAATGTTATCAGTCCAAACAACCTCTCCACTTTCCCAGTTTCTTTCAAAAACTGCTTGTCCTGTTGCTGTTGTGGCAAAGTCGAAACGTTTTTTCCATCGTCGGAGTTCTATCTCTGTCTTCTTTTTTTCGGTAATGTCGAAGGCAAATACTAATATTCCAGAAATTTCATTATTATAGAACAATGGTATTCTATCAACAATAAAGTAATTTTCATTTTTTCCATTGATTTCGAATTTCTCTTCGCTTCCGGTTATTGGGTTTCCAGTTTTAATAACTTCCAAGTCTTTTTCTTTACAAGTGTCAACTACTTCTTCTGAAAAAAGGGAATCTACAAACTTTCCTTCAACTTCTTCTGGGTTTTTCTGGAATTTTTTGCAAAAGTGTTTATTAACTCTAAGAATTCTATTGTATGTATCCTTAATATAAATCACATAAGGGAGACTTTCAAAAATCTGTTTAAATTCTTCAAATGTTCTATAGTTTTGAAAATATTTATAAATATCTGAATTTTTAAATAAAACCACCCAAATAATAAAAGATTCTCCTTCTTTTAAAAATAAATGTAGAAATGTTTTTTGTTCAAGATTTTTGGGGTATTCTAAAAAATTGAACCTCAGTATAAAAGTAGAAAAAAACTTGTTTCGGAAATCCATTTTATTTAGATCATCTTCAAATTTGCAAAATTCAGTAATATTCTTTCCGATGAAGTTATCGATATTGCTTCCTTCTATGAAAGAGTTGAACTCATTATTAATTTGAACTATTTCTCCTTCATTGTTGGTAATTAATAGCGGAAGAGGAAAGAACTTGATTAAATCGTCTTCCAAATTATATTTTTGAACCAAAGATTCATAATTGTGGTGTAATTCTGGCAAAAATTCTTTTACAAAATCGTTATTGAATAAATTTTCAATGAACTCATCCCAGTTAGAATTAACTAATTCTACCATAAATTTAAACCCCTACCTAAAACCTCGAAACAAAGATTTTGACAAGTAAAAATCATACCAAATTTTAAATGCGGAATAATGTGTTTTAGTAGGAAATGAAGGTGTGAAAATCTATTTTTTATTTATGAGTTTTATTACAATTGAATTTAAATCCAAAATTAAAAGTATTATTTGCTTGTAAAGTAAGTCAAAATTGAATTCCAATTCCAATAGTATAAAAAATCCTTTTATCGGCAAAGTAATCGTTGCCTATTGAAAAATCAATGCAGAATAAATTGTAAAATTCTTCAATGTTAGGCTTAATAGAAAAACCAGCACCCCAAATTGTTGAAGGTAAAAGTTTGAATTTTCCATCATCGTCTCCAGCAACTGTAATCCCACCACGAAAAGCAAGAAGCTCGAAAGGTGAAAATTCAAAAGCACAAATAATATTGGGATGTTTTTCGTATTGGATATAATTTGATTCAACAGTAATTAATAGATATGTTGGAGGCGGTTGTAAAATTGTATCTTCAAAACCAAGGTCATTTCGAAAAGTAATAATTTTAGGAGCAGAGAGTGGAAATTCCATTGCCACTCCAGTTCGAATTATAAAAGGAATGTTACTTTTTTCTTCTCTGGTGTTGTATTTCAAAAATGCTCCAATATTTTGAACTGAAATGCCGAGGGAAAAGAGGTCGAGAACATTGAACTTTGTACCGAAGTCAAAAGCCAAACCATTTGCTGAAATATCATAGCCTTGGAGGGTGTTGTTTAAGTACTTAAAAGTTAATCCGAAACTCGCAAAATTTGTGGAGAATGCACCACCCACTGAAATATTATAAAAGTAATCAGAAAGTTTGCCAATTTCTGTCCCAGTTTTTGTCCTTGCAAGGATATTTCCCGAATTAAAAGTTGATATTGAAACACCCAAACCGAAATTATTAATCGATTGTGCGTAAGTTAGATTAGCATAACTCCTGCTATGCTCCATTAGAGAGTATGAAGTGTAGAACATTGGAACCGGGGTACAGGAAGATAAACCTGCCGGATTATAAAAGATAGTATAAGGGTCGTTCGAGACCGCGGTAAAAGCCCCAGCCAAAGATATAGGGCGAGTTCCAATTTCTTTCAATAAACACGCTCCAGCAAAACCTCCGCCAATCCTTTGAGAGAAGGCGGGTGTTGTGAAAATATCAAATAAAATAATAAGTATGCTAAGTCTTAAAATATGGGTTTTAAAATTTATCATTTGGTTATCACCAATTTTTCTCTCAAACGGAAGTTGTCTCCAACAACTACAAGAAGGAATATTCCTTTTGGCAATTCGGAAACGCTGAATTCATATGGTTGTGAAGATGGTTTAGGTTTTCCTTCGAAAATATCAAGAACCTTTTTGCCAAGTAAATTATAAACAATGATTTTTATTTCTTTGTCTGGATTTTCAATTTCAAGGTAAATTGCCATCTTATCGCCCCTGTCTGCTTCTTGAATCGAGACTATCCGATTTTTTCGTGAAATTGTATCGTTTTCAATAGCTTTTTCATATTTTTTGCCATTATTTGTTTTTTTATCTTGTTTTTTAATTTCTATTTGGGCATACCGAGGATATGGACGGACACCTCCAGAAGTAAAAATTAATTCGGGAAAATATAAACAAGTGTCCTGAAATAGTTCAGGATAATAAATTTCTAAAAAGTTATAATTGGAATGTTTATCAAAACTAACTTGGCTGTTTGTTTTGGTATAATGAAGTAAAAAAATAATAATTAAGGTTAAAAGAGTAAATATTCTTCTATAAATCATTTTTCAAAAATATTACCAATAAAAATAATAGACAAATCAAAAAATTTTTTAGTTTAATCTTTGGCTTTTCGAAAGAACTTATTGAAAAGTTTCTCGGTGAAATCTTTGTTTTTTTCAATTGCTTCGATATTTTTTCGTGCAAGGATAGAACTTTTATTGATCCCAAAATTTTTTGCAATTTCTTCAAGTTTCTCCTTTTGTTCCGCCGCATCAATATTTTCTAATTTACTAATTTTCTTTTTTATTAATTCAATTTGCTCCTTTTGAATTTGCAAAGCCTTTTCAATACGCAGAGGAATTTTGGCTTGTTTCGGGGTTCGTATTTCATGTTTGTTTGTTCCTTCTTCTTCTTTTTCTTGCTTTCTCGAATCAATAATTTTTTCTGCAAGTTCTTTGATTTCAGGGTTAATGGCATTTAGCGAGGAGGTTTGTGCTCGCCGAGGTTCTGTTTGTTCTTTTGCAGCTTCCTCGCTTTTTTTATATAGTCTCGCAGCAAGGGCACTCGATGCCGAATACTTTTGCTTCAACAATTCATTTTCGAATTTCCTTTTAACTTCTCGTATTTTTTTTTCTTTTCTCCATTTAAGATAAAGCGAAGTAAGAAGAATTGATAGCAAGAGTATTGATGTTCCGAAAAAAATCAAAATTCTTTCAAAAACGGACAAACCAACTTTTTTTGGTTGAATCTCTTTTTCAGAAATAATCACTGGTTTAGGTGTTGTTGTATCTCTGGAATTGTTATCTTTCATAGTTGCACTGTTTTTCTCTTCAGGGAACAAATCCGAAACCTCTTTAAATATAGAATCTCGAAGTTCAGTTGTGATGGGGATTGGATGATACTTAACAAAACGTTGTTGTAGGAAAAATTTGCTTCGGTAGTCTTCTGCGATCTTCTTTTCATTTTCAATGTCGTAAACTTGAGCAAGTGCAGAGAATAGATCTGGTATATTACAACCTAATGATTCTGCTTGTTGCAAAATTTTCTTAGCTTTTTCAATTTCGTTTGCTTTTAAGTAAAGTAAACCCAAAAAGTAACCAGAATTAGCATGGTTGTTACTGAATGCTCGTTCAAAATATTTTCTTGCAACGGCAAGATTTGAAGTGAACGAAAGAAGTCCCATTCGATAATTTTCTTCTGCTGGGGATAATGAATTCCAGTCGAAAACTTCAACCATAATAGCATTTGAATAATCAAGTGGAGTGATAGTATAACCGCGCGGTGACCTCAAGAAAATATTAATTTCAAGGTGATTAGTGAGTTTTTTAAAAGTTGCTTTGGAAATGATACCATCGGAACTAATAGAATCTTCTTTTACTTTAGTCTCTATTCCATTAACTATTATTGAAATTAAAGTTTTAGAAGAGTTCAGGTAAGATTGGTAATCTGAAGGTAGTTTATTAAAATAAATAATTAGCCTATTCAAAGGATTTATTGTCATAAAAGGGTAATTAGTTTGGGCAAAAGTAGGTATATTTGTAAACAGAATAAGAAAAATGACAAATAAAATTTTCAAGATACCCTTTAACATTGTTGAATTTATAAATAAAACAATCGAAATTTAATAAAAATTTGACTTTAAATTGCCCAAAAAATATTAAATTTTCATTATGAAAAAATAATATAATTGAAATGAAAAGAATAATAGCATTGCTTACAGACTTTGGCCTAGTTGATAATTACGTAGGAATAATGAAGGCTACAATATTTTCAATCAATCCCAATGTCGAAATTATTGATATAACACATTCAATTGAACCAAGGAATATTCGACAGGCAGCTTTCGTTTTAATGACCTCAGTTAATTACTTTCCTGAAAGGACAATTTTTGTTACTGTTGTTGACCCTGGTGTTGGCTCAAACAGAAATGCTATTTGTGTTCGTGCTGGTAAATATTATTTTGTTGCGCCGGATAATGGAATACTAACATATACTTTGAAGAATTTCAAACAACCAAAAGTGCATTTGTTCACCAATGAAAAGTACCAATTAGAAAATCCAAGCAAAACATTTCATGGACGGGATATTTTTGCACCGATGGCAGCTTATTTAGCAATGGATATAGATATTGCAAGTTTTGGCGAAGAATTTAACGTGCAAAAATTAGTTAAACTACCTCCTTTAAAGAGTTATTATGACAGTTATGGGAATCTAATCGGTGAAGTTGTTCACATTGATAGATTTGGTAATATAATAACTTCATTAAGTTCTATGGCTTTAGGAATAAATATGCATAATATTTTGAAACAGGATTTGAAATGGAAATTTGAAATTGGTCATACAAAGATAAAAAATATTAGTATGACTTATAGTGATGTTGAAGAAGGTGAGTTTCTTGCATACATAGGAAGTAGTGGTTTCCTTGAAATTGGTATAAGGAATGGAAACGCAGCCGAGGAAATTGGTGCTTTTATTGGACAATTAGTTTGTGCAAAAAAAGTAGGAATTTTTGAACAATTTGTATAGATTTCCTATGAAAAGCAAAGTATTTTTTGTAATTGTAGTTATCTTTCTTCAAAAAACCTTATTGTTTGCTTTAGATGTTGTAGTAAAAAACGATAATAATGTTCCAAGACTTACAGGTTATACCGAGCGGTATTTCTGGGAAGAAAGTAAAATTTTGAAGCCCGACGGACCTTGTATTGTTAAAAAAGTGCAAATTTACTTTGTGGGTAACACCCCAAACAAAGATACGATCTATTTAATGGGTGATCCTTCCGAAGGTTATCTCCCTCCAACTCTTTGGGTGGCAAGTTATAATTTGAAAGCAGAGCCGATAATCATTAACTATCCTGGTCAACCTGGATGGTATGAATTTCCTGTTCCTAATATTTTTTTGGCTGGGTTGGATAGGATAGTTATTCTACATAGGTTGAATCAAAAAGGACCTTTTTTCGCGGTCGATAACGATGGTTTGTCATCTCCATATTCTTCGTTTCTTTTAAATCCTTTCGAAACAAATCAATTGGGAGGTCCAGGTAACTATTATTTAGCAAGTGGTGACTTTTTAGTTCGACTTATTGTTGAATATATTTATCCAAAAGATAGTTCGTCTGCGAGACCCCTTGTTCCACAATTTTTCGATATCACCAAAGAAGCAGGGCTAACAAAATCTGATTGGGGATACATCGGAAGTAATGATATAAGCATAGTCGATTGGAACAATGATGGATTGGACGACATAGCAGTTGGCAGTTATTTTTTTCAGAACAATGGTGATGGAACTTTCTCCAATGTTTCATATAAGTTTAATATTGTCGCCTCTGCCACTTCGTGGGGCGATTTCAATAATGATGATTATATCGATTGTTATGCTTTAAGAAACGGAAATTATATCGAAGATGCAAAAATGGTAATTTCTTTAGATAGGATATATAAAAATAATGGTGATGGTTCATTTACTCAATTAAACCCAAGAGTTATTTTTGAACTTCCTTATCCAAGTCCTTCAGAAGATTTTCGTCTTGAGAATCCAAAACCCCAGGATTCAATTCCGAATCCTTATAGTTGTATTACTCCACTTTGGTCAGATTTTAACGGGGATGGACGTCTTGATTTGTTTTTGGCTAATAACCGAGTAGGTTTAAATGTTTCTGGTAATTATGTTGAAAGGTATTTTCCAGACCAGTTGTGGATTCAGGACACTAATGGAAAATTTAGAAACGTTACTAAAACTGCTGGATTTCAGCAATTTGAGGTATTTAATCCCAACTCAAGTTCGCTTGGTTATTACGATTGCTATGGTGCCAATGCTTGTGATTATAATAGTGATGGGAAAATTGATATTTTCGTTGCAAATTATCGTTTGGTGAAGGATTTATTATACAAAAACAATGGAGACGGTACTTTTACAAATGTTGGAGATATTGTAGGAGTTCAAGGAATTCCAACTGCAGCCCCAAATTATTTTGGGCATGGAATGGGTTCCGAATGGGGGGATTTTAATAATGATGGATATCCAGATTTAGCCGTCGGTAATCTTGGACATCCAGATTGGCGTGGAATGTACTCAAACCCTTCTCTTATCTTTCGAAACCAAGGTCCACCTTCCTTTAATTTTGTTGAAGTTCATCAGCAAATGGGCTTAAAGTTTTTTGAAATGAATGCTGGAATGACTTGGGGCGATTTTGAACTTGACGGATATCTTGACCTTTGGCACGGTCAAATTTCATATCGTGCCGAAGGTGATGGTGGGGAGCCGAAACGTCCTGGAAGGCTGTATTTCAATTCTGGTGTTCCAAATTTTGAATTGATCGATAGAACTTGGGAAGTAGGTGGAATAGTCCATAGCCCATGGACAGCTGTACGTATTGATTTTGATAATGATGGCGACCTTGATTTACTTGTATCAAGCACTTTCGAAGGAGTCCGACTTTTTAGAAATGATTTGGAAAGAAAAGGAAACTGGGTTGCTTTTCGCTTGATTGGTAGTCCGCAAAATTCTGTGAATATGAATTGTTATGGGACAAAAATTTACTTTTTTGTTAATGGTAAAAAATTTTATAGGGAATTAATGGGTAGTATTTCTGGGAACCGTTGTTCACAAAACTCTAATGTTTTGCATTTTGGCTTGGGCAATGAAAACATCATTGATAGTTTAGTTGTAGTTTATCCAAATGGGTTTTCAAAAAAATACACTAATATTCAGGCAAACAATTATTATTTGATTGAATATGATAGAGATTTAAAGAAACTTTTCACACCCACTCCCGTATTAATTTATCCCAAAAATTTACAACAAGATTTACCTGAAACAACAAATTTAATTTGGGGGAAAATTAATGAAGTAAATAAATATGAGATAAGATTATCCTCAGAAAAGAATTTCGTTAATTACCAAAGTTATTTTTCAACCGATACAATATTACAATTAAACAATTTGATAAAATCAAGACGGTATTATTGGAAAGTTCGAGCCATTTCTTCTTCAGATACATCATTATGGTCAAGTACCTTCTCATTTTTTGTTGGTAGTCCACTTCCACCCTCAGTTCAATTAGTATTGCCAGCAAATAATTCTCAAAAGTTGAGTTTAACACCAAAATTTATTTGGAACAAGCCGAAATTTGAAAAATATCTCGAAGTTGAAGTGTCTTATCAAATACAAATTTCAGTCGATGAAAATTTCCAAAACCTAATTTTTTATGTTAGTGGTCTTCGAGATACCGTTTTGTTATTGGATTCTGGTTATCTGGAACCATCGAAAAGGTATTTTTGGAGGGTTCGAGCTTTGAACAAAGATGGATTTGGAGAATGGTCTATCTTTTATTCCTTCGAAACAAATTCCTTACCAGAAGTTGTTGTTTTAAATTCTCCAGAAAATAATGCCGTTGATGTTTCGTTGAAACCAACTTTTAAATGGGGAGTAATTGAAAATATTGACGAGTATATTTTCCAATTGAGTAAAACCCCCAATTTTGATTCATTAGTAGTTGAAAAATTTCTTCAATCGGCCCTTTACAAACATTTAACATCGCTTTCCCCGGGCGAAACATATTATTGGCGAGTGTGTGGAAAAAATAATGTTGGGCAAGGTCCTTGGTCCGATATTTGGAAATTTACTACGCAATTGCTTTCCCTAAAGGAAATTAATAATACAAAAATAACTGTAACCCCGAATCCTACAGATGGTTTAATTTTTGTGAAATTTCCAAATCAAAACCAATATAAAGTTCAAATTTTTGATATTTTGGGTAGGGAGCTTTTAAATTCAAATTTGTTTGCCGATGAAATTTCTATTGATTTAACTTCATATCCTCCTTCTTTATATTATTTAATTGTTAAGAGTGAATTGATTTTCCAAAAAATATTAATTTTGAAAAAATGAATTTGAGAAACATGTATTTTGTATATTTTTATTAATTTTGTTTGTATCATATAGTTTTAGGAGGATTTTATGTTAAAAAAGAGTTCGAAGCTTTTATTAGCAATAATGTCCCTTGCTTTTGGGTTGATTTTTTCCAGTTGTTCAAACAAAATCACCCAGGAACAATTAATGCAATTGAGAGAGTTGAGAAAGCAAGAACGCAGTTTAAGTGAGTTGATCGATAAGAAAAAAGCAGAAAAATCGAAGCTTGAGCGTGAACTTAATGCCCAAAAATCTGTATTAAAAGATTGCGAAAGTCGTACACAGTTTGTTAAAGACAAACTTGCTAAATGGCCAGATGTCTGGCCCGATTGGAAGTATGTCGAGCCTCAACAAGAACAGCAAACAACTGAACCCGCCCCAAGTAAAAAAATTCGTAAAAAGTAATGTTAGTTATTGTGGAGAGAAAAATGAGAAAGATTTTTGAAATTTTCAGTTTTGCTTTAATTTTATCATTAATTACTCATTTAGATTTGGTTTCCCAAAAACCAGATGAGGAGTTGACAAAAGAAGAAGCAATCCAAAGAATTGCTGAGTTTCAAAATATAGTTAATGATTTGCAATCAAAGTTGAATTCTCTTGATGCCGAAATTCAAAAGCTTCAAAATGAACTAAATCAAACAAATAGCAAACTGAATGATTGCTTGGACAATTACCTTGGACTTCTTGGGATTAACCCCGAGACAAATAAACCTTTTACAAAAGAAGATGTCGAGAAATTCAAGCAAAGATTGGGTCAGATTGAAGGCAAAATTAGGGAAATGCAACGTCTATCCAATGACGAATTGGTAGATAGACGGAAGGAAGTTGAAGAATTAGAAAATATGTTGAATCAACTACGAATGATTAAATTGTCAATTTTACCAGAATTTTACGATAAAATCATTACGCTTGCGTCTGAAATAAAGGGATTGTATAGAGAGAAGAAGATTAAAACTTATACAGTTGGAACATGGGCAGAAAATCGTGATTGTTTGTGGAACATAGCAGCGAAAGTTGAGTTTTTCGGCGATCCATTTATGTGGTCTAAAATTTGGCAAGCAAATACCAATTTAATTAAAAATCCAGATATTATTTATCCAGGACAGCAATTGACAATTCCACCACCGGGACCAAAAACCCCGGAAGAAATTAAAGCCGAAAGAAAATATTGGAGAATGAAGAAAGCTGCTTTGGAAAAAGAACAAAAAGAGGGTGAGACAAAAGATACAGGGACAAAAAAATAATGTTATGTTAAATATTTTTATTAAAGAAAGCCCCATTGCTTTAAAGTGGGGCTTTTGTATTTTTTATGTATCACAAATTTAAAGGCTTAATGGAGGTAACAGAAAAAACTATCCACCTTGAAGATAAAGATTTTCTTTACTTCATTGGTTATAATGACCAATTAATTCATTTAATTGAGAATAGATTTAATACCTTAATTACTCTGCGGGGAAGCAATATTGTTCTAAAAGGTTCTCCAGATGAAGTTAAATCAATCGAAGCAATATTTAAAGAACTGGGGTATATTCATCGTCGAAGTGGTACAATATCTGATAACGATCTTGAAACGGTTCTTGAATTGATTGCTGATAGCGAACTTTCGGTACGGAAACAAGATAAGACTTTTAGACCTGATGAGATAATTGTTTATCAAAGTGCAAAAGGTCCAATTAAAACAAAAACACCAAAGCAGGCTGAATACGTTAGGAAAGTTGCAGAAAATGATATTGTATTTGCCATTGGACCAGCTGGCACTGGCAAAACATTTCTTGCTGTTGCAATGGCTCTTGCCGAATTAAAAAAAAACAAGATTGAAAAAATTATTCTTTCTCGACCAGCAGTTGAAACTGGTGAATCTTTGGGCTTTCTTCCAGGGGATTTGAAAGAAAAATTGGATCCGTATCTTAAACCTTTAACTGATGCTTTGTATTATATGCTTTCTACAGAAAAACTTAAATCATATTCCGAAAAAAATATTATTGAAATAATTCCACTTGCTTATATGCGAGGAAGAACTTTAAGTAATGCTTTTATAATCCTCGATGAAGCACAAAATGCTACTATTACACAAATGAAGATGTTTTTAACAAGGATGGGAAATAATTCAAAAGTGATTGTAACTGGGGATATCACACAAATTGATTTACAAAATCCAGAAGATTGCGGTTTAATAAATGCAAACAAATTGCTTCAAAATATAGAAGGCATTGCTTTTGTTTATTTCGATGAAAAGGATGTGGTGCGTCACAAACTGGTTGCACGAATAATAAAAGCCTATCAAGATGAGGCAGAAAGTCGACAAAGTCAAAAACATAAAAATAGCGAAAAAACCTGATGTTTGAAATTTTCAAAATTGGATTTATTTCTATTACTTTCCTTGACGTCTTGGATTTATTTATACTTTTTGCCATTTTCTACTGGCTATATAACCTTTTGAAGGATACTGTTGCAATTCAAATCCTTTTTGGATTGGTAGTTTTAATTTTATTGACTTTTGTGTCTGAAATGATTAATTTACGCTCTATTAATTGGTTGTTGAAAGCGATTATGGGGGTATGGTTGTTAGCGTTTATTATTCTTTTTCAACCTGAACTTCGTCGAGTGCTTTTGAAAATTTCTAATTTGCCTGTGCTTAGATTTTTTCTTCGCACAAATCTGACTCAAACAATCGACGAAGTTATTGCGGCTATTAATGAGATGTCCGAAAATCATATTGGTGGATTAATTGTTTTTGTTCGGTCGCAGAATATTGAGATTAATGTTGATCCTGGAATTCAAATTAATGCAAGGGTTTCGAAAGAACTTTTACTTTCTATTTTTAATCCGAAATCACCACTACACGATGGAGCTGTGTTAATTGAAGGCTCAAACATATTATATGCGAAATGTACTTTGCCTTTATCTACAACTACAAAGATTGAAAATCGATTACTTGGAACCCGGCATCGTGCTGCATTGGGATTGTCGGAACAAACAGATGCTCTTGTGCTTGTTGTTTCGGAAGAAACTGGAGGTATTTCTATTGCTGAAAAAGGGAAAATATCTTTTAATATTCCTAAAAGTAAAATTGAGTCAATTTTAAGTGAAAAATTGTCATAATTATGGATTTGAAACTTGACTTTCCAAATAATTATCAATTTAAAGAAGCGAGATTTCAACTTGTAGATCATCTTCGACAACGTGGAATTCGAGACGAAAGAATACTTTCAGCGATGAATAAAATTCCACGTGAATTGTTTGTCGATCCTGCTTTTGTTTCGCAAGCATACGAAGATATTGCTTTGCCAATTGATTGTAATCAAACAATTTCGCAACCTTATACTGTTGCTTTTATGACTCAATGTTTAAATCTTAAAGAAGGAAATAAAGTTTTGGAAATTGGAACTGGGAGCGGTTATCAAGCAACCCTGCTTTATCTAATGGGAATGCGTGTATACACTATTGAACGTATTTATGAACTTTATTTGAAAGCGAATAAAATTTTTAGGGATTTGGGGGTAAAAGTTTTTTCGAAATGGGGGGATGGTTCACTTGGCTGGAAAGAAAATGCTCCTTACGATGGTATAATTGTTACTGCTGCTGCACCTAAAGTTCCAGAACCATTACTTGAACAACTTGCTATTAATGGTAAGTTAGTAATCCCTGTTGGGGACCGTTCTTATCAAGCAATGTATATTATTACAAAAATTGGTGACAATCAATTTCAGGAGCAACAGGAACATTACTTTAAATTCGTGCCTTTAATTGGTGAGCAGGGTTGGAAGAATGGTGAATGATTTCGTTGAATTTTTTTTAGAGAGAAGGATTGCAATTGCATTAGTTGGTCCAACAGCAATTGGAAAAACAAGTTTTTCGCTCTCGCTTTCAGAAATTTTACCTTGTGAGATAATTTCTGCCGACTCAAGGCAAATATATAAATTCTTGGATATTGGAACCGCTAAACCCTCTTGTCAAGATCGTTCTAAAGTTCCTCACCATTTTATTGATATTTGTTATCCAGATGAATACTATAGTGCTGGTCAGTTTGGAAAAGATGCAAATGAAACAATTAATCTAATTTTTAAAAATGGAAGTGTTCCACTGATTGTTGGAGGTTCGGGATTGTATGTGAAAGCACTTTGCGAAGGGTTTTTCGAGGAAGGGTATACTAAAGAAGAAAAAATCAAAGCTTTGAAAATTCGAAATGAACTATCTTGTTGGAGTCGTGATGCCTTATACGCCCGCTTGCTCGAAGTCGATCCTGAAACTGCCAAACTATATCCTGATAAGAATTACGTTAGATTACTTCGTGCTCTTGAATTTTATGAAATCAAAGGACTTCCAATTTCTGTCTATAGAAGAACATTCCATCGCAAACCAGATTTTAAAACAATTTATATTGGATTAATTACTGTTAGAGATAGGCTATATTCTTTAATTGAAAAAAGAGTAGAAAAAATGTGGAGGAATGGGTTGGTAGAAGAAGTTAAAAATATTTTAAATATGGGATATTCGCCCGATTTGAATTCTTTGAACACTGTAGGTTACAAAGAAACAATAGATTTCATTCATAATAAAATTGATTCAAACACCGCAATTTCCTTAATCAAACAAAATACTCGTAGATATGCAAAGCGACAAATTACCTGGTTTAAGAAAATTCCGCAGATTCAATGGTTTGATGCTCTTTCTAATAATTTACTCGATAACATTGTTAGTTATTTGTATCATAAAATTAATTCATTTGAACAATGTTAAAAGGGGGACTGCGAATGACACGGCTGCGGACAATTTTGCTTATGTTTTTTTGCTTGTTTGTTATCTGTTCTGTATCATCATTTAAAATTAATCAATCTTTTGCTCAAGGCGTTGTTTTTTCGAGCGATGATTCTATAAAGTCTATTAACTATTTACGTCGTCAAATATTCGATGTATTAAAAAAGTTGGAGGAAAATAAATCTCAGTATGGTATAGCAGTTTACTCTCTTGATCGTCGCGAATATTATTTTAAACATAACATTAATTCTTATTTTATTCCTGCTTCATTAACAAAATTGTTTACAACAATCGCGGCTCTAAGTAAGTTTGGAGTAGATTTTAAAGTTAAGACATATGTGTATTCATCTGGTGAAATTCAAGATGGAGTTTTAAATGGAAACATATATATTTACGGAACTGGGGATGCCTTATTATCATTAAGTGATATTGATTACCTTGCTGAGGAAATTAAGAGATATGGAATTAAAGAAGTTAATGGTAATATTTACGCTGACCCTTCTTTTTTCGATTCACAAACCGATAGATTTGTTTATAGTGGGGATTTTGATGTAGTTCAAAAAACTCAACCTATCACTTCGCTTTCTATAGAAAAAAATATCGTTACAGTTGTTATAACCGCTGGTTCAATCTACGGAAAACCCGTTAATGTTCAAGTCATACCTGAATCGGATGCAATAAAAGTTTATAATAATGCAAAGGTTTCGAGAAGCATTGGGCAAAACATTATTAAGTCTACTTTACAAAATTATGGTGGTGGAAAATTCATTGCCCAACTTCGAAATGTTCGACCAAGGCAAATTAAACGTGAATCGAGAGAAATTAAAGTAGATTACAATGTTGATAAAGAAGGTTTTCATACAATTGTAGTAAGTGGAAATTTACCTGCTGGAACATCTAAGATATATTCTTATTTTATTGAAAATCCACCTTTAGTTGTTGCTGGAGTTTTGAAAAAAAGAATGGAATCAGCAGGAATTGCCGTAAAAGGTAATATTGGTATTGAAGAAGTTAAAAAAGAATTTTCTCATTTGGTTGCTGTAATAGGTCGTCCCTTGGTGGAAATTCTTCGAGATATGAATAAAAACAGCGATAACTTTATTGCCGAAATTGTGTACAAAATGATAGGTGCTTATGATAGAAAAATGACTAGCAATAGTAAGGAGGCAACTCGTTATATTTTTTCTCTCTTGGATAGTTTAAAAATATCTTGTTTGGAATGCAAAATGTACGACGGTTCTGGATTATCGCGTAGAAATCGATTTAGCCCTGAATCGATAATTCAACTTCTTGAATATGCAAAGATTCGAAAACCAAGTTGGAATTTCGACTCATTACTTTCAGTCTCGGGTTACGATGGAACTTTGAAAACGAGGATGGTGGGAAGTTCCGCAGAAGGCAGAGTTTTTGCTAAAACTGGCACTCATTCCAATGCAAGTGGGTTGGCTGGATATGTTAAGACTTTGGATAATGAAAGATTGGCTTTCGTATTCATGTTTAATGGAGAAAGAGTAGGTCATTATAAAAAGATTGAAGATGAAATTTGCAAAGTTCTTTCTGGGTTTTTCTATTCACATATTACAGAATAACCAATGAGTAAAGTAAAAAGCATTTTATTATATCTAGTTCTTTCTTTAATTTCTTTAATAATGATTTTTCCTTTGTTCTGGATGCTTTTATTGTCTTTGAAAGATTTTCCTGAACAATACTCAGGAATTATTGAACTGCTATTTTCTTCGTTTACTTTTAAAAATTTTTCTGATACTTTAACTACTGATTCTTTCTTGGTTTACTTTTTAAATTCTTTAGTTGTTGCATTTTTTGTTACCTCTGGTAATGTTATCTTTTGCTTTATGACTGCTTATGCACTTGAAAGAAAAAATTTCAAAATCAATAGTTTTGTTTTTTTAACTATACTTGGTGTTCTTATTATTCCGCAACACATAGTGATGATTCCCCTTTATAGATTGGTTGTTAATTTAGGATGGATTAACACATATTTTGCTTTAGTAGTTCCCTGGGTGGTTACCCCATTTGGTATTTTTATGATAAAGCAATTTCTTCAACAGGTGCCTGTAGAGATTGAAGAAGCTGCGCGAGTTGACGGATGTTCCGATTGGAAAATAATTTTTAGGATCGTCATGCCACTATGTAAACCAATTTTAATTGTTCTTGGAATTTATACTTTTTTAACAAATTGGAATTCTTTTCTTTTCCCCTTTATTTTGACAAATGAAGAAGAGATGAGGACTTTACCTGTTGGATTGGCATTTTATCTTGGGAAACAATCAATCGATTGGGGTCACTTAATGGCTGGAGCAAGTTTTTCTGCACTTCCAGTGATTCTATTATTTTTGTTTTTCCAAAAATATGTTATTAAAGGGTTAATTCAAGGAGCGTTGAAAGAATAAGGAAACTAAAATTGTTTTCGATAGATTCCGTCTTGTAGTTTTTTTAACATTAAGGAGAGGATATGGAACAACATAATGCTGATATTGTAGTAATTGGCTCTGGTCCAGGTGGGTATGTTGCTGCAGTACGTGCCTCTCAATTAGGTTTTAAAACAATTTGCATTGAGAAAAGTGAACTTGGTGGAATTTGTTTAAACTGGGGATGTATTCCAACTAAAGCACTTTTAAAAAATGCTGAATATATGAATTTTTTGCGTGAAGCAAAAAATTTTGGTTTTGAAATTAAGGAGTATAAAGTAGATTTCAATTCTGTAATTGAACGAAGTAGAAACGTAGCAAATAGAATGTCAAATGGAGTATCTTTTCTTTTCAAAAAGTATAAAGTTGGTTTAATTAAAGGATGGGGTAGGTTTAAAAATCCAAAACAAATTGAAGTTATTGATGAAAGTGGTTCTGTTACAGACATAATAAATACAAAGTTTACAATCATTGCAACAGGTGCTCGACCAAGAATGTTTCAAGGTATAGATGTCGATAAAGAAAGAATTTTGACTAGCCGTGAAGCTATGATTTTAAAAGAAGTTCCTCAAGAAATAATAATTATGGGTGCTGGTGCTATAGGGGTAGAATTTGCTTACTTTTTCAATTCTTTTGGTTCTAAAGTTACTTTAATTGAAATGATGGATAGAATTTTGCCCATAGAAGATGAAGAAATTTCTAAAGAACTTGAGCGTCATTATAAAAAATCTGGAATAAAAATTTCGACAAAGACCAAGGTTATTTCTGCTAAAAGAAATGGTTCCAAAGTTGAAGTGATAGTTGAAAAGGGAGATGGGAAAAAAGAATCTTTAACAGCAGATTTTGCATTAAATGCGATAGGTATTCAAGCAAATATCGAAAATCTGGGGTTGGAATCAATTGGTGTTGAACTACAAAAGGGTTTTATTAGAGTTGACGAATATCTTAGAACCTCGGTTGATAGTGTGTTTGCTATTGGTGATGTTGCTGGACCTCCTTGGTTAGCGCATAAAGCTTCCGCCGAAGGGATTCTTGCCGTTGAAAAAATAGCAGGATTAAATCCCAAGCCTATTAATTATCAAAATATTCCGGGTTGTACATATTGTCAACCACAGGTTGCAAGTGTTGGTTTGACGGAGAAACAAGCTTTAGAATTAGGGTATAAAGTGAAAATTGGCAAATTCCCATATACCGCTAATGGAAAAGCTCACGGCATTGGTGAAGCACGAGGTTTTGTCAAATTGGTAATCGATGAAAAATATGGGGAAATACTTGGCGCCCATATGATTGGACCTGATGTAACTGAACTCATCGGAGAAGTTGCAATTGCTCGTTCTCTGGAAGCCACTGCACATAGTATTATTAAAACAATTCATCCCCACCCAACTTTAAGCGAAGCAATTATGGAAGCTGCTGCTACTGCATATGAAGAATCGCCTAATATTTAATTAAAGTTTTTTATCAAATTGTCGATATAATAATTGAGAAAAGAAATTTCAGATAAATGTGGAAATAAGAGGAGTTGTAATAAACTCAACACAAAGTACTTTAGCTTTTAATGAAGCTAAAGAGAGTTCATATTTCCCAGCTTCAAAAAACGAAATTACACCTATTGATTTTAAAATAGATAAAACCCCAAAAGATTTAAACCAATCTCAAAAGAATAAAGAAGAGAGAGATAAATTTACTTTTGGCAAAAAACTTTCGCCCGAAGAGCAAAAAAGAGTAGAGGAATTAAAACGGGTTGATGCTAAAGTTCGAGCCCATGAAATGGCTCATATCGCTGCTGGAGGTGGGTTGGTTCGAGGAGGTGCTAATTACCAATATGAAATTGGACCAGATGGCAAACAATATGCAGTAGGAGGGGAAGTTAAAATTGATATGAGTATAAATCCAGATGACCCTGATGGAGCTATTCAAAAGATGCAACAAGTTCGTCGTGCTGCTTTAGCTCCAGCCGACCCTTCGCCTCAGGACCGAAGTGTTGCTCAGCAAGCTTCAAATATCGAAGCCCAAATGCGGGCAAAGCTACTTGAAGAAAAAACTAAGGTTAAGACTCCAAATAATTTTCTCAAAGTATACCAGGAACATAACTCTTATCAACCCAGTCCAAAACAAATTCAAGGAGAATCCTTTATAAATAACTCCCCAGTTGCTGAACTCAAAAAAAGAGTAAACATTAAAATTTAACTAATCAGACAAAAATTTCCTAATTTTGAATTTTCCCTTTTTGCGAAGCCTATGTTTCAAATATTTATTTCGAGAATACACAGAGAGAAAATAACAATTCAAAAAATGATTGAAATTTATTGCAAAATGAACCATTCAACCAATGGTTATTTGTGCAGCGAATGTAGTGAATTGCTAGTATATGCTCACAAAAGGCTGGAATATTGTCCATTTTCAAATGACAAACCAGCTTGTAACAAATGTCCCGTTCATTGCTATCGACGTGATATGAGGGAAAAAGTGAAAAAAGTGATGAGGTTTTCGGGCCCTAAAATGCTTTATCGACATCCATTTTTAGCAGTAATGCATTTGTTAGACAAAAGGAAAGAACCACCACATCTACAAGTAGTAAAAAGGAAAATAAAATAACACAAGGGCTGTAATTTACAGCCCTCGGAGGTGCATAGAAATGTAGAAGGAAGGAAAAAATTTATCCGATATCCTGCGACACAAAAGGCAGTAACGCAAGATGTCGAGCATATTTTACAGCTTTTGCAATTCTTCTTTGTTGTTTAGGAGTAACTCCAGTAAGACGTCGGGGTAGAATTTTCCCTTGGTCATTAATAAATTTTTCTAAAAATTTGTAATCTAAATAATCAAAAACTTCAACATTCTTATAAGGATTTATTTTCTTTTTTGTAGTTTTTTTATTCTTTTGTGCTGTAGAACTGAGAACTGGATGAATTGCGTTCATTGCTTCCTCCTTTGTTCTTGTAATTTCTTAGATTTTTCTAATCTTTTTTGGAATCTGTCGACTCGCCCAGCTGTATCAACTAATACTTGTTTTCCAGTGAAGAAAGGATGCGATTTAGAATCAATTTCTAAAACCATGCGGTCCGCTTTATAGCAAGAACGTGTTTTAAAAGTTGTTCCGTCTGTCATTACAACTTCTACTACATGATAATATGGATGAATTCCTTTTTTCATATTTAATCCTAATTATTTACTAATGTCAATATTAGCTAATTCGTTTAAATCATTTACGCGAACAAACTTATAAAAGAAGCGAAGGTTCCCTTGTTCAGTTCTGTAGCCCTTAATAACTTTTACATTGTAACCGACTTCGGTTCTTGTCTTTTTCTTTACTTTGTCTGCAAATGTTTGTTGTTTTGCCATTTTTACAAAATGAATTATTAAAGAAAGCAAAATTAAGAAAAAAATTTCAAAATTTAAAAACAAATTTGTTTTGTAGTAAAATCAACTATGTTTAATTTTACAATTTATATATATTTGAAAAATTTTAGAATGGGTTAAAATGAAGCAATTAGTTTTCTTAATACCAGTGTTTCCCCTGTTAGGTTTTGCGATTCTTGGGCTTTTTGGTAAATATCTTAAAAAAGAAAGTATCACTGGTTTAATTGGAAACTTTAGTGTCTTTCTTTCCTTTTTTCTTTCTTCCCTAATTTTTCTCGAAATGTTATTAAATCCAACCGAAGAACCTGTTATTGTTTCTTTATTTCCTTGGATTTCAACGGGTGATTTACATACCGACATCGCATATCAAGTGGACCAACTTTCCATTTTGTTTTCTTTAATCGTTACAGGTGTGGGCTTTTTAATTCATCTATACTCTATTGGTTATATGCACAATGACCGAAGCTTTTACCGGTTTTTCGCTTATATGAATCTATTTATATTTATGATGTTAAACTTAGTTCTTGCAAGTAGTTTCCTTTTAACATTTTTAGGATGGGAAGGTGTTGGTTTATGTTCCTATCTTTTGATTGGTTTTTGGTATGATAGAAAATTTGATGGTGTTAGGATTCAATGGACCGGCGATGCAGCGAACAAGGCTTTTATTGTGAATAGGATTGGTGATTTTGGATTTCTAATTGCAATGTTTCTTTTATACGCAAATTTTCAAACTTTAAATTACTTCGAACTCAATCAGATTTTTTCGAATACTTATTCTACCCTTTACAACAGTAGTTTGGTTTTGGCAATTACGTTGCTTTTATTTCTTGGTTGCACTGGAAAATCTGCTCAAATTCCTCTTGCGGTTTGGTTGCCCGACGCAATGGCGGGTCCAACTCCTGTGAGCGCATTGATTCACGCAGCTACAATGGTAACTTCGGGTATATTTTTAATTGCAAGGAATGCAACAATGTTTGCTCTTGCTCCTACAACACTTAATGTCGTGGCTGTGATTGGCACTTTAACAGCTTTTTTTGCTGCAACTATTGGTATCACACAAAATGACATAAAGAAAGTGCTTGCTTACTCAACCGTTAGCCAATTGGGATTTATGTTTTCTGCCTTAGGTGTTGGTGCATTTGTTGCTGGTGTTTTTCATGTGATGACACATGCCTTTTTCAAGGGTCTATTGTTTCTTGGCGCAGGTTCAGTTATTCATGGAATGCACGCAGAACAAAATATTAAAAAAATGGGCGGACTACGAAGATATATGCCAAAAACCTATTTTACTTTTTTTGTTGCAACCCTTGCAATTGCTGGAATTCCATTCTTTAGTGGTTTCTTTTCCAAGGATGAAATCCTTTGGAAGGTTTTCGAAAGTGGTAATATTCTGCTTTGGCTAATCCTGGCTATTTCTGCCTTTTTTACTGCTTTTTATATGTTCCGCTTGCTAAATTTAGTCTTCTTGGGAAATGAACGTTTCGATAAGCACCATATTCATCCACACGAATCCCCCAGAATAATGACAATACCTTTGCAGATTCTTGCTTTTTTTTCTGCAATTGGTGGTTTCCTTGGTATTCCTTACGCACTTGGTGCTTGGCTCGGGCCCCATTCTAACTTGATTGAACATTGGCTTGATCCTGTCTTTGCCGATTCACAGAAGATTCTGACTCTACATTCCTCATTTGCTATATTTACTTCTCATCAAGTCCATATTGAAGAGTATTTATTAATGGTTCTATCCATTTTGATTGCACTTGCCGGTATTTTGCTTGCAAATAAATTTTATAGTGACCCTGAATGGAGTATACCCAGAAAAATTGCTTCGTCCTTCCGTAGCTTATATCGAACTCTTTTTAATAAATATTACTTAGACGAGTTTTACTTCTATGCAATTGTCGATCCTTTGCTTTTTATTTCAAATAAAATTTTATGGAAATTCTTCGATGTCAAGATAATTGATGGTATCGTTAACGGTTCTGCTAATGTTACCATAAGGATTAGTGAAGTTATAAGGAAAATTCAGACCGGATTCGTTCAAAACTATGCCTTAATTATGTTTGGTGGAATTATTGCTATTTTTATTTGGATTCTTTTAACGATTTAATTTGTTGAACTAAGAGATTTTGTTATGGTAATACTCTTAACACTATTTCTACCACTTTTTGGAGCAATAGTATTATTATTTGTAAACAGAGAGAAAGTTGATATTTTCAAAAAATTTTCGCTTGTTATTTCGCTTTTGACTTTCATTGTTTCGATAGTCTTATTTGCAAAATTTGATTTCAAAATTTCTGAGTTTCAGTTTTTTACTGAATCCGTATGGATTGACAAATTAGATGCTGGCTTTAGAATTGGTGTAGATGGAATTAGCATTCTTCTAGTTATGCTTACAACTTTTATTACGCCAATTACGATTCTATCTTCTTTTTCTGCCATCGAAAAGAGGGATAAAGAATATTATGTTTTGCTTTTACTTCTCCAATTTGCGATGACTGGTGTCTTCGTTTCGTTAGATCTGTTCCTTTTTTATATTTTTTGGGAGTTTGTGCTTATCCCAATGTATTTTATCATAGGTCTTTGGGGTGGAAAAAATAGAATTTACTCCGCAGTTAAGTTTTTTATTTATACCGTTGTAGGTTCATTATTTATGCTTGTTGCTATCGTTTGGCTTGGAATCTATGTAGGTAATAACATTTTGCATTTACCCGGGGGTTTTACTTCAAACTTCATAAAAATTCGAGAAGTTCTTAGTGAGAATTTTTTACCTTTTGATGTGGAAAAATGGCTTTTTCTTGCTTTTGCATTATCTTTTTGTATTAAAGTTCCTTTGTTTCCACTACATACCTGGTTACCCGATGCCCACACTGAAGCACCGACACCTGGCTCAGTTATTTTGGCTGGAATTTTATTAAAATTGGGAACTTATGGTTTAATTCGGTTTAATATTGAATTATTTCCGCACTCCTCTTCTTTCTATGCTCCATATATTTCTATCCTTGCTGTAATTGGGATTATTTATGGTGCTCTTGTATCTGCAGTTCAAACCGATGTGAAAAGGCTTGTTGCTTTCTCTTCCGTTAGCCACCTTGGGTTTGTGGTTTTAGGAATTTTCTCGATTACAGTCGAGGGTATGCAAGGTGCATTAATTCAAATGGTAAATCATGGTCTTTCAACTGGTATGTTGTTCCTTGCTGTAGGCATCCTTTACGAAAGACGCCACACACGTGAAATTGCGGAGTACGGTGGGATAGCGAGAGTAATGCCTGCTTTTACTGTATTTTTTGGAATTGCAATGCTTGCATCCGTTGGTTTGCCAGGGTTAAATGGGTTTGTTGGAGAATTCCTGTGCTTGTTGGGTGCATTTAAATCTTCAATTTTAAATACTTATTGGTTCGCTGTTTTCGGCGCAACTGGTGTCATTTTTGCCGCTGTTTACCTGTTAACTATGTTCCAAAAAGTTGTTTTCGGTCCAATTGTCAATCCGCACAATCACAATCTCCGAGATATTAATAAAAGGGAATGGGCATACCTTGTTCCTATTGTGATATTTATTCTTTGGATTGGAATTTATCCGAAATTTTTCCTAAATTATTCTGAAAGTTCTGTCAAATCGGTTGTGAACAAAGTTCAAAGTATTAACTTTAACAGTACAGCAAAACATAACCTTTTTTTAATAATGAAAACAATTACGGTGGTAAAAGATGATAAATGAATTTTTATCCTTAATGCCTTTGGTTATTATATCTGTCGCTACAATTGTTTTTATTGTTTTAGATGGAATTTTAAAAAACAAAAAACTAAACTTTTGGGGAACATTACTGACTTTGATTGTTACCTTTGTTTTTGTATTTATTTCCATTCAATATTTGCAAGTAGTTTCCACTGTCAATTCCGACCAACTAATTACTAAAGGTATTATTTCTTTTAATGGCATCTCTTATTTTTTTGACCTTATTTTTCTTCTTTCAGGAATTTTGACAATGCTTTCGTCTCGTGATTATCAAAGGGCTAAGTACATTGAACTCAACGAGTTTTATTCTTTGATTTTATTTTCTGTTTTAGGTATGATGATAATTTCTCATTCAAATAACCTGCTTACCTTGTTTTTAGGTATCGAAACAATGTCGTTGAGCTTTTATGTGCTTGCCGGTTTCTTTAGGAAATCAAACGAAAGTGTTGAATCGGCCATTAAATATTTTTTATTAGGTGCTTTCGCTACTGGTTTCCTGGTTTATGGTATTGCTTTCATTTACGGTGCAACCAAATCACTTGATTTTGCCTACATTTCAGGGATTGTTCAAGAAGGTAATTTTATTAAAATTTACTTTCTAATTGGTTCTGCATTGGTATTAATTGGTTTGTCCTTCAAAATTGCTGCATTTCCATTTCATCAATGGGCGCCTGATGTTTATACAGGCTCTCCAACAACAATTGCTGGATTTATGAGTACTGCTGGCAAGGCTTCTGCTATTTTCGGTTTTTACCTTGTATTTAGGTATATTATTTTTCCTTATTCAGGTATAAATTTAACTCAAACCATTTCATCACAATTCCAGTTTGTGCTTGCTATTATTTCAGCTCTCACGATGCTTGTGGGTAATTTTATCGCTCTTGTACAAAAGAATGTTAAAAGAATGCTTGCTTATTCAAGCGTCGCCCATGCTGGCTACTTATTAATGGGTATAGTGTCCAATAATCCTCAAGGTTGGAACGCTATTGCTTATTATTCATTATCTTATCTACTGATGCAACTTGGCGCCTTTTTAATTCTTTCAACAATTGAAAATACAGAAAAGGGTTTCGTTACTTTTGAAGATTTCTCGGGTTTTTCTAAAAAACATCCTTTTGTTGCTGCAACAATGTCAGTCTTTATGCTTTCTTTAGCAGGAATTCCACCACTTGCTGGCTTCTTTGGTAAATATTTGTTGTTTGTTTCAGCAATTAAAGCTGGTTTCCTTTGGCTTACAATAATTGCAGTAATTTCTTCCATAATTTCAATGTATTACTACATTGGATTAATTCTTTTTATGTATTTCAAAGAGGAAAAAGAAGCCATAACGCCTCGGTTTGGTTTGCCAGCAATTGCTATTGTTATTTGTTTGGCTGGAACAATAATTTTTGGAATTGTTCCCCAATATATTGTTGATTTTACTGATTCGTTGCTCAGATGATTTTAAAAAATTCGAAGATATTTACAATTAAATTTATTACTTTAATTTTTTTACTATCTAATTTAGCCTCAATTTCCAAGAGTCAATTTCGTTACCATCCAAACGAAGCATTTGGTTTTGGCGAGCGTCTCGATTACAAAGTTCGGTATGGTTTTATCGTTGCTGGTGAAGGATATCTTCATATTTTACCGAAACCAATTTATAGAAATGGACGGCTCTGCTATGATATTCGTTTTCAAGTTAATTCCCTAAAATCTCTTGAGTGGATTTATAGGGTTCGCGATTGGTACAGCACTGTTTTGGACGTTGAAGGGATTTTTCCCTGGGAATTTGAACAACATATTCGCGAAGGAAATTATAAACGTGATTTTAAGGCTGTATTCGACCAAGAAAACAATTTTGCATACGCCGAAGGAAAAAAATATCCAGTTCCTCCTTATGTTCACGACATTGTTTCTGCATTCTATTATGTAAGAACCTTGCCATTAGGGAAAATGCCAAAAGATACTGTGTTCTATTTATATAACTTCTTTAAAGATTCTACTTACAAGTTAGGAGTTAAAATTTTGGGAAAGCAAATCGTCGAGGTTGAAGCAGGTAAATTTCGTTGCGTTGTTGTTGAACCCTTGGTAGTAGAAGGAGGGTTGTTTAAAAGCGAGGGTTCAATTTATGTTTGGTTGACCGATGATGATAGAAAAATACCTGTTAAAGTTGCTACCAAAATTCTGATTGGATATGTGTCTGCAGACCTCGTTTCATACCGAGGTATCAGAGGTCCAATTAATGCTAAATTGAATTAGTTGGTTTTGAAAAACTGGGGTTTACATATATTTTCCGATTTTGATGGGACAATTACCTTGTCCGATGTGTGTATCGATATCATCAAAAGATTTGGTGACAAGGAGCCTTATCTTTCTTTCCTTTCTAATGGCACTCTTTCTTTGAAGGAATTTTGGTTCAAAGTGCTAAAAACATTTCCAAAAGCGCTGACATTAGATGAAATCAATGAATTTGTTTATAACAATGTGCAAGTTGACCCATTTTTTTTAGATTTTGTTGATTTCTGCCGAAAAAATTATATCCCATTCGAGATTCTAAGTGATGGTTTTGAGTTTTACATTCAGACAACTTTGAAAAAATTGGGTATCAATAATATTCCTTTTTATGGAAATCAATTAATTAAAAAAGAAGGTATTTTTATTCCAGTTTTTTCCTATGCAAATGAATCTTGCAATTGCGAAAATGTTGGCTCGTGTAAACGAAATATTGCCTTAACAAGGCTGAAAGACGACGAAGTCTTGGTTTATATTGGTGACGGTTATTCAGATTTTTGTATGGTGGAATACTCCGATATAGTTTTTGCAAAAGGTATATTGAGTAAATATTGTAATAATAAAAGAATTCCACATTACAACTACAAAACTTTTTCAGAAATAATAAAAGTGTTAAAGAAAATCATTCAGAATAAAACAGTCAAACCAAGGCGACAAGTCCAGTTGAATAGAAAAAAGGCATTCGAAGTAGAATAGAAAAAACATTTACTCCCATTCAATAGTTCCAGGAGGTTTGCTTGTAATATCGTAAACAACCCGATTTATTCCTTTAACTTCATTGATTATTCTCGTGGAAACTTTATCAAGAACATCATAAGGGAATTTAAACCAATCGGCTGTCATTCCATCAAGACTTACCACAGCCCGCAGGGCGCATACATTTTCATAGGTGCGTTCGTCACCCATAACTCCAACTGACTTTACAGGAAGTAGCACAGCAAATGCTTGCCAAATTTCGTTGTAAAGATTTGCTTTTCTAATTTCCTCGATGAAAATATCATCGGCGCGCCTCAAAATGTTAAGACTTTCAGGGGTAACTTCCCCAATAATGCGAATTGCTAATCCTGGGCCTGGAAATGGGTGTCGTTCTATGAACCATTCAGGCACACCAAGTTCTTTTCCGACCAAGCGAACTTCGTCTTTGAATAACTCCCGGAATGGTTCTAAGACTTTAAGATTCATCTTTTCGGGTAAACCACCCACGTTGTGGTGGGATTTAATAGTTGCAGAAGGTCCTTTAACGGATGTGGATTCTATAACATCTGGGTAAAGAGTGCCTTGGGCAAGCCACTTTGCTTGTGGAATTTTTTTTGCTTCACTCTCAAAAAGTTCAATGAAAGTTTTACCAATAATTTTACGTTTTTCTTCTGGGTCTATGATTCCTTTTAGTCGGGAAAGGAATATCTCTCCAGCATCTAAAAAAATTAAGGGTATTTTAAAACTTTTTTTGAATAAATCAACTATAGTTTTGCTTTCGTTCATTCTCATTAAACCAGTATCAATATGAATGCAATGAAGTTGGTCCCCAATTGCTTTTTGCAGTAGGACGGCAGCAACTGTTGAATCCACTCCACCACTTAGGGCTAATATTACATCGTCGGTTCTAACTTTTTCACGAATCGATTTTATTTGGTTATCAATAAAAGAAGAAGTATTCCAAATTTCTTTACATTCACAAACATTTCTAACGAAGTTTTCAAGAATTTTTTTTCCATATTCGGTATGATGGACTTCTGGATGAAATTGGAGTCCATAAATATTTCTATTAATCGATTTTATTGCAGAAATAGAATTTTCAGTTGTACCAAGAACTTTAAAATTTTCTGGAAGTCTTTCAATTCTGTCGCCATGACTCATCCAGACAAAAGATTCTTTTGGCAGATTTTCAAATATTGGGTCATCTATTTCTATTTTGAACTTTGCCCGACCGTATTCTCTTTTGGCGGCTTTATCAACCTTCCCTCCAAGATGATAACTTATTAGTTGCAAACCATAACAAATACCAAGTATGGGGATGTTGAGATTAAATATTGCTTTATCGGGATGTGGAGAATTTGTCTCATAAACGCTTGAGGGTCCACCAGATAAAATTATTCCTTTTGGATTGAGATTTAAAATGTCTTGAATTGAAATGTTATAAGGGTAGATTTCAGAATAAACACCACATTCGCGGATTTTTCGAGCAATTAGTTGAGTATATTGTGACCCAAAATCTAAAATAATTACTTTTTCATTCATTGATTAACTCAAAAAAACGAAATTACCGAATAATGTAATTTTAGCAAAAAAGATATTTGAGATTATTTATTTTATTAAATTGTCATTTTATTATGATTTTAAAGATGGTTTCTTTTTCTGAAAAAAGAAAAATTAATCAAACTAAATATATTTTTAAAATAACTAAGAAGTAATGCAAAGAATATTAAAACATTCAATTTACTTGTTTTTCAAAACAATTAAGGGGAATTTATGAAAAGTTTAACTATCTTTATACTTGGAGTAATTTTGACGTTCTCTTTTATTTCTTGTGTTAATAATTCTCCTATCGATGATGAAATGTTCAATTCGAGCCGTAATAATCATTACATTGTTTTTTTGACTTTTCCTAATACAGATGAGACCCTCAACCCAATTAACTTAGAAACATATGTTCTTAGATTTTTGGAACGTCACAAAATTGCCAGAACAAAAGTAACTCACATTTACTCTTCTTTGGTTATTGGTTTTTCTGCATATTTAACTAATGAAGAATTGATAAAAATCAAATCTGACCCCGATGTTTCTCTTGTGGATATTGATAAAATGAAGGGTATTGACCCTGAAGAAACCGAAGAGGTTAAGCAAGAAAACAAACCTTTAGCTTCGACTCAAACTATTCCTTGGGGAATTTTAGCGATCGGTGGTTTTTATAATTGTGAAAGAAGTTTTAGGATTGGTTGGATTGTTGATACTGGAATAGAACTTGACCATCCCGACTTAAATGTGGTTCAAAGCTTGTCTCGAACTTTCGTCCGGACTGGTAATGATTCATTAACACCAAATGATTTTCATGGGCACGGAACTCACGTTGCTGGTATTGTTGCCGCAAAGGACAATGATTTTGGTGTGGTTGGTGTAGCAGCAGGGAATAAACTTGCGGCTATAAAAGTTCTTTCAAGCAGTGGTTGGGGATGGGATTCCGATATCATTGCGGGATTAGATTATATTTCGAAACGAGGGAAACCTGGTGATGTTGTTAATATGAGTCTTGGGGGAGAGGTTTCTCCTGCTTTGGATCAAGCTGTAGTTGCTTTAGGTAATAAAGGTTTTTTAGTTGTTCTTGCCGCTGGGAATTCTCGAATTGATGCAAAGTATTTTTCACCTGCACGTGCCAATGGAAGGAATATTTTTACAGTTTCGGCTCACGATATTAACAATAATTTTGCATCTTTTTCTAATTTTGGAAATCCACCGATTGATTATTGTGCACCAGGAGTTAGTATTTATTCCACATACAAAAACGGAAGTTATGCAACAATGAGTGGAACCTCGATGGCGGCGCCTCATGTGTCGGGAATCCTTTTGGCTAATAATAAAGTTGTATTTGTTCGAGGAACAGTCAAATTTGATCCCGATTTTGTTCCCGACAGGTTAGCTTCGAGGAAACCGTAACTTAATTTTGTTTTATTGGCCAAAATAAAACCTTTCTGTCCTTGAAATTTGGATTGTGAAATACATCCAGATGTAAGTCGTCTTTTTATATTATTTTTAAAGGGATTTCAAATGTTCGGTTTTCTTAAAAAGTTCATCAAGACAAAGCATGAAAAAGATATTCAAAGACTAAAGCCGATTGTTGCAAAAATTAATGAATATTATGAAAAATTTGATGCCCTAACCGATGAAGAAATCAGATCAAAGACTGATGAATTTAGGCAGTTAATTCAAAGTCGAATTAGTGATTTTGAAAAAAGAAAGGAGCAACTTATTGAAAGACTGAAAAGTGAAGTTTTAACCCCTGATGAAGTTTCCGATATTAGGGCTGAAATAAAGAAAATAGACCAGCAAATTTTTGACACAGTTGAAGAAGTTCTAAATGAAATTCTCCCCCAGGCTTACGCAGTAGTAAAGCAGGCTTGTAAAAGGCTGAAAGAACGAGGGCATGCATATACTTACACCGGCCAGCATTATGTTTGGGATATGGTTCCTTTCGATGTCCAATTGATGGGGGCTATAGTTTTACACGAAGGGAAAATTGCTGAAATGGCAACAGGCGAAGGGAAAACACTTGTTGCAGTAATGCCTTTGTATTTGAATTCTTTGGCTGGAAAGGGTTGTCATCTTATTACTGTTAATGATTATCTTGCCCGAAGAGATGCAGAATGGATGAAACCTGTTTATGATTTTCTCGGCGTAAGTGTGGGGATTATTCAATCGAATATGAGTACTGAGCAAAGGCAGAAAGAATATGCCTGTGATATTACATATGGGACGAACAACGAGTTCGGTTTCGATTATCTTCGAGATAATATGGTTATTGATGCGAGCGATATTGTTCAGCGGGGACATTGGTATGCAATTGTTGACGAAGTTGATTCTGTTTTAATTGATGAAGCAAGGACACCATTGATTATTTCTGGACCTGTGGAGCATACAACTGACGCAATTTTTCAAGAGATGGAGCCGCGAGTCCGAAGGCTAGTGGAAGCACAAACAAAATTAGTCAATCAGATTGTCGGTGAAGCCCAAAAACTTTTAGAATCTGGGAATGATGAAGATAGAGAAAAAGCAGGGGTATTGTTGCTCCGCGCATATCGAGGTTTGCCTAAGCATAAGCGATTAACTAAAATTTTGCAGGAGCCTGAATATTTAAAGTTGATGAAAGATACTGAATTACTTTACCTTCGCGATCAGGGACGTAGGATGCATGAAATAGATGAGGAGTTGTATTATACAATTGACGAAAAAAATCATAATGTCGATATAACTGAGAAAGGAAGACAATTACTTTGTAATGCCCAAGAAGATCCGAATATGTTTGTAATTCCAGATGTAGCTACTGAATTGAGTATTATCGAAGGAGACATTTCGCTAACACCAGAGGAAAAACAAAAGAGAAAAGATGATTTATACGTACTTTACTCGGAACGAAGCGAAAAAATACATGCTATAAATCAACTTTTGGTTGCTTTTTCGCTTTATGAAAAGGATGTAGAATATGTTGTTCAGGACGGAAAAGTTCTGATAGTAGATGAGTTTACTGGAAGAATTCTTGAAGGAAGACGATATTCCGAAGGATTACATCAGGCAATCGAAGCAAAAGAACATGTTAGGGTTGAACGCGATACTCAAACGTTGGCTACAATTACAATACAAAACTATTTTCGAATGTATAAGAAGCTCGCCGGAATGACAGGAACCGCAGAAACAGAAGCATTGGAATTTGAAAAAATTTATGGCCTCGAAGTTGTTGTCATTCCTACAAATAAGCCAGTGATTAGAATTGACAAAGATGATTTGATTTTTAGAACGAAGCGAGAAAAATATAATGCAATAATTCAAGCCATCGAAGAGGAACTTAAACGTGGGCGAGCAGTTTTAGTTGGAACTACAAGTGTAGAGGTTTCCGAGTTACTCAGTAAAATGCTTCGCAGGAAAGGTATTCCACATAATGTTTTGAATGCAAAACATCACCAGCGTGAGGCAGAAATTATTGCTCAAGCAGGTAGAAAGGGCACTGTAACTATTGCAACTAATATGGCTGGTCGTGGAACAGATATAAAAATTGACCACGAGGTAAGGAAGAATGGGGGATTGGCGATAATTGGTTCCGAAAGACACGAAGCGAGAAGAATAGATAGACAATTGCGTGGTAGATCTGGTCGACAAGGCGACCCTGGAACTTCACAGTTCTTTATTTCATTGGAAGATGATTTAATGCGTCTTTTTGGTGGGGAAAGAATCGCAAGCATTATGCAACGATTAAAAATTCCAGAAGGCGAACCAATTCAACATCCAATGATAACCAAAAATGTTGAACGTGCTCAGAAGAAAGTTGAAGAAAATAATTTTGGTATCCGAAAAAGGCTACTTGAATACGATAATGTAATGAATCAACAACGAGAAGTAATTTATACAAGAAGAAGGAATGCTTTGACCGGGGAGCGCCTCCGCCCAGAAATATTTGAATATATCGAAGACCTGGCTTACGAATGGTATGATGAGTTTCATCCTGATTTGAAAGTTGAAGATTTGAAAAATGTTGTGCGTTCAAATTTGCTTTGCGAATTACAACTTACAAAGGAAGAATTTGAACATCTTAAAAAAGAAGAAGTGGTACAGAGAATACTGGATACCGCAAAGGAATTTTACGACCGCAAAGAACAATTGCTTGGTACTGAATTTATGGCTCAACTCGAACGAATTGCGACCTTACAAATAATTGACAATAAATGGCGTGAACATCTACGCGAAATGGATGATCTTCGTGAAGGAATTCATTTACGAAGCTACGGGCAGAAGGATCCATTGTTGGAATACAAGGCAGAGGCGTATAAATTATTTGTGGATTTAATTCAATCAATAAATAAAGAAATTGTTCGGTTCGTATTTCGATACTTTCCACCTATTGTTGAACGCGAAGTTAAAGTCGGTAGAGGAAGGAGGGTTCTTCCTACTCTTCGAAGAGCCACTCCAGAACCTGCTAATTTGCAATTTTCTCATTCTTCGGAGTTGCCTCAATTTATTGTGGCACCCTTTGCAAAACAGCAGGCTGACTCACATCAAGAAATTCTTCCAGTTCAAACATATCGTAAAACCGAAAAGGAAGTAGGGAGAAATGACCCCTGCCCTTGTGGAAGCGGGAAGAAATATAAACATTGCCACGGAAGAAAGGTAAATATTTCTAATTAGCCTATCTTGTATTTGTTTTTTTTAAATTTTTTAAGATTTTGAAATTCTATGGTATTAATGAGAAAAGATTTTTTAAAGAAGGAAAATCCAGTTTTGGATATTTATTCGAAATCTCAATTTAGATTGAATCGGTTGATTGCCGAAGCAGGGCTGACTTCCCGTCGTAAAGCCGATGAACTTATCAAATCAGGCGTGGTTAAGGTTAATGGCAGAGTGGTCACTAAATTGGGTACAATCGTTTCTCACAACGATTTAGTAACAGTTAACGGTAAGCCAATAAAATTGTTGAAACGCTATGAGTATATCATTGTTAACAAACCCAAGGATGTAATTTGTACAGTTAAGGATGAAAAAGGGAGGAAAACAATTGTTGAATTGGTTCAAACCAGGAACAGAGTTTATCCAGTTGGGCGTTTAGATAGGAATACTACTGGTGTTATTTTGCTTACAAACGATGGGGAACTGGCAAATCGGTTAATGCATCCAAAATTTCAAGTGCCAAGAGTTTACAATGTTGGATTAGATAAACCTTTGAAGCCAGAACATGCAAAAGAAATTGCTCGTGGTGTTGAAATCGAAGGTATAAAATATAGTAAATGTGAATTATTTATTGATTTCAAAGACCCCAAAAAAGTTCAAGTTTCCTTAACTGAAGGTAAAAATCATGAAATAAAAAAAATGTTCGAGCATTTTGGTTACATCGTAAGAAAACTGGACAGGAAATCATTTGGAAATTTAACTACGCGTGGACTAAAACGTGGAGAGTGGAGGCATTTAACAAAGAGAGAAATTCATAATTTAAAAAGACTTGTTGATTTAATTTAACGAACAACAATAAATTGCTTTAAAATGGTTTGAGTAGGAGTTTGAAGTATTACAAAGTATATTCCGTTTGTTAACTTATCTCCATCGACTTCCACAAGATAGTTTCCTGGGTTAGCAAAACTTGAAAAAGGTATTTCAACAATTTCTCCAATTGAATTGAGTACTTTTATTGTTGTAAATCCTTTTTCAATTAATCCAAAATGAATTAAAATTTTTGAATTAAATGGATTTGGGTATATGTCAGACAAAAACAACTTATTTTCTAATTCAACGAGCCTATTACCTCCTTCTTTACAAATATTTTTAACATTAACTCTACCATTCAAAGTTTGTGTATTGATTTCTTTGCAATTCCAAGTAAAAGAATTAAAGTTTATTTCTGAAAATTCTGAATTACCAAGTGTCACAAAAAATGTTAAACTATCAAGCAATGTAGAAAGTGAAACACCAGAGATTTCAATTTCTTCAAACCCGTTACTTTTATACTTTGGTTTATGATTGATTGGAAATAAAACCGAAGGGTTATAGTTAATTTGAACTTTGAAACTGTCGTAATTACAAGCAAAAAAGTTCTCCTGACCAATCATTTGCAATGGCAAAGTAATTATTTCTCCAATATTTGCTTCAACAGTGTCAAGTTTCAAAGTTGTAGATATAGAATAAAAATCGACTTTTAAACTTGTAGTATCTTTGCATCCAAAGTAATTTTCCACAATCAAGATGTAAGTTCCAGGATCATAGACAGTTATTGAAGATGTAGTGTCACCGGTCGACCAGTAATACTTAAGTCCTTCAGTTGCAATAAGTTTAACGCTGTCGCAAGGGCAAATGGGAAAAGGTTTATCACTTGTAATTTTGGCAAGGGGCTTATAATGGACAAGAACGGTTACCGAGTCGTATGCTACACACCCTAAACTGTCAGTAACTTCAAGATAATAGGTAGTTGTCTTGGATGGCGAAGCTAAAGGATTAGAAACATAAGCGGAATTAAGACCTTCTTCGGGAAACCATCGATAACTGTAAGGTTTATATCCTTGTAAAGCACTCTGGTTACTAATTTCTCCTAATATTACAGTGTCGCCAAAACAAATTTCCTGATTTTGACCCGCACAGGCTTGAACGTTACAAAGTGATTTAAAAGAAATTTCATCAAGTCCAAAGTCGTTTCCAAAATATTTGAGTTGTAAGTCTTTGAAAGTAATTTTTAAATGTTTATTTTCACCGGAATACCAAATGATAGAACGCGTCAGCCATTTGCAAGTTTCCTTTGGAACATACACCGTGTCGAAGAATTGCTCGTTGAATGAAACTTGAATTATTGGTAGATTTTTATTTGTATCGACTTTTGCATCAATGTTAGTATACATATATTTGAATTCATAGAATGTATTTGGTAAAACTTCAAATTCTTGTTCCCAAACTATTTGCAATCCATCGAATAAATCGTTGCCATTGACAATTAAAAATTTTCCGTTTGGAATAAAAGGGTCGGAACAGCTATCGAAAGTATAATATTCATAATAAGGATTTGTAGTAACTTTAATGTTTTTAGGGAACTTAATAAAGGAGGTATCGTAAGTTGATATAAAACCATAAAATCCAAGTTCAAAGTTTCCATTAACGACTAGTTCTGGGTTAGGCGGTGTTGGAATGCAATCTTTAGCAGTTAAAAAAATAGTCGAAATCAGAGTAAAAATTATTACAAGTCCAAATTTCAGTATTTTTGTTTTTTTCATTTTTTTTTGTTATTTAAATAACTAAATTAACAATTTAAAATTAAGATAAGAGCAAATTAAATGCCAATTTTTAAAAAAGATAATAATGTTAAGTTATTAAATAATATAAACCTGCTATTAATTTTTTATTCAATTATCTCTATTATTATTATCTTTTCACTTCGAATATTTTATCCTTATCAGTTAGAATGGATGGAAGGAGGGGAAATAGAGCATATCGTAAGAATTCTAGAAGGTAAAAATATTTACTCCCAACCCACTTTGGAGTTTATTCCATATATATACACACCGTTGTTTTACTATATTGGTGTAGTTTTTGTAAAAATATTTGGAATTAATTTCTTTTCTACAAGATTAATTTCCGTTTTGAGTTTTCTTCTGATATTAATTTTAATTTACTTGGCCACACATAGATATACAAAAGATAGGTTCTGGAGCTTAGTATCCGTTGGATTGATTTGTTTGTCATACTCTACAACTGGTTTTTGGTTCGATTTAGCTCGTGTTGATACTCTTGCAAATCTTTTTATGTTGTTATCCTTTTTTTTTATTACATATGAAAAGTCTAAGCAAAATTTACTATCAGCTCTTTTTGCATTTTGTGCTTTTTATACCAAACAAAGTTTCTTTGCAATACATATTTTTCTACTTTTAGGATTGTTGATTCGAAACCGGAGGCTTTTTTTTCAACATTTTTTTCTTTATTTTACTCTTATTTTGTTTTCCACAATTTTTGAAACTATCAAAAGTGATGGATGGTATATTTTTTGGAATTTCACATTACCAGCAACTCATCATTGGATATGGAGTCGAATTTTGACTTTTTGGACAGTAGATATTTTACCTTTTTATTCTATAGCTTTAGCATTGATAATTGCTTTTGTATTAAGCGAAAGAAGAAAAATTTTTGAGGATACAAACATTTATATTTATCTTTTTCTTTTTGGAACTGTCCTTAGTTCATATCTATTAAGGCTTCATTATGGTGGATATTTAAATGTGTTAATTCCTTTGGTTATTTCTATTTCTATGGTTTTCCCAATAATTTCCTTTAAATTTCAACAAAATTTAAATAATAAAAGTGGGGATTTACTTATTGGCACATTATTGCTTATGCAGTTTGCTTTGTTAATCTACGATTTTAGAACCCCAATACCTACCGAAAAGGACAGAAAAGATATAGAATATCTGTTGAGTAGTTTTTCTAAAGTTGAGGGCGAAGTATATCTTATGGGATACAATTACATTCAAAGGTATATTGGGAAAAAATCCTACCCACATTATGTTTTAGTAAATGATTTACTTTTAACCAATTTGAAAGAGAAAGAAAATTTCAAAGATGAATTAATTAATGCTTTGAAAAGTAAAAAATTTTCTGCAATTGTTTTGGACAATGATTTATCATTGGATTATTTAGATGAATATTACTATAAATCGGAAAAGTTTTTTTTTCATAGGGTATTTAATACAAAAGAAAATTCTGTTAGAAAAGAAGTTGTTTGGTTGCCAAAACAATAAGATTACAATAACATTTTTTCCTAATTAATTTATTTCTAAAAGTGGGAAAACGACTTTTCTTTTGAAGAAAATGTATTAATTTGCAGTTTTATATTTCTCTTAAATTTTCTGGAGACCAATCATGAGTATTCTGGTAAACAAAAAAACAAAAGCGATTGTACAAGGTATAACTGGTTCGGAAGGGACTTTTCATACAGCTCAGATGATTGAGTATGGAACTCGTATCGTTGGTGGAGTAACTCCGGGGAAAGGTGGAACATTTTACAAAGGTAATGAACATTATCGTTTCCAAAAGGAAGTCCCTATTTTCAATAGTGTTCGAGAAGCTGTCGAAAATGTAAAGCCCGATGCTACTGTTATTTTTGTTCCACCTGCATTTGCTGCAGATGCTATTCTTGAGGCAATCGAATCCGAGATTAAATTAATTGTTACTATTACCGAGGGCATACCAACAAAAGATATGGTTAAAGTTTATTCTGCTCTTAAAAGTTCAAAATCGAGAATGATTGGACCGAATTGCCCGGGGATTATAACCCCAGGGGAATGTAAGTTGGGAATTATTCCTGGTTTTATTCATAAACCTGGTACAGTCGGTGTAGTTTCAAGAAGTGGAACTTTAACTTACGAAGCCGTTAAACAAATTTCAGATGTCGGACTTGGGCAAAGCACTTGTATTGGGATAGGTGGTGACCCAATTATCGGGACCACATTTGTTGATGTGATTGAACTCTTCAACAAGGACCCGAAAACAGAAGTTATAATGATGATCGGAGAGATTGGTGGAACAGCAGAGGAAGAAGCCGCCGAGTATATTGAAAAATACGTTCGCAAACCAGTTGTTGCATTTATTGCTGGTAGAACTGCCCCGCCTGGACGTAGAATGGGACATGCTGGTGCTATTATTTCTGGTGGCAAAGGTACAGCTAAGGAGAAAATAGATGCACTTGAACAAGCAGGTGTTACTGTGGTTGAGTCGCCGGCTGAAATTGGGTTAACAGTTTTAAAAGTTTATAGCAAATTTATTAATAAACAAAAAAAGGTTGTTTAATAATTCGGAAATGTTGTTATGAATCAAAAGACGTTAGCAATTATTAAGCCAGATGCAGTTGAAAAAGGTGTTGTAGGTGATATTATTCAAAGAATACAAAATGCGGGATTCAAAATTCTTGGAATGAAATTCATCAGATTGAGTGAAGCTCAAGCTAAGGCTTTCTATGAAATTCATAAGGACAAACCTTTTTTCAACGATTTGGTTAAATATATGACAAGTGGGCCTGTTGTTCCCATCGCCCTTGAAAAAGATAATGCAATCGAAGACTTTCGCAAGCTGATTGGGAGCACAGACCCTTCGAAAGCAGATGAAGGTACAATTAGAAAACTCTATGGGACAAATATTGAAAAAAATGCAATCCACGGGTCAGATTCACCAGAAAATGGAGAACGAGAAGTCCTTTTCTTCTTTTCACTTAGTGAAATGGTTTTAAATAGTTGAAACTTTTTTCAATTTTGTGTGTCTTTACTATGTTTTAAAAGCAAAATTTCAAATAGTGTTTTCTAAATTTCAAAAACTTTCTGAAAAAATTGTAGATAAAAATCCGTATTGGGATTATTGTATCGATGAATACGTACTTCCTAATAACAAACTGGGAAAGTACTTTTATGTACATAGCCCCGGGTCGACTATTATAATTCCTATTTTGGACGATAGGTTTATTTTAACTAATCAATTTCGATATTTAAATCAAAAAATGAGTTTAGAGTTTCCCGGTGGCGGACTAAAACCAAATTTGGATCCTTATAAAAATGCTTTTCAAGAATTGAAACAAGAGACAGGTTTTGTTGCCAATGAATTGTATGAAATTGGTAGATTTAATCCTTGTAATGGAATGACAGATGAAATTTGCTTTGTTTTTTTGGCAAAAAATTTAGAAAAATTTAAACAAGATTTAGATGAAAGTGAAGAAATTAGTGTCGTTGCTTTGACAAAAAGTGAAATAAATCAAAAAATTAAAACAGGTGAAATATGGGATGGAATGACTTTGGCAAGTTGGTCTTTGTTTCTTTCTTTGCAATTATTTTGAGTATTTATCAAATTTTATCACAAGAAAAAACGGTTCCTGGTGCAAAAGAGCCGTCCCTTCCACCGGCTTATTTATTGAAACCAGTTTTTAGAATACAGAATTATTATAACTATGTTCTTTACGATACTACAGAGGTAATAAGAATTTATCAAGACAGTTCAATAGTAAAATATTCACGAAATATGATATATTATTTTACTTTAGTGCAACCCGACCCACCTGTAGAAGGTTTTTCTCGAGTAGAAGTTTCCATTGATTCTATTTATTATAGATTTCAAGAAGGGCAAAATGTTTATGAATTCTCGAGCATTGAAAATTCTAATCCTAACGTTTTTAAATTCGAAGATTTTCAAACTTATAGTATACCTATGAGTATGGAATTTACAATAATATATTCCCCATATGGCGAAGTTGCAAAAATCGAGGGTGAGAGACTTCTTGAAAAAAGAAAGTTCATCGATACCTTAAAAGCAACTAATCCTGATTCTATTTGGTATTTCAATTGGGTCGATGGACTAAGCGACTCAAGATTGAAGCAAATAGCCGATGTCATTAAAATAACATTCCCTCTTAATCCAGTTTATAAAGACTCAATTTGGTCTTCCCCAATTGAGTTACAAATTGAAGGAATAAATATTATCGATTCCTTAGAATTAAAATGTACTGGTTTTTTTAACAATAAGTATTCAATAATCGGTTCTTTCAAAAATCCACATTCCAAATGGAAAAAAACAAAGTTTTATGGGATAAAAACATTATCTTTACCTTACAAACTCGTAGGTGGTAAAGGGGGTTTTGAACAAATTCTTTCTGCTGGGGGTTTGGTCCAATCCCTTAATATAAATTTTAATCTTGAAATAGTTGTGGGTGAGAAAGCTGAAAATATTTTATTTACCGAAAAGATCAAAAAGAATTTGAAATGGGAGATGGTTAAATCTTTCAAATTCAAATAATCTTTTTAATTTTGTATTCCCATCAATATTTTTCCAAATAAGGGAGGTTTTTATGTCAAAAAGGAATTTATTTGTCCGCTTTGTTTTATTTAGCCTTTTTCTAATAATCTTATCGAATCTTGACTTACTTTCCATTACTCGCACTGAATCTTTCGATGGAACTACCTTTCCTCCAACGAATTGGACAGCCACCATTATTTCTGGTTCTTATAACTGGCAAAGATTAACATCGGGACTTTATCCAAGTACTAGTCCCTATTCGGGAGCAGGTATGGCTGGTTATAATTCTTGGAGTGCCAGCAGTGGCTCAAGTGCAATTCTTGTAACTCCATTAATTGATTGGTCTCAACGTGGTTCAAACTCTGTTCAGGTTAGTTTTTGGATGTATAGAGACCCTGGTTATTCCTCAAGTCCTGATAGTATTATTGTTTGGGTTAATACTTCTGCAAGCCTTACAGGCGCTACCCGTTTGGGAGCAATTCATCGTTATTACTCAACTGCAGGTTGGTACCAATTTTCATACAGCATCCCTTCTTCTTTTAATGGAAGTACTAATTATATTATTTTCCAAGCATACAGTGGTTATGGTAACGATATGTACATTGACGAAGTTACCTATGACGAATATCCGAATGTTATGACTTATACATCATCTACGGTATCACAAATAATTGGCGGAGTCGGTGTTGGATTTACAAATCAGCCTATTATTCGACTTGAAATTACAATGACTGGTTCGGCTAACCCATTAAGTTTAACAAGTATTACATTTAATACTAATGGAACAACAAATGTGTCGGATATTGCAAGTGCCAGGGTTTATTACACTGGTACATCTGGAACATTTTCTACTTCGACACAATTTGGTTCTTCGGTAAACAATCCATCGGGTACCTTTACTATTTCTGGTACTCAGCAGTTGCAAAACGGGACTAATTATTTCTGGCTTGTTTATGATATTTCTTCTTCTGCTAGTGAAGGGAATTATGTTGATGCTCAATGTACAGGTTTTACAATTGGTTCTAATAGTTATACACCTTCGGTAACAAATCCTCCTGGGGCAAGAGAAATTCGAGGACCAAGAATAGGAACATATACAGTTGGGACTGGTCAATATTACCAAACCCTATCTGAAGCTTTTTCCGAAATAAATACTTTTGGAATGAAAGGTAACGTAACTCTATTAATTATGACCGATATTTATGAAACCGATGTTAATCCCCCTACATTAGGTCAATGGACTGAATACAATGGAAGTGGTTATACCTTAACAATTAAACCAAGCGGTGGAGCACGAACTATTTATGGTTCTTATCCTTCAACCGGAACTGTGATTCTTTATGGTGCTGATAGGGTTACAATTGATGGAAGCATTGGTGGAAGTGGCCGATACCTTACTATCAGAAACGATGCAACGACTGCTTCTTCTGGTTCTGCAGTAATTGTTTATTCTTTAGGGACTAATGCCGGTTGTGTCAACGTTAATATTCTAAATTGTAATATTTATGGAATAGGTAATACCACCTCCCAATCTGGAAGTTATGGTATCTATGTTTATGGTGCGGATAATGATTATGTTTCACTTTCTAATAATATTATTCGAAGAAGTTACTATGGAATTTATGCTTATGGTGCATCAGGTGGAAATATTGATAGTTTGAAAATCTTTAATAACATTTTTGGTGGAGATGTTGCATCTGATTACATTGGTTACCGAGGCATATATCTCTATTATGCACAAGGAGCTAAATTGTTTGGAAATACTATTTACAATATTAAAAGAACAGATGGAACTAATCTTGCGGGCATTGAACTTAGTAGTTATTGTCAAGACGCACAAATTGTTGGTAATAAGATATATGGAATATATCAAGAATCAAGTGGAGGTTGGGGTGCTTATGGAATCAATATTGCTTCTTCAACAGGAAACTCTAATATTTTAATTGCTAATAATATGATTTCGGACCTTCATACGATGAATTACAGCTCTTCGAGCACAACTTACAATCCATTTGGTATTAGGATTACAGGTGGATCTAATTATAAAATTTACCATAACACTGTAAATATGTATGGAACTCAAGCAAATGTCGGTTCCTCTCCAAGTATGAGCGCTTGTTTGCTGATTACTTCTACATCGGTTACTGGAACAGATATGCGGAATAATATTTTCGTGAATAGCTTGGGTAGTAATATCTCTGGCAGTAAAATGTATTCAGTTTATGTACCCTCGGGCTTTACTTTTTCTACAATTAATTATAATAACTATTATGTTTCGGGGAATTATGGTATTCTTGGTTATTATGGTGCCGATAAAACCTCATTAAGTGATTGGAGAAACTCATCCGGTGGCGATGGAAATTCTATAAATGTTCAGCCATATTTTATTGGTAATGATGATTTGCATTTAACAGGAAGTAACATTGTGGACAGTCGATTTCTCGCCCCCGCGATAAGTGGGATTAATACAGATTTTGATAATGAAACTCGTCGTTCAAGCAATGTAACTATTGGTTGTGACGAAGTTCGACCCATTCTGACTGCAAATCCCATAACATTTAACCCAGATCTTGCTGTTTATTGCAAAGACGGTTCCGTTACGATATCTACTTCTGCTGCAATTTCCGGATATATGGATGGAATTCCTCGCAGCGTAACTAATCCTACCTTTGATTACCAATGGACCAAGAATTCTCAAGATATCAACGGTGCCAATAATCAAACTCTTGTATTTACATCCCTTGTACAGAGCGACTCTGCCTATTATGGTTGTAAAATTTCTTTGTTTGGAGAGTCAACAATTGCACAAGATAAATTATTAACTGTGGAATCCCCAATTCAAATCATCAGCCATCCTCAAAATTCATCAATTTGTGCTGATTTAAATCCTACTATTAGTTTAAGTAGTAACTCAACAGGAACAATAATTGGCTGGCAATGGCAAAAAAGCGACCCATCAAATCCAAACCTTTGGATTGATATTCCTGGAGCTAACGGACCAGAATTAATTCAGAGTATTCAAGACCCAAATAGTGCAACGGGCTACTATCGTGTTGTTGTCATCGGTCCCGGAAATTGTGGACCATCTAAAGTTGCATCGAATCCAGCCTATATTGATGTAACTGAAACAGTCAAAAATAATTTTGTATCTTGTGATAAAGATCCCGCAAACATTTGCGAAACTGATGATTTTTCGTTAACTACTTCAGCAACAGGGACGATTACTGGATATAGGTGGCAGAAGCTTATTGGTGGCACTTGGACTGACCTAGACTTAAATAAATTCCCTACGGCAAATGAAAGAACATTGCAATTTAGACTTGCTGACCCTTCAATGAGCGGAACTTATAGGGTTCTTGTTTATGGTTCGCAAGCATGTTATCCTACTGGAGAACCTGTAGCATCAAATTCAATCGATATTACTGTTTGGCCCTTATTCCAGATTGTTGAGCACCCCAAGCCTCAATCTTCTTGTTCAGGCGAAGATGTTATCCTCTATGTTGTAACCGAGGGAATTGTTCTTAAATATCAATGGCAAAAAGATGGAGTTGATATTTATGATAATCCGACAGCAAATTCCGCTGTTTTAATTTTACCGAATATCCAATTTGAGAATTCTGGTGTTTATCGTTGTAAATTAACAATTCAAGACTGCCGGGGTATTGTAGATGTTTATACAAATGAGGTACTTGTTTATGCCCGTTCTAAGACAAAAATTACTCGCTCCATTAAGTCTCAAGTTGTTAAAATAGGTGATGTTGCAACTTTTGAATTCGATGCTAATGTAGAAGGTATTCCTCCAACTGGTGAAGTTTATATACAGTGGTATCGTGGAAATCAAAAGTTAGTTGACAATGATAGAATTTCTGGCTCTCGTTCGAATTATCTTACAATTCGTGATTTAAAGGCTTCTGACCTTGGTTCAGATTATTGGGTTGTAGTAACTGATCTTTGCGGTTCTGATACAGCCACTGGCTTTTCAATAACATCTCCGGAAATCACTATTACTCAACAACCGCAAGATGTAGAAGCTTGTGAGGGAACAAATGTCGAATTTACAGTTGAAGCAACTTTTACAGGTGGAACAGAGTTGAAGTATCAATGGCGAAAAGATGGTGTTGAATTAAGTGACAATGGTAGAATTGCCGGTTCCCAGACTTCCAGGGTTAGTATTTCAAATGTTTCAATAAATGACATTGGTTTTTATGATGTTGTACTTACAAACCTTCCAACCGGGTATTCTAAAACTTCATCTCCGGCAAGTTTGGTAGTCAAGGTCAAACCTTCAATTACCCAACAACCACCGAGCAATGTTAATCTTAATTCTGGAGAAACTTTAACAATTACTATCGATGCTGATGGAACTCAACCTATAAGATATCAATGGTATAAAGATGGACAGCCTATAGATGGTGCCGATCAACCTACCCTTACGATAGAAAATGTAACTTCTGAAGATGCAGGAACATATTACTGTAATGTTTCAAATGATTGTGGTGAAGTTCAATCGAACAACTGTGTTGTTACTGTTACTTTTAAACAAATAGCCGGAGTATCTGAATCAGTTGGAGGTGTTGTTTTGTTTGAAAGTGCGCCTAACCCAGCAACTAATTCTGCTACTATTTCATTTGCCATTCCAACCGATGGAAAAGTTGAACTTGTACTAACAGATTCATTTGGGCGGTCAATTGCAACACTTATCAACGGGTTTGTTTCGAAAGGAACAAGTTCTGTTTCAATAAACTTTGATGAAATGCAAATAAGCAATGGAGTTTATTTCTATAAGTTGCGATATAGCAATATTGAACTTAGCAAGAAGTTGGTGATTATTCGCTAATAATTCACTTGTAAAACGAATTAGGGGCTTCATTTGAAGCCCCTATTTGTTTGTCGGCGCGGCCAGATTCGAACTGGCGACCCCTACTACCCCAAAGTAGTGCGCTAACCAGGCTGCGCTACGCGCCGTAATCAAATGCAAAATTAATAAAAAACAACATAACAACAAATAGTTAATGTGCAAGATGAAGGTTGGTCTTCTTTAAATAAAATTAAATTAATAATTTTGCAAATTATTATTCTTGAGTAAGAGGGAAAGTAATGTCGGGACATAGTAAATGGGCTAACATTAAACATAAGAAAGCAGCAAAGGATGCAAAGCGAGGAAAATTGTTTACTCGTTTGGCAAAAGAAATTACAATTGCCGCACGCGAAGGTGGCGGTGACCCTGAAGCAAATCCTCGATTAAGACTTGCAATTCAAAATGCAAAAGCCGAGAATATGCCAATGGAAAACATTAAAAGGGCTATTCAGAGGGGAACTGGCGAAATTCAGGGTGAAAACTACGAAGAAGTAATTTATGAAGGTTATGCACCTCTTGGAGTTGCTGTTATTCTTGAAGCAATTACTGATAATAGAAATAGGACTTTTCCTCTTATTCGCTCTGAAATGAATAAACTTGGTGGGAGTATTGGGGAACCTGGTTCAGTTATGTGGAATTTTGAACGTAAAGGTGTAATTTACGTTGATCCGCAAGGTTTAACCGAAGACCAATTGCTTGAGCATATTTTGGAAGCAGGGTGTGAAGATATGGAATATGATGAAGAAAGAACCCGAATCATCTGTGCCTTCGAGGATATGGTTTATTGTCAAAAATACTTTGAAGAAAAAAAGTTTAAAATTTTGGAATCAAAATTCGAATATATTCCAAAGAATACTGTAAAAATAGATAATATTGAAGCTGCAAGGAAAGTCCTAAAATTTTTCGATACACTCGAAGAACTCGATGATGTCCAAAATGTGTATGGAAATTATGAATTTACGGATGAAATTATTTCGCAACTGGAAAAAGAGCAAAACTGATGTTAATTCTTGGAATCGACCCTGGTTCTGTCAAATGCGGTTATGGAATCATTGAGCATTGTAATGATTCTATTAAAATAATCCATTATGGATTAATTAAACCAAAGGTTTCGGATTCATTTTTTTTTCTCAATAAACTTAAATCTATTTATGACGAAATAGATTCGTTACTTGTCGAATATCGAATAGGTGAAACGGCTGTAGAATCTCAATTCTATTCAAAGAATCCACAATCGTTGATGAAATTGACTCAAGCAAAAACCGTTGTGGAAATTGCCGCTATTAATAGAGGGATTCCTGTTTTCGAGTATACTCCGCGAGAAATCAAGCTTTCGGTAACAGGAAGAGGTAATGCAAGCAAACAAAGTGTTAAATTTATGATCGAAAATATTTGTGCTACAAAACTTAAAGATGAAGTTTTAGATGTTTCCGATGCACTTGCTGTTGCTCTTTGTCATATTTACCGGAAAGAGAAAATTGGCATAAAAAGAAACTCCCCCCGAAATTGGAGGGAGTTTATTATAATGAACCCTAAAAGGGTACTTTCGTAAAATAAATTACTTGCTTTGTAATTGCTCCCAAGATTCAACAGGTGTTTTTATTATTACTTGTACTGTCCTATTGTAGAATCTACCTTCAGGTAAAGAGTTATCATAGAGTGGTTCATCTTCGCCAACCCCACGTTTACTAATAAATCCAACTTTTCCCTTTGTTTGCTGCATTATTCCGTTGTAAACGGTTGTAGCTCTACGCTCTGAAAGACCTTGATTATGTTCGTATAAGCCTACCACATCTGTATGCCCAACAACTTCAACAAAAGAAGTGGGAAGTACTCTATTGTAAACATATTCACGCATTATCCTTTCATTTATCGGACCAGCATCGGAACGGTCGAATGGGAAGAGGATGAGGCTGTATCGTTCGATTGTGCTGTCTTTTGCACCTTTCTGAATGTCTACTTTCTTTTGTTCAGTTGTGACTTGCATTACAGGTATCATAACTGGATCGCTTGAACATTCTTTATCATTAATTGTAGTAATTATTAATTGAGCAGTAAAGGGAATTTCGTCTTTTGGATATTCATCATCTGTGTTTTTCCAATTCCAGATGAATGTGTTCTCAGTCAAACCAATGTTTGTAAGTGTGTTCCATTCTTTTCCACCACGCTTAACTTCGATTCTTCGAGCTTTAACAAGAGCATCTTCAATACCATTTTTCAAAGTGAACTTCATTGTTTCTGGTTGTGGGAAAGTTTTGGGGTCTTTGTCGAATACAGGTTTCATAATGTTCCAATCGTTACAAATGATTTCGACACGTCGATTTTCAACTATTCCTAATGAATCATTTAAGTTCGAAACAACAGAAGGTTGATTTCGAACTGTAATTTTCATTCTTTTTTCATCAATCCCCCATATATCATGTAGATACTTAAAAACAGCTTCCGCACGTTCTTTGGATAAATTTGGTCGCTTTTCTTCCGGAGTTTTCCCATCGTTGCAACCAACAATTTCAATTTTAGCGTCTGGATATTTATTCAACCTATATCCATAGATATTTAGGATATGATAATACTTTTCTAAAGTACCTCCCCGAATAGTGGTGTCAGTGAATGACTTTTTAAATTTATCATCGGGGGATTTGAATAAAATGTATCTGTTTGGAATCTCAGATGAACCTACATCAAAGAAGACATAGTTAAGCAGAGGATATAAGTCCCAAGTTTGAAATTGTTCCATTACTAAGCCACGGAAGTTAGCTATTTCTGGCTTTATTCGTTTATTTTCAGCAACATATTTTGCTTCATCGATTTCTGCACCAATCACTGGTCGTTGTCCAAGAGGAATTACAACGTTAATTACATCGGCATACTTTTTGGCTTCTTCTGGGTCTGTAGTTGGTTTAGGTTTATCAACTCGAACTATTTTTGTTGTCTTACCGTAACGAGGATTTTCAGCAGTTATTTCAAGATTTACGAACATAATGGAATCGCGGGGATCACCATAATCGGTATTTGAAACGACAAAATCAATTTCAGTTCGTGGTGGTTTCAGAGTATCAACAACAACACGGTTAATAATTGGACTTTTAATTCTTACAACAGCAGGAATATTTTCACCACTGCATTCATCATTTACGGAAGTTTTAACAACAACTGCTCGGAAGTAACTAGGAACGAAAGCCATAAAAATATCGAAGTCACCTTGGAAATTTGGAATATCTTTTCGTCTTGACGAAAAGTAAATAACATCACCTGAAGCAGGTAATGTAATAAATTGGTCATCTTGTGGAGTATTTAATGGTTCACCAAGGTTTTCTGGTTTTGACCATGTTTTGGTAACAGGGTCATAGCGGGTTACATAAAAGTCAAGTCCACCATAGTTTGGTTTATGGCCTTTAGATGAAAAGAATAATGTTTGATTGTCCGCTGCAATGAATGGACCGGCATCTTGTAAAGGAGTATTTATTTCAGTAAGGTTTTTTGCAGGTAACCATTCTTCTGTTTCGGGGTCGAAGTCAGAATACCAAATATCCATATTGTCCCATTTTTCATTGTTACCATCCGAATTAGGTCCGGGGCGAGTCGATACAAAATATAGTCGGCTTTGGTCCGGGGCAATTGAAGGTTGAGCATCGAAATATTTTGAATTTACATTTGGTCCCAAATTATAAGGTCGGCTCCATCTATCACCTTCGATAGTGGTTTTATAAATGTCACAATCGCCTAAACCATCGGGACGACTACAAGCAGTGAAAAAGAGGGTTTGACCATCGGCGGCTATTGATGCTACTCCCTCGTTTTCTGGGGTGTTGACCCCTTGATAGCCCCATATAGTTGTAGTGTCGATATTAAAAGGTTTGTAGAAAATAGTATCCAATCTTTCATTCTTTTTAGAAGCCCAAAAGTCGTGGCTCGGTTTATCAATTTTTGGGTTTATTCTGCTACCAGGCCTGTTTGAAACAAAATATAGAGTTTTCCCATCAGCACTTACCGTTGGAGCATAATCAAGATATTTTGTGTTTACTACTGGGCCTAAATTGATGATTCGTATTTTTGTCTTGTCGAAAATTTCAGGTTGATCTTGATTAGGTGAATTTGGAGTATTTGGTGAGTTTGCCTCTTCGATTACTAAACCCCATAGGAATAATTGGTTGGAGGAGTCTGCATCAAAGCTATCTTTTTGTGTTTTTGAATCAAGGTAGGAAAGGCTTAGTAGGAACAAGGCGCAAATCAAAACAAAGTAATTTTGAAGTTTCATACGACAATTCCTTTTATAACAAACATAAACTTGGTCAAAATTAAAATTCTAAAAATAATTAATATTTTTTTAACAAAAAAATATTAAATAAATTTTAAAATAAATTCTAAAATACTTATAGTTTGTAGGTTTTTTTATTATTAATATGTCATAATTTCTACTACAAAAATAAGAATTAAGACAAAGTTTTTGTTTTTCTAACGATGAAAGTTTGAGGAAAGGGGCTAAAGATTGATTTCAAACAATAAGATTAATAATTTTATTAGGGACAAATATTACTTTTCGTAAATCTTTATTTTCAAAATATTTTTGAACATTCGGTTCATTTTTTGCAAGTTTAAGAACTTCATTTTCCGAAGCGTCGAAAGGAACATTTATCCTTGCTCGAATTTTACTGTTAACTTGTACAACTATTTCAACTTCTTTTTTTTGTGCTTTTTGTTCGTCAAATTCTGGGAAATTTTGGTTAAAGATAGAATCTTTATATCCCAATTTATTCCATAATTCTTCGGTTAAATGCGGAGCAAAGGGTGCTAAGCATAATAAGAATTGCTCAAGAGCCTTTTTAGGCTTTATCTCAAATTTGAAGAACTCGTTTACGAAAATCATCATCTGGGCAATTGCAGTATTAAATCTAAGATTTTCGATATCTTCCGTTACTTTTTTAATTGTGTAATGTAGTAAATATTCTTGTTCGGAATTTAATGGCATATCTAAAATGTTTGAGTTTAGGTTGCCATTTTCATCAACAAATAATCTCCAAACTCTATTCAAAAAACGATTTATTCCTTCAATTCCAGTGGTAGACCAAGGCTTAGAATCTTGTAATGGGCCTAAAAACATTTCGAACATCCTTAATGAATCTGCACCGTATTTTTGTACAACTTCATCAGGGTTTACAACATTTCCTAATGATTTTGACATTTTCCTTCCATCTTCGCCAAGGATTAAGCCTTGATGAAAAAGTTTATAGAATGGTTCTGGTGTGGACACATATCCATAATCAAATAGAACTTTATGCCAAAATCGGGCATATAAAAGATGCAAAACAGCGTGTTCAGCACCACCAATATACAAATCGACACCATTTGGCTGCATCCAATAGCGCTCTTTTTTGGGGTCGCAGAAAAAATTGTCGTTATGAGGGTCAATGAATCTAAGGTAGTACCAACAAGAGCCAGCCCATTGAGGCATAGTGTTAGTTTCAAAACGTCCTTTTTTTCCGGTCTTCTTATCAATAAAATTTACCCAACTTTCAACTTTTGCAAGTGGCGATTCTCCGGTTCCAGTAGGTTTAAATTCCTTTATGTCTGGCAACAATAATGGGAGTTCATCTAAATCCAATGCTCTTTTAGTACCATCTTCAAAGAAAATAATCGGTATAGGCTCGCCCCAATAACGTTGGCGGGAAAATAACCAATCACGAAGTTTGTATTGAATCTTTCTTCTCCCTATTTGTTTGCTTTCGAGCCAATTAATAATTTTTGCTTTTGCTTCGGGAGTTTTAAGCCCATCGAGCGATATTTCTTCATTACTTGAATTAATATTTATTCCATCATCAACGAATGCATTACTTGTTAAATCCCACTCTGAATCTTCGGGTTTTACAACCTGAATTATTGATAAGTTGTAGGTTTTTGCAAATTCGAAATCGCGTTTATCGTGTCCTGGTACAGCCATTATTGCACCAGTACCATAATGCAAAAGAACATAATCGGCAATCCAGATAGGAATTTTTTGTTTTGTTGCAGGGTTAATACAATATGCTCCAGTCGGAACTCCTGTTTTTTGTTTACTTAGTTCAGTTCGTTCAAGGTCAGTCTTTAAGGAGGTTTGATGGATGTATTCTTCAATAATTAATTTGTGTGAATTTGGTGTAATTTTCTTCACTAGTGGATGTTCAGGTGCAAGGACGACATAAGTTGCACCAAACAATGTATCAGGCCTTGTGGTATAAACCAAAATTTTATCTTCGAAACCAACAATTGGGAACTCTATTTCGGCTCCTTCGCTTCTTCCAATCCAATTTTTTTGCATTTCTTTTGTTGAATATGGCCAATCAACTAATTCAAGGTCATCGAGTAATCTTTGGGCATATTTAGTAATTCTTAACATCCATTGCCGCATTGGTCTTCGGACCACTTTATAACCTTTTTCTCGCCATTCATCTATTTCCTCGTTTGCTAAAACAGTTCCAAGTTCTTCGCACCAGTTAACAGGTATCATAGCAATATAAGCAAGTCGGTATTGGTCTTTGTAATTTTCAATTTCAATGGGATCTTTTAAATTTTCTGGTATCGGCAATTCTTCAATTGGCCTTGCCTTTTGCAATTCCTCGTCGAACCAGGAGTTGTAAATTGTAACAAACATCCACTGTGTCCACTTGAAGTATTTTGGGTCGGTGGTATTAATTTCTCTTGACCAATCATATGCAAAACCGAGCATTTTTAATTGATTACGGAAAACATTTATGTTACGCTCTGTAGCAATTTTTGGATGTATTCCTGTTACCATCGAATAACGCTCCGTCGGTAAGCCAAAAGCGTCGAAACCCATAGGATGCAGAACATTGTATCCCTTCATTTTTTTATATCGGGCAATAATATCAGTAGCGGTGTATCCCTCCGGATGACCAATATGCAATCCCGCACCACTTGGATATGGGAACATATCCAAAACATAGAACTTAGGCTTCGAAAAATCATCCGAAGCTTTAAATATTTCTTTCTCTTCCCAATATTCCTGCCACTTTTTTTCTATTGCAAAAAATGGATAATTTGACATAATTTTCAATGTTTTAAAAATTACAAATTTACTAATTTCGATGGGAATTTTGGTTTTATTCTTTTGATTTGTAAATTGCGTTCTTGATACAATATTTATTGGTAATAATTGTCTAATCAATTTGATATGGTCAATAAAATTAGGGTTTGCTTACCGAAATATTTATACTTTTTTTATTTAGGAATAATTCTGTGTTTAAATTGATGAAATTAATTAAGGCAAAGGTATTATTTTTTCTCTTGCCCTTTCTTTTAATTAATATATTTCCAACGCATTCCTATTCACAATCGCTTGTTTCTGATTTGGTCGAAGGGAACGATTTTCTTCGGCTTAAAGTTGTCTCGCCATTAATTTCATTTGATACGATATATAGTAATGATAGATCTTTTTTCCTCTTGCCTAATTTTAAAGTCCCTGTTGAGAAGTATACCAAAAATAATTGTACTTTTTATATTGTTAGAAGTTTAATTGCTTTGCCAGATTCCAATGGCTTTTCTATTGAAAATTTAGAAGTTAACAATGTAGGACAAATAGAAGGGAATTTTGTTTCACCTGAAAAAAATAATATCCAAAATGATAGTTTTTCAAGGTTTGATAATAATGCTTGGGCTTTAAATAGTTGGGCTAATTTACGATATATTGGGATTGGAAGGAATTTACATTTAGGTTTATTACAGTTTGTCGTTGGAAAATATAATTGGCTAACAAAGACATTTAACTTTCCAAGAGAAATTAATGTTACTATAAGGTTCTTTTCTAAGAAAGATGATAATTTTTATAGCAATTTTAAAGATGAAATTTTCTCAAATGTTTTAAATTTCAATCAAGCGAAACGGTGGATTATTGGTACAAATCAAAAAAGTGTAATTACAAAGGAAGGTTTAGTTCAGCTTTCCCCGAACACTACTTTTATCAAGATTAAAGTTGAAAGGGAAGGAATTTATAAAATTGATGGAGCTTCTTTATCTTCATTAGGAGTAAATATCACACCTGATTTGATTCCTACTCTTAAAATATATGGAAGCGACGGTAAGCCACTAAGTGAAAAAGTTGATGATGCTTTGAAAAATAACTTTACCGAAATTCCAATTATTGTTCGTACAAAAAGCGATGGGAGCTTAGACTATATATTATTTTATGGATTAGGGACAAGTGGTTTTGAGTATTCAAATAAAACATTTCGAAGTTATCAAAATCCCTATTCAAATGTTAATTATTACTTTCTTTTTTGGGGCGGGACAAAAGGATTAAGAATAGAGACAATTCCCGATACTTTGAATTGTGAAAATGTGGTAATTCCTGATTACTATACCGAAAGAATTCAATTCCGAGAAGAAATTACTAATCCATTTCATAGCGGTTCGGGAAGAATATGGTTTGGTGGAAGTATTTTCCCACGTACATTTGTAAACTTATTACCAGACCTTTATCGCGATGGTGAAATTTTCTATCGCTTTTATGTTGCCCAAAGCTACCTTGATAACGAAATTGGATATTATGGTAAGTTTTCATTTTATGAGGCACAAAACCTTTTAGCCAAAATCGAAATTGGTAAGTTATCCTCTTATGAAGAAGCCATTGCTCGTGAAGTAACTGCAACTTTCCCAGCAAGTTCAATTTCTTCGGATAATAGAAGTTATTTGAAAATTGAGTATCAATATCCAAAATCTAATGGTAGCGCAACACCCTTTTTTAATTTTTACGAAATTCATTATCCTCGTCGTCCGGTTGCAATAGATAATTCAATATCCATTTTTTCAATTTTCGATTCCATATCTTGTTACGAACTTCAAATCACAGGTTTTACTGACGGAGAGATTATTGGGTTGAATGTTACCGACCCCAAAAATCCTTCGTTATTAACTAATCGATCAGTAGTTAAAAACACATTTGCTTTTAGGTTCTTTAATGATTCACTTGTTCCAAGAAGGTTCTATATTAGTTCCAATTTTCTCAAACCAGATTTGGCAAAAGTTACACTTGCAGGGTTAAGGAATCCATCACTCCAGGCAGATGTTATAGTTATTACCCATAGCGATTTGTTAAATAGTGCAACTAAGTATAAAACCTATCGAGAGAAGTCTAAAAACTTAAAAGTTATGGTTGTAACAGTTGAGGATATTTACAATGAGTTTTCATTTGGTGTCACCGACCCCACTGCCATTCGGGACTTTGTAGCTTATGCTGTGAATAATTGGTCGAAAAAACCTAAGTTTCTTGTACTTTGGGGCGATGGACATTTCGATTTTAGAAACATTTCAACTAAACAAACAAATTATATTCCTGCTTTCCAAATTGCTGATAATCCATCTAACTTTTATTCAACTATTAGTTTTACTAGTGATGATTACTATGGTTGTGTGGTTGGAAATGATGATGTAATTGATATTGTCGTTGCTCGTGTTCCAATTTATGATGATGAAACTGGTTTAACATATATTGATAAAATAATAACATATGAAAATTCTTCCACGAAAAGCAAATGGAGAAGTACTGTACTTTTTTGCGCTGACGATAGCCCTCAATCTGGTCAGGCGCGCGATGGAAATCAACATACGAAAGATTCCGAATTTATTGCTAATGGTTTTGTTCCTAAAGATATGTTTGTAAAAAAACTATATTTACCAGAATACCCGACGGAGAATGTTCCTAGTGGTAGGAGAAAACCCCTTGCTACTAACGATCTAATAAGAACAATCAACGATGGTGTCCTCCTGGTGAATTGGCTTGGTCATGGTAATCCACGAGTTTGGGCACACGAAGAATTGTTCGATCGTGATAGAGATATTTCCTTGCTTTCAAATTTGGATAATTTATTTTTTGGAATTGCTGCGACTTGCGATTTTGGTCGCTTCGATATGGTGAATATTAAAAGTGGTGTAGAAGAATTATTGTTTTATCCTAATGGTGGCGCAATTGCATATCTTGCAGCAACCCGTCCTGTTTATGTTAGCGATAATGCAAATCTAAATAGACATTTTGTTGCAAATTTGTTTCAAAGAGACAGTGCAGGTAAGTATCTTTCTCTTGGCCAGGTTCATTTTGCAGTGAAACAATTACTTTCGGGCGATAATGATATGAAATATCTCCTTTTTGGAGATCCATTGATTGTTTTAAATATCCCTGAATTGGTTGTTAAAATTGACAAGGTCAACGGAAATTATATCGATTCTTTACCTTCAGGCAAAACATATAGTTTAAAAGCATTTTCTATCTTAGATTTAGAAGGTTCAATACGTTCATATCTTGACTCCTCAATATTATCCAATTTTAATGGTAATGTCGAAATAATTATCAATGATGTAGGATTTAATAAAAAAGTTGTGGATATTGATGGCACTATTCATTCAATATATAAAGAAGGTGGCATTATTTCTAAAGGAATATTTCCTGTTGTTAATGGAAAATTTACGGGTAAGTTTTATATTACCGATGAAGTGAGTTTTCTTGATGGAAATATCTCAATACGTTTCTTTGCAAAAGACACAACTAACAATTTGTTTGCTAAGGGTGTGGAAAATAGATTAACGATTTCTGGAATAGATACACTTTTTATAATCGATAGTCAACCACCATCAATTAGTATTTATTTGGACGATACAACTTTTGTTGATGGTGATGTGGTTAGCAATCCTCCATTTCTAATTGTTAGGTTATTTGACAATACCGCAATAAATACAACCGGTGTTGGAATTGGGCATCTGATTGAAGCTTGGATTGATGATAAACCCGAGTCTATTAATTTGACAGATAAATACGAAAGTTCCCCATTTAATCCCCATGAAGGATTCATCAAAACATTTTTAAATCACTTAGACGCCGGGGAACATAAAATTAAGGTTAGAGGCTGGGATATCTTTAATAATTATTCTTATGCCGAAACTCGTTTTAAGATTCTTGATGCTGACGCTGGTATTTTGCTATTCAACCCAATTGTTTTCCCTCAACCCGGTGATAGATTGGTTGTTTTTCGTGTTCAACATAATATTAGTCAACCATATAATGTTACTTTGAAAGTTTTCAATACAATCGGAGAGTTAATTTATCAAAAAATCGTCGAATTAAGCAGGCTTCGTTACTTTGAATTGACTTACGATTGTATTGATGATTTTGGAAATGCAATTCCAACTGGGATTTATCATTATCAAATCACTGTTAGTAGTTTTGGTAAAAGTTCGATTTTGTCTGGAAAATTTGCAATTGTTAGATAATTGTTTCGTTTAAATAAATGTTTTGGAGGTATTTTATGAAAATAAGCAAAAGTTTAATGGGATTTCTGATTATTCCCCTTTTTCTTTTGGGAAGTACGGGCCTTTTCGCACAGGCAGGAGGTGCATCTGTTCTATTTATTTCAATTCCACCCGATGCTCGAGCTAGCGGAATGGGCGAGGTTGGAACTGCGATTGCTGATGACATCAATGCAATTTACTGGAATCCTGCCGGATTGGGATTCCTTAGATATGTTCAAAAAGGGTTCGACCCAGAAGATGTTGTACCTTTCAGACAAATTTCACTTTCTTTTTCTAAATGGCTACCACAATTTAATGCTGACTTGTATTATAGTTATGGAACGGTAGGACAGTTCTTTGAATCGCTCGATGGAACTCTTGCATTTAATTTTATCTTCATGCATCTTGGAGAATTTACAAGAACAGATATAAATGGTAACCCACTTGGTAAGTTTCGTTCTAACGAATTTGCTGTCGGTTTATCCTATGGTACTGAAGTTGCCAAAGACCTGGGAGTAGGGGTTCAACTTCGTTATATTCAATCCAACCTTGCTCCTGCAAGTGCTCTTGCTGGCGGGGATGCAGGTATTGGTCGAACTGCTTCTTTTGATCTTGGGATTCTATGGAAGCCCCAAGAACTTGAAGTTTTTGGGTACGATATTGGAAACATTTTTTCAATCGGATTAAATTTGCAAAATGTTGGTCCAAAAATTACTTACCGAAAAGAATCCGATCCAATTCCAACTACTCTTAGAATCGGTACTTCTTTCAACATTCTTAAAGATGAATACAACGATTTGAAGTTTGCTTTAGATATTGCAAAACTTCTTGTCTATAGAACTCAACTTTCGAGTGACCCTGTGCCAAAATCTTTTATTACAGCATGGCGAAATCCTGGTGTTGAACTTTCATTTGGTGCAGAATATTGGTACGAGAAATTAATTGCTTTGCGTGCAGGATATTTTACCGAGCCATCTGCTCTTGGAAACCGTAAATATTGGAATTTTGGGGCTGGGCTTCGATACGATATGTTTCGTTTAGACTTTAGTTTTATTAATACAATTGAAGAAAATCATCCTCTTGCTAATACAATGCGTTTTACATTATTGATTGATTGGAAATAATATAGGACTGGATAATTTTGAGCAAATGGGGCACATTAATTGTGCCCCATTTATTATTTAGAAGATATACATAAAAGCTAATTGTCCTCGAATATTTGTTACACCTTTTTTATCCGAAATCTTACCTTTATCATTTCGATCGACTTTGCCAAAGTTTGCAAACATTGCTTCAATTTCAGCTGCAATTTTTACTTTTCCAAAAGTAAATTGTATTCGGGGTGAAATTCTAATCAAATCATCAATATCTTCTGCTCTTCCATAAAATACTGTATAATTGTCCTTGGTGCCTAAGTTTTTTGAATATCCACCAAATAAACCTACCTCGATATCTTTTCCATATGAAACTTCGGCCCAGAGGCTTAAATTTTGGTTTGTGGTATATTCCCATTTTTCCTGCGAAGTGTCCTTAACCGCGTATCCACCTAGCATAATCATTTCAGCAAGGTTTTCACCATAAACTGCTTCAGCCTTGAATGAAAAATCCGAAAATGCGAGTTTTGCAAATCCTATAAATGACATTCCATCAACAGTTTCATCTGTTTTCATTCCAGATTTTGTTACAATTCTTGGCGCAAGTCGCTTGAAATCAACACCACCACCTATAAGGGAGTTTTTTAGAAAAGAAACTTGTAATTGTGCATTTAAATTTGGAATCACAGAATTACGTAAATAGATACTTGAATTTCCGGTCGGTCCAGGGCTTGAAAAATCTCTTTGGGATGCAGCAGTCAAGATTAACTTAATTGGATTGATTTTGGTAGTGAATCGGATTTGAGGGCTACGAATAAATGGTTGGAATGGAGCACCAGTATTAAATCCTATTGTTCCAGGATAACAATCAACAACGAACATAGGATGCCAATACTGCCCAGCCAATAACTCAAAATGTTCCCATATGAATTTTAAAAAAGCATGGCGAAGTCGAAGCGTATTAATTGTAGCATCGGTAGAACCAAAAAATTCTGTTTCAAAATACGCCATAGATTTTGCACCAAGGACGTCGGGACCTGTTATTGTTCCTGCAAGTCTTGTTTGGATTGATAAGATGTTGAAATTTGATTTTGCGTTTACATCCTCGTTGTTTTTGCCCAAGACTTCTTTCTTCGGAATAATTGAGAAATGACCTTCGCGAAGTTGGTCTATTTGTCTGGAGTCAAAAAGGACATCGGTTTTGACATAGCCAGATAGTTTAAGTGTTACTCCATTGGAATTTTGTTGTGAAAACGAGATATAAATTAAAATAAAAGCAAAAAGAAAAACAGAAGAAAAGAATCGTTTCATAAAACCTCCATAATTTGTTCAAGAAATAACTTGATTGAAGTAATTAATTGGTTGATTTGGATTGATTGAATGCCATAGTCGCCAGGGCAAGCACGAACAACTTTGGCTTTCGGATTGTTCGGATGAAATTTATTGAAAAATGTATCCAAACCACTGTAAAATGCAAGAGTATCCTTCCTATATGCAGTTGCTATATGAACAACCGAGGTGTCAGGTGTTATTACAGCTGTGCAATTTTCTATGAGGGGAAAGATGTCCAAAATAGAATTTGAATTATATATGAATAAAGAGGATTTTATTTTGCTTATTCCTTTTACTTTTTGAGTATCTTTTTTTTCGAGACAAATCACAACAGGAAGTGGAAATAGAATTTTTGAAAAAATCTCATTTAGAGCCATATCGGAGAAAGTTTTTCTTGGGTGACTTGCTGAAATATTAAAAACGATGTATTTTCCTTGAGGCAATCTTTTTTTATTCAAGAACCTTTGGAAGTGGGATTTTGAACTTTCGGGATAAAATAATTCTGGGATTGGAATTTTATTGTAGGGGAAATTAATATTTAATGATTCAAAAGCTTTGAAAACTCTTTGAGTAAAGTGTAAATCTATGTTTTGTGTTTCATTAGGGATAGTTTTATCGAAAAAATTATTATCAGCATTCAAACCGATTTTATAATTAGCCTTAACCAATTTTGCAATTATTTTACTTTCCCGAGAAAAGTGGTCTTTGTGGTCAACATAAAAATCAAAGTTTTTTTTCTTTAACGCCATTATAGTTTGAAGTAATTTTATCGGATTTTTATCCCAAATAAAAATTTTTTTTATCCTAGGATGGTATTTAATAATAATATGGTTTTTTTTTCCTGCAATAAAATATATGCTTGAATTGGGGTACTTTGATTTCAATGCAGAAATAATTGGAGTGCACAAAATCATATCTCCTAATGTGCCTAATTGTAGAATGCAAATTTCCATTAATGTTCAATAAGTTTGACTAAGCCATCGAAAACTTCTTTTGGGGAAATATCTGAATAATAATCCCTTTTTGAAACCAAGGTTACGGATTTTGTTCCAAACGGAAACCAAGGCATTCCGTATCTATTGCTTTCAAAAGTATATAGCGCGACAACTGGAATTTTAAAAGCAGAAGCAAGGTGAACAGCTGATGTATCTGGGGTCACTAAAAAATCACAAGTTTGGACCATTGATGCGAATTTTTCAAATTCACTTACAAAAGGTGCAAAATACACATTTTTAAAATTGTTAAAGTTTTGTAACAATTTTTTGTGTTTTGTTGTTGCAAAAATCACAATTTCGAAATCGAATTTATTATTGATAAGTTTAATAAGTTCATTGAAATTATTAATACCCCAGAATTTTTCCTGCGATGAACCCGATAGAATTATTCCTATCCGTCTTTTATGTTTTTTGGGAAGCAAATTAAACTCTTTAACACTTAAACTTATGAACTTTGAGTAAGATTCAGGTTCAATACCAAAGGGTTTAAGGAATTCCAAAATTCGGTCAATAATATGTGTACGTAATTTGTTTGGGAGTGGTAGGATATGTGTGTAAATGTTCCTGTTTTCCTTGTCAAAACCCAGTGAATAACGAGGTTTAATTAGTCGGATTAATAAACTTGAAGTAAAAGAAGGATTGTCTAATAAATCGATAATTAAATCATATTCTTCCTGTCTTAATCTTTTGATTAGCTTATAAGTTTTACTAATACCTTTAGGAAGCACATAAATTTTGTCAACATAATTTACTAAGGCAAATTTAGCCCCAGAATTTTTTGAGCTAAGTAAAATATCTATAAAAGTATCGGTTTGTTTGAAATGATTTTTTAATAAACTAAGGAATGGCAGAGAAACCAATACATCGCCTAATCTATCCTGCCGTAGTATCAAAATCCTTTTAATATAGTTCAAATTTGGGAAAAAACTGGTAAGAACAACTGGGGATGTTCGAGATTTCGTTTTAAAAACTATAGTTTTAAGTAAACTTTTAATTTGTAGTTCAATAATTTTAAGAAGTTTTTTCAAAGAATTATTTTATCTAATTTCTTGTGAACATCCCCTGTGAAGGTGAAATTAACGATTTTTGTTTTCGGGATTTTTCGAGGACTTATTATCATGACAATTATGCTTATCGGTTTTATCTTTACAGTCCTTATCTTTGTGTTCGGGTAAATTTATCTGGGAATTTTCTGTGTAAATAGCTGCATCGTATCCAGCTTTTTTAATTGAATTTATCAGAGCATCAAGATTTGTTTTTTCGGGATTGAATTTTACTTCAACAACTTTAGAAGGTAAATCGAGACTTGCACTTTCAACTCCTTCAACTTTTTTCAAAGCTTTTTCGATTTTGGCTTTGCAACCTTCGCAATGTGCATTAGTAAGTAGACGAACACTTTCAGTTTTAGCAAAAGAGGAAGAAGTAACAAAAAATGCTAATAAAAAGACAGAAAGAACAAAAGAGGCAAACTTCATAATGACTCCGAAAAGTTAAACAAAAATTAGAAAACGAAAAAAAAGTCTAATTATTTTTTTGTGAAATAATAAATAATGCCTTTTGCAAAGTTTGATCTTGTGTTAGTAATTCTGGTTCAATTTTTTCAAAAACGGGGATATTTGGTTGTACTCCTTCTTTATACAATGGATTTGAGAAGTTACCAAAAACATCAAAAGTTCCAAAATAGAAGGTAAATCCTCCAGGAAGTTGATACGAAACCATTTCCATTGGGTTTCCACCGGTTTGTTCTCCCACAAGTTTTCCAATTTTGTTAGTCTTGGCAATATCAGCGATTACTTCTGCAATTCCAATTGTCCTTTTGTCAATTAGGAATAAAACTTCCTTTGGAGTAAAATAAGAATTTCCTATAATTTTAGTTGAAATTACTTGATATGAAATATTTTTCTTATTTGGAAATGCAAAAACTGGCAATTTCCAAGTTTTATTTGTAATTGTTTTGTCAGTAAATAATGCTAAAAATTGTTCACCCACTAATGATATCCCACGCAAATCAAAGATGAAAAAAGGATACTTGGGTATTGTGTCTAATATATCTTTTAATTCTTTTTCCGAAATTCTGGTTAAATCAAAATAGGCTATGTTTTTATCTAATATTTGAAATTTATTGGGCCTATTTTCAACCAAATCGAATGATGAAATATTTTTAGTAAAGGTGGTTGTATAAATTTTCCCATTTTTCTTTTTTAAAGTTAAAACCAGTGAGTCATCAGGAAGATTATTTCGAATAAAAGCCAAAGTTTTAAGATATTTCCATTCTGGTGAATTAAAACTTATTGCTTCTGAAATTGAGTCAACAAAATTTTTTGTTGGTTTAGAATTTATTTCTATAACTTCATCGGCAATTTCAACTTTGTTCAAACTTTCGGCTAATGCTGTAAGATAAACTTTACCATTTATATACTTCCAAAGGAAAGGAAAGGTTTTTTCATTGATAAAATCTTTATGTATAATTCTTGCAACATTATCTTCGATTTGATTAGTTAGATTACAAAGCAAAAGATAAAATTGATAAGTTGAACTTACAAAGTTCAATTTTTCAAGTGACTTTGCGAGCCATTCATCAAAGTCAACATCGGTTTTAACATAGGTGTTGAAATGTTGAATAAAATTCCAAAATATTATTAAAATAGCTATTTGAGAATGCTTATTATTAAGGTTGAAATTACATTCATCTGTCTCGATTGGATTATTTGTATGTTTGTCGATGAATGAACGAGGAAGAATTAATGGAATTTCAATTAATGTATCATTGCTCAACTTAATGAAGGTTTTTTGTCCAATTTCTGGTGTTTGAATGCGGGTTTCTGTGTCAGAAAAAAGTTGTAATACTTTTGAGCCAGTTTTAATAGATTTTGTTTTAACAAAAGCAAAATAACCACTTTGTGAAGAAATGTCAAGTAGTTTCCAGTTGTAAACTAATAGGGAATCTCTTGAGATTTCGAAACTTGAATTTTTAAGAAGGTTTTCATTAGAATCTTCGACTTGGAAAAATGCATCGTCGCAATAAATTTCGCCTTCACCGACTAAAATTATTGCAGGGTTAGCAAAACTAGCATTCATCGGAATTTTAGTATCCAATTCTATTTTTTTCCAATCATCGCTTGACTCATTTATTTCTTTAACATCGTAAGAAACTTGTTTATTATTTTTATCGTCGTAGCGTACAGCCAATATTACTTTTGAAGAATTACTTAAAAGTTTACCTTTGAAGTATACTGAAAACTTTGCATTTCTGCTTTGATACTTTTCTACATTAACGACTTGTTGAACTATTCCAGGTGATTTTCTTAAAGAGGATAAGAGATTTGCCTTTGTAGAGCCGAAGAATGGATGTGGTTTATCTGAAGGGAAACCATTATGAATCCAGAACAAATAACCTAAACTATCGTAACTTTGAGTATTGTTATTACTTAAAAAAATACTAAAAATATTTCGAATTTTCTTTTCAATTGAAATATCGGGATGATTTAATATGTATTCAATAGATTTCAAGGCGAAGCAATCCCAATTAGAAACAATATCGGATAGTGGGCAAAAATATCGGGCTATACCATATACTTTTGCAAAATCAACTAATTCGTTAATTTGATATTTTGTAAGTTGTTTATTGTTTTCTAAATTTTCATTTTCCTGTACAATTTCGAAGGACGCGCTGTCAATCCAAACTTTTCCATTTCCAAAAAGAAGTAAACCGAAATTAATTGTCACTGCATTTTTGCTTATTCTACCAACAATTTCTCTTACTTCCCATTCTCGAAGTACGCAGGGAGAATTTGGCAAGTATTCGAAAAAACCAGCTTCTTCTTCATTCGAGAATCTTTCTCTGACCCAGATATGGGCACTTCCACGGGAACTATGTATTTCGGCACGAATATATGCTCGAAATCGAATTAGTTTTCCCTGATAAGGTTTTGCATCAATACTTTGCATCACAGAGCCATAAACACCTTCTTTGAATTCACCTTCGCGAAAAAGTTCAAGACAAAATTTTCCATTGTGTGGTTCTTCGTCGGTTAAATACGCTTTGTAACCGAGGTTTTCTGCATATGAAGGAACGAACCAACCTTTTGGAAGTTTTCCTTTTTCACCGATTTCGAAGTCAAGATTATAAGGCACTGGTAAAGTTTGACCCCAAAGAGTTAAAATAGGGAATAAAAATAAAATGATAATTCTGGTTTTCATTTCACACAAACAGTTTTAATGTTAACAAACTCTCGAATACCAAAAACAGATAGTTCTCTTCCATAACCCGATTCTTTTATACCTCCAAATGGCAATCTTGGATCAGATCTTACAAAATCATTTACAAAGCAACATCCCGATTCCAATTTATTTTTTGCAATCCAATTGCCTTTGTCTTTATCTGATGTAAAAATTGCGGCTCCCAGCCCAAAGTTACTTTGATTAGCAAGTCTTATTGCATCTTCTTCGTCAATGGCTTCGATTATAGCAGCAACTGGGCCGAAGGTTTCTTCTTCAAAAACTGGGCTTTTTTGACTTTTTACAATTACAATGGTTGGGGCATAATAGTATCCTTTTCCGGGCGGAATTAGTCCACCTATATGAATCAAATCGCCATTTTTTCTACTTCTTTCAACTTGATTATGTAAGTCTAATTGCAAATCTTTTCGAGCAAGTGGACCGATATCATTTTCAGGGTCCATAGGGTTGCCTAACTTTTTCTGCTTAAAATATATTGTAAATAGCTCAAGAAAACTTTCGAAAATTGGTTTCTCAATTATGAAACGCTTTCCCGCAATGCAACTTTGACCGTTATTAATTAATCTTGCCGTGACACAAGTTTCGACTGTATTTTCAAGTTGAGCATCTTTCAAGACAACATACGGGTCGCTTCCGCCTAATTCAAGAACAGTTTTTTTTAAATTGGCTCCGGCTTGCTTTGCAACTTCTTTGCCGACAGGTGTACTTCCAGTTAATGTTACACCTTTGATTCTCGGGTCTTCAATAATTTTGGCAACTTTATTGGAGCCAACTATAAGGTTTAGAAATACATCTTTAGGAAAACCAGATTCGAGAAAAATATTTTCAATTTGGATGGCACAGCCCATTGTATTACGAGAGTGCTTCAATAATGCTGTATTTCCAGCAGCAAGGTTTGGTGCTGCAAATCTAAAAACTTGCCAAAATGGGAAATTCCAAGGCATAATTGCAAGTATTGTTCCAAGAGGTTGAAAGGTAACATAACTACTACTCATTTCCGTTTGAATTTCGATGTCACTGAGTTGAGCAGGAGCATTTTCTGCATAATATTTACAAACCCAAGAGCATTTATCGATTTCTGCAAGTGCCTGTTTAATTGGCTTTCCCATTTCAGTTGTGATTAATTTTGCAAGTTCTTCTTTTCTTTTCCGGAGAACTTCAGAGACATTATTAAGCAATTCGCATCTTTTTTCGATTGGTAAATTAGACCAGAGTTTAAAAGCTTTGTTTGACTTTTCAATTTTTTCGTCTATTTCTTTTTCGCTAAGTTCGGTATATTCGCCGATAATTTCTTCCGTTGCTGGATTAATAGTAAAAAATTTTTCCATTTTCCATTTCCTATTATTTAGGAATTCAAAAATAGTATTTAATTTAGACTTTTTGGTTATTCATTTTTCTAATGAATGAGAACTTCAATTTATTTTTTGTTTTGTTATTTAGTTTTGCTATATTCTTGTGCTAACCCCAAGCCACCAAGCGGTGGACCTCCAAATCGCATACCTCCAAAAATAATTAAGTTTTATCCCGAGAATAGAACCACAGGTTTTTCCGAAAATAGAATTTACATTACTTTTAGTACCTGGGTCGATAGAAGTAGTGTTTTGAACAATATTTTTTTTAATCCTAGCATCAAGTACGAAGTGAAATGGAGTGGAAAGAAACTAACATTAAAATTTTCCGAGGAATTGCCCCAAGGTGTTACTATCTCTTTTTTTGTTGGAACAGATTACTCCGATTTAGACGGGAACAAGCCTTCCGAACCTTTTTCGCTTGTATTTTCAACTGGTGATAAAATTGATAGTGGAATCATAGTTGGGAAAGTTGTTGGTAAAGATTTAAATAAAGTTTTTATTTATGCCGTTCCAATTAATTTTCGTCTGGATTCTTTGATTGACTTTAAAAGTTTATTTCATTATAAAACTCAGCCTAACTCACAAGGGTTTTTCAAGTTAGATGCACTTAAATATGGATATTACTTGTTATTTGGCTTTTACGACTCTAATGGAAACAAGGAATTTGATAAAGGTATAGATGGATTTGGCTTGTATTCCGACTCTATACTTGTTACTAATTCAATAAAAGATACTGTTTTTATTGTTTTATCTCCACCAAAAGATGAATATCCGCCTCAGTTAATTGATGTTGTAAGTTTGTCGAAGAATATCATTGTATTAAAATTTAATGAGCAAATTCATTTCGATACAAATTTTATTGTATCTGATATAACAATTTCGGACTCTACTCGAAAAAAAGAAGAATTTCCATTTAATGTATTGCTAAACGTTGAAGAACCTTCCTCTTGTTTTGTTTTTTTTAGAGAAAAATTACCAGAGGGCATTTATTCCTTTATTATAAAAAAGCCTGAAATGATTTATGATTCATCAGGCAATAAATTAGATTTCTCAAAATCGTACTCTTTCCGTGTTCCTCAAATTTCTCAACCAGTTAAACCGAATTTGATTCCAAAAAAGTTAATTCTAGCTAATCCTACAGAAGAGGTGACAACCTCATTCAATATTCCTATTGATACTAACCAAACACACCTACAAATAGCAATAATTGATTTAGAAAAAAAAGATACAATAAGCCTAAATTATTCTTGGATTAACAATTTTGCTTTTAAGTACAAAATTCCAAAAATTCGATGGCGAAGTAATTTTATTCTTAATGTAATCTCGGACAGTATTTTCGATTATTTTGGCAACATATTCCTTTCACAAAGTTACGCTCAAAATATTTCGGTTGCTGATGAACCTCGAGTTGGAAGCATTAAAGGGAGAATACTTGCCCCGCTCGACACGACTTATGGCAATCCGGTCATAATGGCTTTAGGTAAGGATAGAGTTTTTGTTTCTATTATTAATAATAATTGGAATTTTTCTGATTTGCCAGAAGGGGAATATACACTTGTTGCCTTTTATGATAAAAATAATAATTTGAAATATGATTTCGGTAGGGTAAATCCTGTTGAGTTTTCTGAAAGGGTCCTCAAAGTACTTGATAGAGTTGAAGTAAAAAAAGGGTGGACTATAGAGGAAATTAATTTTTAGCATCTATGGAAGATTTAAGAATTCAAGAGAATTTACTTCAAAGGTTAGCCTTACTTCAAAAAAACTATGAAGTAAATCTAAGTAAAACAAAGGAAAATTTTGATGATGAAGCAATTCACGATTTAAGAGTATGTATTCGTCGTTTGCTTGCCTTTGTTAGATTTATTGATAGCTTTTGTGAAAGTGAAACTAATTTGATTCTTAAAACCAAACTAAAAAAGAATATTAAACTTTTCAATAAGTTACGTGACATTCAAGTTCAAATTGAATACATCATAAATATTATCAAAAAATTTCCTGCAACGTTAGATTTTTTAGTTTCTTTGAAAAAACAGGAAAAGAAACAAATAAAAAAATTGAAAAAAATTTTAAGCGGGACTGAATTTGACCTCGCAGGCGAATTATTTTTTTATCGAATAGAATTAAAAAATTTAGAGTGTTTCAATAACATTACTTTTAATGGAATTTTTGAACTTGCAAAATTTACATTTATGGAAACTGAAAAGGCTGTTTCAGAAATATTTATAGATGATTTCACTACTTACCATAAAACTCGACTTGCTTTTAAAAGATTTCGTTACACTATAGAAACAGTACAAAATATTCTTCAGGTTTCGAATGAAAGACTTAAAGAGTTACAAAATATACAAACAATACTTGGGGAAATACAGGATTACACAGTTATGTTGGAATTGTTTTCTGAATTTTTGAAGGACGAAGGAAAAGAATTGTGGGAATTTCAAAACTTTGTGGAATTTATTCAACAAAAAAGAAGGTTAAAAGTTGAGGATTTTTGGAAAAAATTGAATTTCGTTGAATTTTGGCGTAATTTTTTTATGAAAATTTAGTAATTTTACTTGGTCGTTTTGTTAATTTGGAAGGTAATGAGTTCAATAGAGTTACCAACAAATCATTACTTTGGATTAAAGAACAAACTTAAGGATATTATTGGAAGCGAGAAGAATTTTGTAGCAAATGCAAGTAATTTTGCTTCTTTGATTTACCATCAATTGGATGGAGTTAGTTGGGCTGGCTTTTATTTTCTGGCGAACAATCATTTGGTTTTAGGACCATATATTGGTAAAGTTGCCTGTGTTCGCATTCCAATTTCCGAAGGGGTTTGTGGTTCTGCCGTTAGGACCCGAAAAACTATTATTGTTCCCGATGTACATAAATTTCCCGGATACATACCTTGCGACCCAAGTGCTAATTCAGAACTTGTTGTACCTATCTTTTATAATAATTCAGTAATTGGGGTATTCGACATTGATAGTGCAAATTATAATCGATTTAGCGATTACGAAGCGAATCTTGTTTCAAATTTGCTCGAAATTCTTGTGGAAAGTTCTTTAGTAAACCCCTTGATTAAATATTATGAGAGAGCTTTTTAGCTTATTTTTCTTACTTTGTATTTATAAGGTATTTGGTCAAGTTGTAATTAATGAAATTTTTCCTGCCCCCACTCAACCTAAATCTGAATGGATTGAAATTTACAACCCAAGCGAAAGTGAAATATTCCTCGATGGTTTGATTTTAACAAATCGTAATTATTCGACAAAAATTGAAAAACCAATTTTTATTTCCCCCAATTCTTTTTTAGTTATTCTATATGATACAATTGGTTTTTCTGATTTTCTTTCTTGTAAATATTTAGTTGCTAAATTCCCAACACTTCATAATGATTGGGATGTTATTACAATTAGAAAGATGGATTCTACAGTTATTGATAGCATTTATTATGATTTTAAATGGGGACAAAAGAACTTTTCTCTTGAACGATATGATTGGAGTGTTCCAGCTGTTTCAAAAGACAATTGGAATATTTCTAACGGTATCAGCGGACATACTTTGTGCCAAATGAATAGTAAACATATAGAGGAGATATCAATTGAAGATATATCTAATTTCGATAAAGGCAATTTTAGTTTAGTTTTAAAAAACATCGGAAGGAAAGAAATCAACAATATCTTTGTAAGTTTTAATTTGCATTTAAATATTAACTCTCAGGATTCTATTTTACCTGTCTTTTTTCGTTCAATTGAACATTTGATGCGTAATGATTCAATTCATTTTACTTTCCGATTGGATTCTATAATATTTTCACTTGATTATAATTTATTAAAAGGAATTGAATATCAAATTATTTTCGATTCTCTTGGTGTAAAGGTTTTAAGGGAGAGAAATATTTCGTTAAATTTGCCAAAACCTTTAAATAGTATTTTATTAAATGAGATATTGTTTGATGCTTATTCAGGCTGTGGTGAGTTTTTAGAGTTAGTCAATATTTTAAATGAAAATGTATCTTTATCGAATTGGAAAATAATTAATAGTTCTGGTAAAGCAATATTCATTCCTGAAGATACTTTATTGAAACTGAATTCGGGTCAGTATCTTGCTTTGGTTTGGGATTCTACGTTTTTTAATTGTTTTGAAGAAAAAATAGGCGAAAAAAATGTTTACTTTATAAAATCTTCATTTTCTTTACGAAATAGTGGGGATCAAATCTATGTCCTGGACCCTATTGGATTAGTTCAAGACTCAATAAACTATTCCCCAGATTGGCACAAAGGAAAAATTACAAATGTCAAGCAAAGAAGCCTTGAGAAAATGATAGAAACTGTTGCATCTTATGATTCTTCGAATTGGTATACTTGTGTAGATGAACGTGGAGCAACACCAGGGGAAATTAATAGTGTTTCGATACAAAAAGATGAAAGCATATGGATTGAAATTGAACCCAATCCATTTATACCGCAAAAGGTTGAAAGGGGGATTTGCAAAATACATTTCCGTTTACCATTCGTTCAATCAAGGTTGAATATGAAGATATTTGACCTTGATGGGGTGCAAATTTGTGATATTTTAACCAATGAACTTTCTCCTTCTTCGGGTACTATTGAATGGGATGGTAAAATTGGAAATCAAGGTTTCATAAAAGTTGGTGGATATCTTTTAGTATTGGAGGCAATAGATATTCAAACTGGAAAAGTTTTGAAAAAAATTAGAACTTTGGCAATAGGTTGGTAAATCATTTTTCCAAGTTTTTTTGTGCAGGCTTTTTGTTGTCTTCTTTCTCAGCAAGCGTTGCATTAACTTCACGTGTTATATTTGTGATTTCTTCTTGGATTTGATTTTGTGCCTGCCTCATTTTTTGTATTCCCTTATTAATAAAACGGGAAACTTCCGGAATTTTTTCCGGTCCAAATAATATTATCACAGCAATCAAAATTAAAAGTAATTCTCCGCCACCAACATCAAACATATAATTATTCTGAATTATTTTGTTTTGAACTGCTATGTGAAGAATTATCTTGTTCAATATTTGAAGCTTTTTTAAATTCACGAATTCCTTGTCCAAGCCCACGCATCAATTCGGGAATCTTTCTACCTCCGAAAATAAGCAGGATAATTACTGCAATTAAAATAAGTTCTTGAACACCAAGATTAAACATAAAACCTCCATGTATTAAAGAAAATTGTTTGCAATTGACTGAAAAATCAAAGTGCCATCTGTGCCTCCGAGAGTTGCATCGCAATATCGTTCAGGATGCGGCATCATTCCTAACACATTTTTCTTTTTGTTCACAATTCCTGCGATATTTTTCAAAGAGCCATTTGGATTTGCCTGCTCAGAAACAACACCGTTTGACTCGCAATATTGAAACACAATTTGCCCGTTATCCTCAAGCTCTTTGATGGTATCATTGTCAGCGTAATAATTTCCCTCAAAGTGTGCAATCGGTATTTTCAATATGCTATCCTTTTTGATTAACGAGGTGAATGGAGTGTTAGTGTTTATTGTTTTCAAAAAAACATCCTTGCAAATAAAGCGTAATGAAGTATTTTTCAGCAAAGCACCGGGCAACAAACCCGATTCAGTTAGTATTTGAAAACCATTGCAAATTCCTATAATTAACCCTCCATTTTGAGCGAATCTAATAATCTCTTTCATAATTGGAGAAAATCTGGCAATAGCCCCAGTTCGAAGATAGTCTCCATAAGAGAATCCACCTGGTAGGACTATACAGCGAATATCTGCAGGGATGCTCGTGTCTTTATGCCAAAGGAATTGGACTTCGTATCCAAGATTATGTTTGATAGCATAATAAGCATCATGGTCGCAATTAGAACCAGGGAATACAACAATTCCGAATTTCATTGTTTTTCCTTTTCGCTCATTTCAGAAACTTTTATTTCATAGGTCTCTATATTAGGATTAAAGAGAAGTTTATCGGTTGCTTCCTTTGCAATTTTTTCTGCATCTTCGATTGTATTTGAATCAATAAAAAAAGTTATGTATTTACCAATTCGAATGTGACTAACTTGGTCGAAACCCAGTGTCTTTAGTGAATTTTCGACGGTTTTGCCTTGAACATCGAGGATTCCTTTTTTCAACATTACTTTTACAGTTGCTAAAAATTTTGGCATTTTTAACTCTCTTTTCTTGAAAAATATCTAATTTTAATAATGTAGTGACGAATAAAACTAACAATTAGATATAAAATAAAAAAAGGGAAAATGAATAATCCTTTCGAAACAATAGAAAGAACAATAGCCAGAAGGAAAATGATTGATTTTATAGGGTTTTCTTTTATGTATCCCCAACTTGGACGCGGAGCATTGTAAAATTTAATGGTGGAAATCATTGCAAGGGAAGTAATAATAGTAACAGTAATAATTGAAAGGTGTTTTACCTCATTGGACAAGAAGTTATTTTGATGGTAGAAAAGCAAGTAAGAGATAATCATGAAAGCTGCGGAAGGAATTGGCATTCCAGTGTAAAACTTTTTGTCCTCGAAAGCAGATGTTTGAATGTTAAACCTTGCTAATCTTAAGACTCCGCAAATTAATGGTAAAGCAGAAAGAAGTAAACCTATGTCTTGAAATTGATAAAAATAAATTTTATATAACAGGAATGATGGAACTAAACCGAATGAAACTGCATCGGATAATGAATCTAATTGAACTCCAAACTCACTTGCAGATTTGATAAGGCGTGCTGTAATACCATCAAGCATATCGAAAATTGCAGCAATCAGAACAAATAATGCTGCAAATGCATATATTTCTTTGGATGCATATATTAAAGCAATGAATCCAGATAAAAGATTTGCGAGTGTAAGGGAGTTTGGGACTATTGACCTGGTAATTCTAATCATATTTTACAGTTCCAAGAAAGTCAATATCTTTTCTTAAACGAGCAATAATAGTTTCACCACCTTTAACTTTATCACCAACTTTTGTATAAATTTGTGAGCCAATTGGAATAATCACATCCATACGAGAACCGAACTTCATCATTCCTATCTTGTCTCCAGCATCGACAATGTCTCCAACTTTTAGAATAGAAACAACTCGTCTTGCTAAAATACCTGCGATTTGTTTAAAAGCAATTTTCCCAAATTGATTTTCAATTCCAATTAGAGTGTGTTCATTAAGTTCAGATGCTTTCGGATGATATGCAACAAGATATTTTCCAGGGAAATATTCAGCATAAAAGACTCTACCAGAAATTGGGGCTCGGTTAACATGCACATCCAAAGGACTTAGAAAAATGCTAATTTGAATAGATTTGCAATTTAAAAGTCTTGTTTCTTCGATTTCCTTTATTTCTACTACCTTCCCATCGGCTGGAGATAAGATTATCGAATGGTCTTCTATGGCTAAAAGGGGTACATTTCGTGAGGGGTCGCGAAAAAACCAAATTGAAAAAACAGATAGGAATAACCCGACGACAAAAAGTAGAATTGAGAAAACAAAATTAATGTTTAATAAAAAGGACAAGACTATGAACAATATACCTAAGCCTATACCAATTAAAAAGTTATCTAACCCAAATTTAGCGATTTTAAACATTGTTGAAAAATAAAAAAAGTTTATAAAATTTTACAGACAATTTTCATAAATTGACAAACTTAAAAATTAAAATTAAGAAAAATTGATTTAATCGAAATAAAAGGGAGTTCAAGATGAAATTCAAAATTGCTTTAAAGGATTTAAATCAAGCATTGCAAAAAGTAAGTTCAGCATTACCGAAAAAATCTCCTTTGCCAGTGCTTGAACATTTTTATTTTATTTTAGAAGGGGATTTGTTGAAAATTATTGCTACAGACCAAAAAATTATTATTATGCATCAACTGGTGATTGAACCTGGTGAGGATGGGAAAATTCTTGTTCCAGGGAAAAAGATATTGGATATTATTCGTGCATTAGAGGATAGCGAAGAACTTACTTTTTCTGCTGACCACGATACTTTCAACATTTCCATTAAAACTATTTATGGCAAATATTCAATGAAAGGTCTCGACCCTAACGAATATTTAGATTTACCTGAATTGTTTCAATCCGAGAAGCCCGATATTACTAAGCTGCTCGATGATTTGGGAGAAGAAGCACGGAAAGAGGCAGCTTTGATTTCGATGAGGGATATTACTTGGGCTTCCGATAGAACTTATTTTTGCTCCTCGAAAGATGATTTTAAAGTTGCAATGACAGGAGTTTATTTTCAATTTCTTGGAGATAAATTAAATCTTGTTTCAACCGATGGTTACCGACTTTCCAAAGCTACAATTCTTAGTGATGGCCACAATGTTTTTCCAAACAATCTCGGCATAATTATTCCAGCCGATACAGTTGAACTTTTGCGAAAAGCCGATAATGACGCACTTATTTCGTTTATTAAAAACGAAGATGAGATTACTCATATTCGATTTGATATTGGGAACAGCGTTATTATTTCACGAAGGATTGCAGAAACTTTTCCAAAATACGAAAATGTAATTCCAACAGACAATCCTTATAAATTGAAACTAAACAAGAAAGAGATTATTTCTGCATTACGCCGAGTTTCGTTATTTGCCAGTTCATTTCAAAAGATGGTTAAATTTCAAATTTCATCAGAATCAATGGTATTGACCACCGAAGACCCAGACCAAGGTACGCAAGCGCAAGAGACAGTTCCTTGTGAATTCAACAATGAAAATTTCGAGATAGCTTTTAATTATGAATTCTTTATCGAGGCTGTGCAAAATATGGAAACCGAGGATAATAACAATAGTGTCTTTATTGAAATGAGCGGAGCAAACAAACCTGCTATAATTCGACCAACCGAAGGTGATGAACGATTGCTGATGCTATTAATGCCTATGCGCCTCAATTAGGTTATGTTTTTATTGAGGGTTAAATTCGAAAATATTAGAAACCATATTATTACACAATTATTTCCTTCGAGAAATCTAAATGTAATATATGGAAGAAATGGCTCGGGGAAAACATCAATTCTCGAAGCCATTTCTATTTGTGCATTTTCTAAAAGTTTCATTTCTTCTTTTGATCAAAATATTGTAAGATATGGAACCAACTATTATCGTGTTGAAATTGAAGGAAAAAGTGAAAGTGGTTTACCTATAGGATTGCAAATTCTCTTTCAATTGGGAAAAAAGAAAGAAATCAAATCTTCTTCTGGAGAGAATTTATCCGTACAGGACTTAGTTGGAAAAGTTCCAGTCGTTGTTTTGTCTCCCGAGATGAGGGAAATTATTTTTGGCTCTCCGGCTGTCCGAAGGGAATTTATCGATAGGATAATTTCACAAACAGATCAGATATATTTTCGAGATTTAATTTTAAATCGGAGAATTTTGAAGCAAAGGAATAAGTTACTTAATGATATCCTTCTTGGCAATAGTAAAGATATTGAATTACTTCATATATGGACACAGAAATTTATTGAAAGTTCTGCAGAAATAATAAAGAAAAGAATTCTATTTATTAAAGACTTTCCTTCTCTTTTTATTAATAATTATCAAGTTCTTGTCCAAAGAAAAGAAGCTGTAAATTTAACTTATCAGCCTTTTGAATTTCCTCAAGAATTCGAAAATTTTACTGAAGAAGAAATTTCGAGAATTTTGAACTTGCAAGCAGAAAGTTTTTTTGAAAAGGAACTGAGTCGTGGAATTACTCTTTTTGGACCCCAAAAAGATGATTTTATTATTTCTTTAAATAATCAACAAGCAAAAAATATCGTGTCACAAGGACAAAGTAAAACAATTCTTATTGCATTAAAATATGCTGAAATCCAGTACTTCTTCAAGACCAAAAATACAACTCCGATAGTACTTTTCGACGATATTTTTTCTGAATTAGATAAAGAACGAGTCGAACAGGTTTTAACAGTGTTGTCGAATAATCAAATTCAATTCTTCATTACTACAACCGAAATTGACGGACTAAAGGATTTTTTGCAATTTTGTCCTGATTTTAAAATCTTTTATGTAGAAAATGGTTCAGTAAAAGAAAACTAATTTATTTTTTTATAAAATGGTGAAAAAATGAGAAAAGAAACCAAGAGAATTCTTGTTACTGGAGCATGTGGTCAAATTGGTTCAGAATTGACTTTAAAATTGTGTGAAGTTTACGGTAAAAACAATATTGTTGCTTCTGATCTAAAAGAACCGCAAACTGGCTCGACTGTTTCAGAATGTACTTTCGAAAAACTTGATGTAACAGATTTTGAAGCATTCGAATCGATTATTAAGAAACACAATATCGATACTATTGTTCATCTTGCAGCTTTGCTGTCTTTTGTAGGTGAGCAAAATCCTATTAAGTGTTGGAATGTCAATATCAATGGTACACTTAATGCTTTTAATCTTGGTGTTAAATATGGCTTATCAAAAATTTTTGTACCAAGTTCAATAGCAGTTTGGGGGAAGGGAGTTCCTAAAGTTGCTCCACAGGACAGTGTGCTTAATCCTACAACTATGTATGGAGTTACAAAAGTGACAATTGAAAAACTTGGGACTTATTATTTCAGGAAATTCGGACTTGATTGTCGTGGTGTTCGATATCCTGGTATAATTTCATCGGAAACATTACCAGGAGGAGGGACAACGGATTATGCAGTTGAGATATTTTATAGTGCCGTTAAAGGAGAAGATTTTGTTTGTTTTGTTCGAAAAGATACTCGTCTTCCAATGATGTATATGCCGGATTGTATAAAAGCAACAGTTGATTTACTAAATGCACCACTTGAAAGACTAACTCGGCAATGCGATTATAACGTTGGGGCTATGAGTTTTGATGTTGCTTCTTTAGTTGAGGAAATAAGAAATTATTATCCAAATTTTAAAGTTATCTATAAGCCTGATTCAAGGCAAGAAATTGCAGATTCATGGCCCGACGATGTTGACGATTCTTGTGCCAGAAACGATTGGGGGTGGCAACCAAAATATGATATGAAGTTAATGGTCAAAGATATGATTGAAAAGCTTAAAATAAAATTAAGCAAATAAAGATTATTAGTAAAAATAAAGTCTTTAGTTTGTTTTAAATAGGTTAAGAAAATAACTCATTAAAATTTGAAAAACCTTTTTGTCCTTACTATACTTTGGAAAATATTCGTTCGAATTTCGAAAATTTTATTAATCCGTTATAGTACTTAATTTTTGTTTTGGTTAAAAAAAGAACCAGCGTCACTTTTGTCGCTGGTTCTTAAAATCCATTAAATATAAGTCAGATATTATGCGGTTTGCTCTTGTTCAGCTTTTTCTTGTGCTTTTTTCTTTGCTTCTTCTCGTTTCTTTCTAAGTTCTTTGCGTCTCCAGTATCGAGCTATTACTGTCTCTTTGTGTTTTTGGAGCATTTCAGCAATTTCTTCTTCAGATTTTCCTTTAAATCTAAGGTGTCTAACAAGAAGAATACCTTCGTAAGAAAGAAGATTTCGGACTGTTTCGGTGGGCTGCGCCCCTTGGTTTAACCAAAAAATTGCTCGTTCTTGATCGACTTTGATAGTTGATGGCTGAGTGTTAGGGTCATAATATCCTAATCGTTCTAAGTATTTTCCATCACGTTTAACGCGAGAATCTACAACAACAACATCATAGACTGGATAATGCTTTTTGCCTTTTCTTCTTAATCTGATTTTTACCATATTATCCTTTAAAAATTACACAAAATTCATAATTTTCAAAAACCTTGAGGGAGATTAAAATTCTTAAGAAATCTACTTTTACCACCGCGAGAGATGGTTTTCATAAGCTTCGTCATATCTTCGAATTGCTTAATAAGTCTATTTACATCTTGGATTGAAGTTCCGCTACCCAAAGCAATGCGTTTTCGTCGCGAACCGTTGAGGATTTTTGGATTTTGCCGTTCTTCTTTTGTCATAGATAGAATTATGGCTTCAACGCGAGCGAATTGTCTTTCATCTATGTTCATATTTTTTAATGCTTTGTCCATTCCAGGAAGGAAACCAAGTAAATCTCGCAGCGAACCCATCTTTTTAATAATTTTTAGTTGTTCAAGAAAATCTTCGAAAGTAAATTGATTCTTTCGTATCTTTTCTTCAAGTTTTTTTGCTTGTTTCTCATCGAATTCTTGTTCAGCTTTTTCTACAAGAGTTACTATGTCGCCCATTCCAAGGATACGGGAAGCAATTCTTTCTGGATGGAATGGTTCCAGAGCATCAAGTTTTTCCCCAACACTTATGAATTTAATTGGCTTGCCTGTAACAGAAAGCACAGATAATGCTGCACCACCGCGGGTATCACCATCGAGTTTTGTTAATATAACCCCTGTTAAGGGTAGTCTATCGTTAAAAGCCTTTGCGGTATTCACAGCATCCTGACCAATCATAGCATCGCAAACAAAGAGTGTTTCGGTTGGTTGAACTACTTTCGAAAGGTTTTCAACTTCTGCCATCATCTCTTCGTCGATAGTAGTTCTTCCAGCAGTATCAAAAATCAAAACATCACGAGAAAATTTTCGTGAATAATTCAAAGCTTCTTGGGCAATTTTAACAGCATTTGTTTCGCCTGGTATTGAAAATACAGGTATATTTGCTTGCTGTCCGAGTTGTTTTAGTTGGTCAATTGCTGCAGGTCTGTGTACATCGCAAGTGACGAGTAAAGGTTGACGCCCTTTTTTCTTTAAACTTTTTCCTAATTTAGCACAAAAAGTTGTTTTCCCAGAACCTTGAAGGCCGGCAACAAGAATTTTTGTAGGTGGGATAGGTGAAAAAACAAGTTCTGAAAGTTTATTTCCAAGAACCTCTACAAGCTTATCGTATACAATTTTAACGATTACTTGTTCGGGAAGTAATTTGCCCTTTACTTCGGTTCCAAGTGCCTTTTCTTTGACATCATCAACAAATTTACGTGCAACGTTAATATTTACATCGGCTTCAATCAAAGCCCGACGAATTTCACGTAAAGCATCTTCAATATTGCTTTCAGTAATAACAGCTTGACCTTTCAGTCTCTTTAAGGCTAATTCAAGCTTTTCTTGTAGACTTTCGAACATTTAAGTTTTTTAAATAAAAAGAACTACAAAATTAAACAAAGTTTACTAATTAGCAAAATAAATCAATTTTATTATCAAACTAAATTCTAATTACAAATAAAAAACTTATCATAGGTTAGGAATAAAAAATTACTTTAATAATGTTTTAAAAGGAAAAATAAATTTCAATATTTTTTGTATTCTTTCGGTTGCAAATTTCGAAAATTTCATTTTAATTATTGCATAAAAAATTGTAATTTTCTTTTTTAAACATTTAAGGAGAAAAAATGGCAACACGAATTGAACGCGATTCAATGGGTGAAATTGAAGTCCCAGCGAATGTTTACTGGGGAGCACAAACCCAGCGCTCTTTAATTCATTTTCGGATTGGGGAAGAAAAGATGCCAAGGGAAATTATTCGTGCTTTTGGTATTTTGAAAAAGGCTTGTGCCATTGTGAACTTTGAACTTGGCCTGTTACCAAAAGAAAAAATGGAGTTGATTGTACAAGCGGCTGATGAAGTAATAAGTGGTAAACTTGACTCTCACTTTCCACTTTCCGTTTGGCAAACTGGAAGTGGGACGCAGACTAATATGAATGTAAACGAGGTCATTTCTAATCGGGCAATTGAATTAGCAGGTGGGGAACTTGGGAGTAAGAAGCCTATTCATCCAAATGATGATGTGAACAAATCACAAAGTTCTAATGATACTTTTCCGACCGCAATGCACATTGCTGCTGCTGAATCTATTAATAATTTACTTTTACCGGCTGTTGCAAGTTTGCGAAAAACATTAAAACAGAAGTCAGAAGAATTTAAGGACCTTATCAAAATTGGACGAACCCATCTGATGGATGCAGTTCCATTAACTTTAGGTCAAGAATTTTCTGGCTATGTTCAACAATTGGACAATGCAATAGAGAGAATTCATTTAGTGCTTCCAGGTTTGTATGAATTAGCAATTGGTGGAACAGCAGTAGGTACTGGATTGAACACACATCCAGAATTTGCTGAAAGGGTTGCCAAAAAAGTTGCAGAACTGACAGGCTTACCATTTGTTTCTGCTCCAAATAAATTCGAAGCACTGGCATCTCACGATGCTTTAGTTTTTGCTCACGGAGCTTTGAAAACATTGGCTGCCTCATTAATGAAAATTGCTAATGATATTCGCTGGCTTGCTTCCGGACCACGCTGCGGATTGAGAGAAATAACAATTCCTGAAAACGAACCGGGTTCTTCGATAATGCCTGGTAAAGTAAATCCAACACAGTCCGAAGCAATGACAATGGTTGCGGTCCAAGTGTTTGGAAATGATGCGACAATTAACTTTGCAGGGGCTTCTGGCAATTTTGAATTAAATGTGTTTAAACCTGTGATTATCTATAACTTCTTACAAAGTGTTCGACTTTTAGCCGATACTTGTACAATGTTTAACCAACATTGTGCCATAGGAATAGAACCCGTAAAAGAACGTTTAAATTATTATGTCAATAATTCATTGATGCTTGTTACAGCTTTAAATCCTTACATTGGATATGATAATGCTGCTAAAATTGCAAAATATGCATATCAGAATTATACAACTTTGAAAGAGGCTGCTGTAAAATTAGGTTTTCTAACAGAAGAAAAGTTCGACGAAATCGTTAGACCTGAAAAAATGTTGGGACCAAATGTATAATCTTTCCTTTCGTGATTTTGTAAAAAGTTGCCCCTTTTTTGGGGCAATTTTTTTATTCTTATTCAAAGTTAAATCTATATGCATTTTATCTTAATAAAGTTCAATATATTGCAATTTTTTTAATTTGATTTCATAATTGTGGAGTTGGAGATGGATGTATATGAAACTAAAAAAATTCGAAATATTGCATTAACAGGTCATTTCAATACTGGAAAAACAATTTTTTCTGATTGTTTGCTTTATTATGGTAAAGTTATTAATCGACGTGGAACAATCGAGGATGATTCGACTCAATCTGATTTTAACGAGGTTGAGCATGAGAGAAAATCCTCTGTTCTTTCTTCTCTATTATTTATAGAACACAATGGGTTCAAAATCAATTTTATTGATACCCCTGGAATGGACGACTTTATCGGCGAAGTGGTTCCGGCTATTAATGTTGTCGAAACTGCATTTATTTTTGTTAACGCCCAAAATGGGGTCGAAGTTGGTACAGAAAATGCCTGGAATTTTGCCACAAATTATAAGACCCCTACAGTTTTTGTTTTTAACAAACTTGATTTAGACCAAGCAAATTTCAAGGAAACTTTCAATCAACTTCGTGAAGTATTTGGAAGAAAAGTTATTGCTCTTCATATTCCAGTGTCGGTTGGTCCATCTTTCAAATCCTTTTATAATATTTTGGATATGAAACTTTACGAATACAATGATGATTCTGGAAATGCTTCAGTAAAAGACATTCCTGAATCTGAAAAGTCCAAAATGGAATCGTTTCGGAATGAATTAGTTGAAATGATTGCAGAAACAGATGAAGCTTTGATGGATAAATACTTTGAAACTGGTAATCTTGATGATGAGTTTCTTATTCCTGCTCTTAAAAAAGCCATTATTTCCAGAGATATTTTCCCGGTGATTTGTGTTAATTCGAAAAATAATATTGGAACTGATTATTTTGTGAATTTTGTAATAAATTTTTGTCCTGCCCCAGATGAAATTGAAGGTAGGGTGACCCGTTCAGGAAATATTCAAAAGGTTGACCCAAACTTACCTGCTTCATTGTTTGTATTTAAGTTAACCAGCGAGGCTCATCTTGGCGATATGACATTTTTTAAAGTACAAACTGGGAAAATTACCCCAGGAATTGATTTAGTTAATGAGCAAAAGTCCCAGATAGAAAGGTTGAATCAAATTTTTGTAATAAATGGAAAGAAAAGAATTGATGTATCGCAAATTAATGCTGGCGATATTGGTGCAACAGTTAAATTAAAATTTACGCATGTAAATCATACCCTCCACGAAAAAGGGTTTAATATTGATTACGCTCCAATTGAATTCCCTAATCCTCGAATTCGAATTGCAGTTGCTCCAAAGAATAAAGGTGAAGAGGAAAAAGTTGGAACTTCTTTGAATAATCTTCACCTTGAGGACCCAACTCTTATTGTAGAACATTCTCCGGAATTAAAGCAAATTATTTTGTATGCCCAAGGTGAACAACATTTGGCTGTTGCAAAATGGCGTTTAGAACATCGGTATAAAGTTGAAATCGAATTTAAAGACCCGAGAGTTCCTTATAGAGAAACTATTCAGAAACAGGTAAGAGGGATGTATCGACATAAAAAACAAACTGGTGGGGCAGGCCAGTTTGCTGAGGTTCATATGATGATTGAACCTTATGTAGAAGGTGCTCCAATTCCTTCTGAATTTACAGTCCGAGGCAGGGAAGTTTACGAACTTGATTGGGGAGGAAAACTTGAGTTTGTAAATTGTATTGTAGGTGGTGTTATCGACCAAAGATTTATGCCTGCAATTCTAAAAGGCGTTATGGAGAAAATGCAGGAAGGTCCCTTAACTGGTTCCTATGTGCGCGATATTCGAGTTGTGATTTACGATGGTAAAATGCACCCAGTTGATTCCAATGAAGCCGCTTTTAAAACTGCTGGAATGATGGTATTTAAAGAAAATTTTGTGAAAGCAGATCCAAAGATTTTGGAACCAATATATAATGTCGAGATTAAAGTTCCCGAAGAATTTGTTGGAGACGTTATGAGTGATCTACCGAGCCGAAGGGGTGTAATTATGGGTATTGAGCACGAAGGGCGTTACCAAGTTATTAAAGCAAGAATGCCATTAGCAGAACTTGATAAATATTCGACTGCTTTGCGTTCTATGACACAAGCAAGAGCGACTCACACGCAATCTTTTGCAGAATACCAAGTTGTTCCACCTCAGATACAACAAAAACTTATTGAAGAATATAAGAAACGGATAGAGGAAGAAGGCGAATAATTTTCCACCTTCGGTTTTTGATTATTAGTGAAGAATCTCCTTGTAGATTCTTCACTTTTTTAAATTTATTAAGTTTGAATTTTATTTTTGGAATTGATAGGGAGGAAAATGGATTTATTAGAATTAAATGACCAAAGAGCAAGAAGAAGAGAAGAATTGGAATATCTTGAAAAATTTGGCTTAAATCCTTATCCATATTCTTTCGAAAAAACAATTTCAGCAAAAGAAATCCTTGAGAATTTCAAAAACGAGGAACCAGAAAAATTTCAAGATGTTTCTATTGCTGGGCGAATAATGTCATTTCGAAGAATGGGTAAAGCTACTTTTTGCGATATACAGGATGAAACAAATAGGATTCAAGTATATTTCCGGAAGAATGATATTCCTGAAACCTATGATTTGTTGAAATATCTTGATATTGGAGATATAATTGGTGTAAAAGGCTTTGTGTTTCTAACGAAAATGGGCGAAATTACCGTTCATTGCAAAGAATATAAAATTCTGTGTAAATCCTTAACTCCTATTCCAGTTCCTAAAATTGAAGAAGATGAGCAAGGGAATAGAATAGTTCACGACCAATTCACCGATAAGGAACAACGTTATCGAAGAAGATACTTGGATTTAATTGTTAATACAGAAGTTCGAGATGTTTTTCGAAAAAGAGCAAAGATAATTAAGTTTATCCGTAACTATTTTGATGAACGTGGTTGGTTGGAAGTTGAAACGCCCATCCTTCAACCAATATATGGTGGAGCAACTGCTCGACCATTTATTACACATCATAACGCTTTAGATATTGATTTGTATCTTCGGATTGCTGATGAATTATATTTGAAAAGATTGATTGTAGGAGGTTTCGAAGGTGTTTATGAAATCAGCAAAAATTTCCGAAACGAAGGAATGGATAAAATGCACAACCCTGAATTTACTGCTCTCGAGATATATGTGGCTTACAAAGATTATTTTTGGGTGATGGAATTAGTTGAAGATTTACTCAATGGACTTGTTATAAATCTACATGGAAAAGAAAATATTATTTACGATGGTAAAGAAATATCTTTTCGAAAACCTTTTTTTCGGGAAAAAATGTTCGATTTGTTTAAAAAATTTACAGGCGAAGACTTAAAAGGTAAAAATGAAGCGGAGCTTTTGGAAGTGGCAAAACGATTTGATTTGGTTGTTCCAGAAAATGCAAGTCGTGCCAAAATTCTCGATGAAATCTTTTCTGAGATTGTTCAGCCAAATTTAATTCAACCTACCTTTGTTGTAGATTATCCTATTGAAATGTCTCCTCTTGCTAAAAAACACCGAAAGGAAGAAGGATTGGTGGAACGCTTCGAATTATTTATTAATGGTTTTGAAATTGCAAATGCATTCAGTGAATTGAATGACCCACGAGACCAAAGAGCAAGATTTGAAGAGCAAGCTCGACTTAGGGCAAAAGGAGATGAAGAAGCAATGGTAATTGACGAAGATTTTCTTTATGCTCTTGAAGTTGGAATGCCTCCGACAGGTGGTTTAGGAATTGGTATAGATCGCCTTGTTATGTTACTAACAAATCAAAAATCCATTCGTGATGTTATTCTTTTCCCTCAAATGAAACCTGAAATATAACGCGATGAACATTATTTTGCCAAAATTTTTTTGGTTCTTTTGGAAAGTCAGTTACAACTTTGCTAAAAAACTTAGGCTTGGTTCCACTTTAGAAGAATTAGTGATACTTTCAGTTTTTGGTCTTTCAGTTTTTTTTTCAATTTTCTTTGCAAGTATCTTATTGTTTTTGCAAATTGAGAAGAAATTTGGTCTTGACACCAAAATCATTTCGTTATTATTTTTCATAATTATTTCCGCAATTCAATTAAAGTTTTTTTTCGGGAAAAGCAAAAATTTAGTTAATTTTCAAAATTGTATAGTTCAATTTAAAGATGTGGTGTTTTTCTTTTTGCTTTGGTTAATTGCTTTGATTGTTTTAGGTGTTGCTATGATTTATGATTATTTCAGTGGAAATTGGTTTTTATTATTTGATTATTTAAAAAGTGAATATTAAATGAATCACTATGAATTTTTTCCCTATCGTCAGCCAACTTTACTGAGAAAAAAATCCTCCTTTTGGGTTCATCTTGTTCTATTTTTGGCTACTTTTCTTACTACTACAATTGCCGGTGCTCAGTGGGCAATGAAAAATTATTATGATATTTCTAACTGGCATTATGGTTTGTTGTATGCTATTTTGATAATGACTTTTCTTACTTCCCACGAAATGGGTCATTACATTGCTTCAAAAATTCACAAAGTTGATGCCTCTTTGCCATATTTCATTCCTGTCCCTTTTCCCGAGTTAATGTTGTTTGGTACTTTTGGTGCTGTTATTGCCACAAGGTCACCAATACCTAATCGAAAGGTTTTGTTCGATATAGGTATTTCTGGTCCACTTTCTGGTTTTATTGTTTCAATGGCTTTTTTGATTTTTGGTTTAGTAACTCTACCCCCAAAAGAATTTATTTATTCTATACACCCCGAATATCTTTTGAACTACGGTGGGGAGATTCCCAATACAGGATTGACTTTTGGAAATACTTTGTTGTATTCCATATTAACCAAAATATTTGCAAATCCTAATGGCTGGCTTCCACCTATGAACGAAATTTATCATTATCCTTTCCTATGTGTTGGTTGGTTTGGTTTATTCGTTACGGTTATTAATCTATTGCCTTTTGGTCAACTTGATGGTGGACATATAATTTATTCGATGTTTGGTAACAAACAATATAAGATAGCTAAGTTTTTGTGGTGGACTATGATTATTTATGGATTGGGTTCTTTATTCAATTCTCTTTACGAACTTTTCTATAATATTGATCTTCCATATAAATTGTATATTTTTTTACAAAATAGTTTATTGCCTTTTTTAAAATTCTTAAAAGAAAAGTTTCCTTTTTGGATGAATGCTTGGGGAGGGTGGTTATTTTGGGGTTTGGTTGTTAAATTATTCATTAAACTTCCACATCCATATATTCCAACCTTTGAACCACTCGGAACTTTTAGAAGATTACTTGGTTATATTGCAATATTGATTTTAATTTTATCGTTTCCCCCTTATGGTATATATTTTAAATAGTATTATGAAATTTTTTGTATTTGTATTCTGCTTATTATTTGCCAATCTGGTGCATTCTCAAGATAAAGAAAAAGAAACATTCTTTTTTGATGCAATATGTTTCAAGTCAAACATTGATACTTTATCGCGTATAGATGTTTATGTTCTTGTTCCTTACAGTTCCCTTTCTTTCTTCAAATTCGAAGACAGATTTGTTGCGGAATTCGATCTGACTATTTCTTTAAAAGATTCATCTGGTAAGTTAGTAAATTCACGAAGCTATTCAAAAAAAGTTTCTGAAAGTGAACAACTTGAAACTCTCGGGTATTCTGCCAAGTTCACCCCCTTTTATTACAGTTTTCTTGTAAAGGAAGGAAATTATTCTATTAACCTAACTTTTTATGATAAAAATTCAGGGTATAGTTCTTCAAAAAGTCGAACAACAAATGCTTTGAACTTTTCCCGTTTCGATTTCGCTATTTCTGGTTTGATGTATCTTTCCGATATTGAAGAGGTAAACTGCATGTTTAAAATCACACCGTACCTTTCTGACAATCTAGGCAATTTGGAAAAAGTATTCATTTTTTTTGAAACTTATCAAAAAGTGAAGCAATACGATTCCATTGATGTTGTTTACATAATTTTAGACTTTAAGAGTAAAGAAGTTTATCGAAGTCCAAGAAAAAACTATTCAGTGAAAGATGATTCTCAAATTTTTATTCCTTTAACTAAACCTTCTTTATTGAATCAAGGTCGTTACTTCGTTCGTGTTGTTGCTTTAAAACCTAAGTTATTTAGTGACTCATTATTCAAAGAAAGCGAAATCCTTTCTATTGCTGAAAGGGGATTTGAGTTTAATCCAAGTATCACAAATTTGGTGATTACAAATTTGGATAAATCTATAAGACAACTTAAATATGTTGCTTATCAAAATGATATCGATTATATCAACGAGGGTAAGACATACGAAGAGAAACTAAAGAGGTTTCTGGAATTCTGGAAAAAACTTGATCCAACCCCTTCAACTGAATTTAACGAAGCATTTGAGGAATATTATCAAAGAGTTTATTATGCTAACAATGCTTTTAGATCGTATATAGAAGGATGGCAAACTGATAGAGGCATGGTTTATATCGTTCTTGGACCTCCCGCAACTATTCAGACTCAATCTGATTTTACCTATAATCGAACTTATGAGATTTGGAACTACACGACTAAGACCTTTATTTTTGTTGATTACAGTGGTTTTGGTGATTATCGTTTATACTCTCCCCCATCTTTTTCACAAAAGTATTCCTATAAACCATAGGAGAAATTATGGATCTTTCGATTTCTGGGAATATTGTCGATATTATTGAAAAAAACATCTTCCCTGGTACTATTTTTGTTTCCAATGGCGTCATTATTGAAATAAAAAAAGAAAAAAATGTTAAATATTCAAACTATATTTTACCAGGTTTTATTGACTCGCATATTCATATTGAAAGTTCTATGCTTCCACCAAGTGAATTTGCTAGAAATGCTGTACGATTTGGTACTGTTGCTACTGTATCCGACCCACATGAAATTGCCAATGTTTGCGGCATCGAAGGTATCCAATTTATGCTCGAAGACGCTTCCAATACACCATTGAAGTTTTTCTTTGGTGCTCCTTCCTGTGTTCCAGCAACCAATTTCGAGACTTCTGGTGCAAGATTGGGTGTTAAGGAAGTTGAGTTTCTTTTCAAAAAACTGGATATTTCTTATTTAAGTGAAATGATGAATTTTCCTGGGGTTATTAACGAAGACCCAGAAGTTATTTCTAAGATAGAAATTGCACATAAATTTGGTGTTCCAATTGATGGTCATTGCCCTGGTTTGAGAGGTGATGATTTAAGAAAATATATCTCAAAAGGAATCCTAACAGACCATGAATCTTTGACAATAGAGGAATCTGAAGAAAAAATTTCAAATGGAATGAAAATACTTATCCGTGAAGGTTCTGCAGCGAAAAATTTTCAAGAATTAATTCCCCTTTTAAAACGTTATCCTTCTATGGTTATGTTCTGCTCAGATGATTTACATCCATTTGACTTAGAAAAGGGACACATCAACCTTCTTGTTCGTAGAGCACTCCAAATGGGTTTCGATTTATTTGATGTGTTGAGAGCAGCTTCGTTAAATCCAATAATTCATTATGGTCTACTCGTCGGCTTATTAAAAGTGGGCGACGATGCTGATTTTATTGTTGTAGATAACCTTGAAAATCTGAATATTCTTGAAACTTATATTCAAGGTAGATTAGTTGCTAAAGATGGAGTATCTTTGATTGAAAAAGAATCTTCAAAAATTGTTAACAATTTCAATATTGAACCAATAAATGTTGATTCAATTAGGTTGCAATCATATGGTAAAAATAGGGTGAAAATTATAGAAGCAATAGACAATAGTTTGGTAACCAAAAGTTTGGTTGATTCAGTTAAAGTTGTGGATGGATATGTGGTTCCCGATGTCGAAAGAGATATTTTAAAGATTGTGGTAGTTAATCGTTATGTCCATTCAAAACCATCCATTGGTTTTGTGAAAGGTTTTGGATTAACGAGGGGAGCAATTGCTACAAGTGTTGCCCATGATTCCCATAATATTATTGCAGTTGGTGTCGATGACAAAAGTATTGTTAAAGCAGTTAATTTGATAATTGAAAATAAGGGTGGAATTGCATTCGTCCACGAAAACGTCAAAGTTATTTTGTCCCTTCCAATTGGTGGGCTTATGAGCAATCTTTCTTTAGAAGAAGTTTCCGAAAAATATTTGCAAATTGAAAATTTGCTTAAAGATGCTGGTTCGAAATTGACTTCGCCATTAATGACTCTTTCTTTTATGTCATTGCTTGTCATTCCAAGACTAAAAATAGGAGATAAAGGCTTGTTCGATGTTGAACAGTTTTCGTTTACAGAATTATTTGTTGAATAAGAGGTTATTTAATTATGAGGAATAAATTTTTTTCAATTATGCTATTAATCTTTATGGTGTGTTATCCAGTATTATCCGATTTTCATTTGGTAAGAGTTCATATTACGAATGATTTAGATTATCAAAAATTCAAAAGCATTAATCTTGATCTTGAGTCGGCTGTCTTTAGGAAGGACTATATCGAAGTAGTTGTCAATGACTTTGAACTGGAAACTATTAAAAAAAGTAATTTGAATTATAATATAGTTACGGAGAATTATGAAAAGTATTTAAGTGAAAAGCTGGAAAGAGAAAATAATAAAATCACCTTCGATGAAGCCTTAACGTTCAGTTTGGGTTCTATGGGTGGATTTTACAAGTTAAACGAGATTTTTTTACAATTTGACAACCTGGTTAAAAATTATTCATATTTTGTTCAAGCAGATACTTTTGGATATTCTTATGAGGGAAGGCCATTAATTGCATATGCTTTTGGAAGTAACGATCCTGGCGCTTCGGAAGTCTTAATTACTGCACTCCATCATTCCAGAGAACCTGCAACTGTAACATCAATTGTTTATTTTTTGAATAAATTTTTCGAATTGGCTTCCAATGGTGATCAGGAGGCAAATTATTTGTTGTCGAATAGAAAAATATGGGTTATTCCTGTTTTGAATCCCGATGGCTATTTCTATAACGAAAAAAGATACCCTAATGGCGGAGGTCTTTGGAGAAAAAACCGACGGCCCATTAATGATAAAGATACCGGTGTTGATTTAAATCGAAATTATGGGCCTTTCCAGTTTTGGAATGCTAACAATAATGGTTCTTCTACTAATCCCTCGAATGAAACATATCGGGGACCGGAACCCTTTTCGGAGCCAGAAACCAAGGCTTTACGAGAATTTTGTTTAAGAAAACGTTTTGTTTTAGCATTAAACTATCATACCTATGGTGGAATGTTAATATATCCGTATAGTGCATTGCCATTCGAAACGCCCGATTCTTTGTGGTTTAGAAGTTTTGGCATTTATATCCAACCGTTTACAAGTTATTACTTTGGAACAGACATACAAACGGTTGGTTACTCCACTCGAGGTTCTTCCGATGATTGGTTTTACACTCCGGATTCAACTAAAGACAAAATCTTGGCATTTTCGCCGGAGGCAAGTTATCAATTCGATGGCTTTTGGCCCAATAAAAGTAGGATTATTGAAATTGGTCGAGAAAATTATCCTTTGATTTGGAATTTTTTGTGGTCTGCTGGTGCTAATATTCGTTTGGTTGAAAACTTATATTCATTTGATACTTTGGAAAAAAAAGGCACTTTATTTTTAGATTTTCAAAATATTGGAATAAGAACAAATAATTATGGTGATAAAGTTTATGTAAGGTCGCTTTCTCCTTATATTCATTTAGACACGGTTATAAATTTACCTTTACTTCAGCCCACTGAAGTTTTTAAAACAATAATCGATATTCCTGTTCCTGACCCAATTTTTAAAAATGGTAGCAGAGTTGATTTTCTTGTAACAATATACCAAAATGGTATTTTTAGAAACGATACAATTTCTCATTTGTTATATGCTTACGAGATTGTCGATTTTAAAAGCAATGAAAATTGGTATTTTGAAAATTCTAATTGGGGTTATGAATTTGATACTACTAATGGAAAAGTTTATTTGTGTGAAAGTCCCTATAGCAACTACTTAGATTCTTTGGATAACTATTTATATTCCAGAAGCATTTCATTAGATTATCTGAATGCAGAGTTGGAGATTCACTCACGCTGGATAATTGAACCATTTTACGATTTTGCTTTAGTGGAAGTTTCGCCTGACTTTGGCGTTAATTGGACCCCTTTGCGTTCTAAAAGGTCAATGATTGCAAGTCAGAATCAATTTGGAAAGCAAAGAAAAGGTACTTTTGGATTTGCTGGATATTATAATTTTTGGAATACTCAAATATTTTCCTTGTCGCAATATCTTTTTAAGAGTATTCGTTTAAGGCTTTCGGTCTTAAGTGATCGCGCGAAGAATTTGAAGGGGTGGGATATCGAAAGAATACAATTTCGTTTCTTTCCCCCAGTTGATTTTGGTAATTTTTCCTTAATTGAAGATAACTTGTCGGGAGAATTTTCCAATTTTAAAGGCTTTTATACTGATTTTAAATATTCACAGATAAATAAATTCCAAAAGGTAAGAATTTTTAACATTTTAGGGAAAGAACTGGTTGAACTTAACAGCACAGAAATTAACAATTATGACTTTGATGCGTTCTCTTGTGGGATGTACATCTTAATATTTGAAAACGAAGGTAAAAAGGTAATGGTTAAGGCGATTAAGCGATAAAAAAAGAGGCTTAAAAAGCCTCTTTTGTAGCGGGCCTAGGATTCGAACCTAGAACCTTCGGGTTATGAGCCCGACGAGCTTCCATTGCTCCAGCCCGCGATCTTCAATTTCAAAATTACAAATTTTTTTTAAATTATCCAAATCGATATTTAAAATTTTAGATTAAATTGAAGATATGTCCAAAATGCGGGGTCGAACTTGTCCGTTGTTCTATTTGTTAGTGTTTTTTTGTACATGTCTTTCATTACGTCGCCAGCAATAAATAATCCAGATCCCCATTCAATATAAAGGAATTCATATAATTTATACCGTGCTATAAAATCAATCTCTGGCCCATAAACTGATATTTCTTTCCCTTCAGAATTCTTGTATTTAGTATAAGTAGTAAAATAATGAGCATCAAGTTGAAAATTTAAATTTTGGTAAGGCTGATAGATGCAACTCAAGAAGAAATCGTTAAGTCCATATATTCCGGTAACAAAATTTTGGTTTGATAGGCCAGTGAAGAAATCCATAAAACCTTGGAAATTATGTTTAGTGGAATATGGATTATCAAAAAGCTGATACTCATTTGATTTGAGAGGGTCGCCACCTGAGTTAACATCCGCGTTTAAAGAAGCTGTGAATTTTTTAAATTGATATTCTATATTTGCTAAGACCATGAAAGCAATAATATTTTTTTGCTCATTGAAATAAATTTTTCCGTGTTGGTATGCCCCATCAAGTCGAGCAAAGAAAGGGGAAGATTTAGGCGCGATTTCGATTGCAAAACCAATGGTATTCCTTTGTAAGTGTTGATAGGTATTATTTGGTTTACTTCTGTCCCACTCAAAATAATCGTAAAATTCAACTGTCAGGGATTTTGTTGGATAAAAAAATGAATAAAATCCATAAATGTTAAAACCGGTGTCTGCGGGTGGTTCAGTGTAATTATATTGTTGAGTTATGTTTGCAGCACCAGCTCTGTAACTCAGGAAATTAGTATGGGTTGTCGCAAAAACGTCTATGTTAGATTTTTCTGAGTTATAATTGATTTTGAAACCATCGTGACTTCTACCAACATTATGCCAATCATTTGGACCGAATAACTTGAATTTTCCATATTGCAATTTAAAGCGTCCAAATGTAAAAGAAAATGGGGAATCGAAAATGTTAGATATTGTCAGGTAACCTTGATGTAAGTCGATGTTTTTGAGATTCGTTAAAGTGCTACGCTCCTCGCCAAAAACTCTTGAGTCTTGGAATTGCATAAAAAGATAAATATGCTTATTAATTGTCTTTTCAATGGAAAGGCGTGCACGTAAAGCAGTAAAGGATTGCGGGTATGTGTTGTTTAAAAAGTCTCTGCCATCGAGTTCAGTTCTGACACGAAATTCACCAGAAATTCTGAAATTTTCTTGACAAAAAAGGTAACTTGGTAAAGTTAATAATAATATAGTTAATAATAAGAAAAATAGTTTAAAATAATTCATACTTCACCCCAGGATATAAAAAAAACCAAATTAAAAATAATATTAAAAAAAGAAAAAGAAGATTTAAGGTTATCTCGGATTTAGAGAAATGAATTGAAAAAATCCTTTTGGAAGGAATTATTATTCCATTTCAATTTCTGGTAAGTCTTCTGGACGTTTAACTTGTGGTCTTTTATATTCATTAATTTTGTATTGAAACCCCAGAAAAGCCACTCTGCTTTCTCGTGTTCTGTAGATTTTAGAAACAAAATTTGAACCATTGGTAGTTAAGTCATATTTTATTGATTTGAAAATATCCATAAGTCGAAAACTAATTGAACCTTTTTCGTTCAAAATATCCAGTTTTATTGCAAGGTTAGCAGTGAAAACACCTTCCATCTTTCCAACACTTCCCATTTGGAAAAATCGCCAATACATTCCACCGCCACCTGTTGTTACTACTGGAGAGTCGTATGACAGATTAAATTGAATATCTAAATTTTTTTGGGGACTAAAAACTGAATTTAGTTTTAAATTCCAACTTTTGCTATTTCTGGCTGGGATGCCATAACTGGGTATTCCGTTAACATCAAGATAAAAATAGGAAAAATTAAGGTTTAACTTCCACCAAGCAAAAAGATTTTGATTAAGCATTGCCTCAAAGCCCAAACTAAAGCACTTGTTTAAATTTTGGTAAGTGGTAAATGAAGTAATACTGCTGGAGTCAAGAGTTGTTATTCTGGAGATAATGTCCGTAGTAAAACGATAGAATAGAGTGAGATTTAAAGAGCCTCGCGGAAAGTAGATAAGGTCGGAGATTTCAAATGAGTTTGAAAATTCAGGTTTTAGGTTTGGGTTACCTTTGGAAATATTTTGTGGGTCGGAACGGTCTTCGAATGGATTGAGATAAAATGATTGAGGCCTATTAATGCGGCGAGTGTAACTAAACATTAGGCTGTTTGCTTGAGTAATTTGGTAGTTTAAATGAATTGTAGGGGAAAGGTTAAAATATTTGTTTTCGGAAATTTCATTGGTTGTTTTCTGTTCAGATTTAGTAAGAGTTCCTTCGAAACGAACTCCGATTTGATAACCTAAATTTTTAAATTTGCTTGAAAAAATAGCGTATCCCCCAATTATGTTTTCGTTATAATAAAATTTATTACTTAAGCTTTTTGTAATCCATTGGCCAAGAGAATCGTCAAAAAAATAATAATTGTAGTCTACATCAACTATTCTTATATTGGCTTTTGCACCAATTTCAATTTTTCCAAAATTCAATGGATTAATGTAATTCAAATCAAATATAAAGTTACTATTAAGGTTGTTATTCTTATTATTTTCTTGACCAGAACCAAAGAAAAGTAATTTGTCAGTTTTTGAATCCGTAAAGTAAAGGTTATTGTCTTTACCTTTAAAAGTGTTAAAAATAAGATTTGAATTAAATTCCTTATCTTTTTTATCGAATAATAATTTATAATTCAGACCTAAATCATATGAAAAATTTTCACCTTCAGATGAATTTTTTCGATAATATTCATTTTCCAGATTATTCAGAACATAGGTCATTGCATAACCGGTGGAGTCGGACATATTTCTATTGAATGTACCAGCATTGGCACTGAAAATAAGTGAATTTTTAGGATTAATTGTCCATTCAGATGAAAATTGAAAGCGGTGAAAATGTCCACGACGAAGAAAATCTTGTATTTGAAATAAGTTAGTAGTGTCCGGGGAAAAGGAATTGCGTGTAGATTCTGTTCTACCACGCATACTGAAAGCTCGGTAACTATATCCAATAGTTGAATTGAATTTATCAGTCCGGAAATTTAAGTTTATAGAGCCATTGTACTTATCGGCTGTTCCAATATTTGTATTAAGGATTGCACCATAGCCAAGCATTAGATTCTTTTTTAAAACAATGTTAATTATTCCTGCGACACCATCCGGGTCGTATTTCGCAGACGGGTTAGTAATTACTTCGATTCTATCAATATTTTCAGCAGGAATTTGGTCAAGAGCAGCACCGCGATCGAAGCCAAGAAGTGCCGATGGTTTTCCATCAATAAGTATTTGAACATTTCCACTTCCTCGAAGACTAACGTTTCCATCGATGTCGACAGAAACAGAGGGCACATTGCTAAGGACATCAATTGCCGACCCTCCAACTTTCGTTAAATCTCGCGAGACATCATAGATTCTTCGGTCAATTGAATAAGATACAATGTCTTTTTGTGCAGAGACCTCGACTTCTTTGGTTTGAAGGGGTTCATTTTGAAAATGTATAGTACCTATCATAACTTCTGGGTTTCTTGGGGTAATTAATATGGAGTCTACCATCTTTGTACGAAAACCAATAAATTTTAAGATTAAATAATATTTTCCGAAAGGTAGATTTTTAATTTCAAAGAATCCATTTTTATCAGTAAGAGTTCCAGAAACAAGAGAAGAATCTCTAGACCGAAAAATCCTTACGTTGACATATTCCATTGGTAAATTGCTCTGGTCGTCTACTACCTTTCCCCTAAGGACACCAACAGGCTCTCTTTCAGTTTGTCTAATTTTATAATCTTGTGAAATACCTATGTAACTATTAAAACAAAAGAAAAACCAAATACCAACGTAAAGTAAAATATGCTTTATTTTCATAATAATATCCAAAATTTAATTAGACGTATAAAACCTTTACAAATTGATTAGACAATCGGAACAAAAAAAGGTTTAAATGGTAATTAGATGATTTTTATGAACTTTATGATTCGTGAAGTTCCTTTTTTGTTGAATATTTTAATGAAATAAACTCCGTTTGGTATGTCCGAAGTAACAGATTTAATTTGCTCATCACTATTTATTGCACCCTCTCGAATATTTATCCCAAACATGTTATAAATTTGATAAGATGAAGGAAATTGCTCAAGCGATGGGAGGAAATTGATTTCATTGATACCTAAATTGGTTTCTGGTTGCAAGAAAGCATCAACAATTTTTCCTTCTAAAGTTATTCCTTTTCCAAAAATAGTAGTATAATTGTTCGAGAAGCCAATAATCTTATTGTTCAATGGAACATTGTTTGTTGCACCAATAGCAAGCAAGGTTTTGTTATCTTTGTGTTTATAGAATGTAAATTGTTCACCTAATTCGAAAGAGTACCCAGAAAAAGTATTTGTTTCAGTAAACATAAATAAGCCATTATATACAGAAGAGAAAGCAATAATTTCATCCTCGGCAACCAATTTCATTGGAACGGAACAAGATTCACAGTGTTCAGAAATTAAAATTTCCGGAGCAATTACTTTTTGATTTCCATTTTGATGGATTAAAGGAAGTGAGTGGGTTTTGCCAAAATTCAAGGGTATAACAAGCATATCATTTATTGTGACCTCACCATCGCCATCACAGTCAGCAAATGTAACAGGAAGGCTATCCCATGCTAAACAACTTTGAGGAAACCAGTTAGTAGATGCATTTAGTCGTTTGAAAGAACGGAAATTGCTTTTGCCAGCTCCATAGCCAAGATAAAGTCCAACACTTGAAACATCGTTGATATTTACAATTCCGTCATTGTTAGCATCGCCGGGCCAGACGTTTACAAAACCGTGGATATCGAAAATAATTAGTTGACTTTTAAGTTTGATAATTTCCCCAATATTATTATTTGTGATAACTGCTTCTGCATCCTCGAAAGAAAATTCAACAGTTGAGCCATTGGGTGCATCGGGAGAAACAGAAAATTCAAACTCAATGGCTTCTGGATTATCCTCTCCTCTTCCGCCAATTGTATCACCATTTAATAGACCTGTGAAAATTCTTTCTTTGCCATCGATAGGATTTATCCAAGGATAAACAAATACTGAGCCTTTTGAAGAAAAAGACAAGGGCTTGAAATTAGAAAATTTGATATACTCACTTTGATTATGTAATAAAACAAATGAAATTCCAGTGCAATTTATAACATTATCGAGTTTTATTGTTATCCGAAAATTCATTGTTGCAGTAACGAAACTTTTTCGCGAAGAATCAACATCGGAACGAATTATCAATATTTCTTGAGAAAAAAGACTACTGTAACTTAAAAGTAAAAGAGCAACTTTTAATAATAACTTTGTCATTTTTACTAAGATTTTGACAAAATAAAAGAAGAGCAAAACTTGTGCCAGAATTAAGGCATTTTTTTATCCTTACGAGCAATGATTTTTAGTTGAGACATTGTATATAGAGAAATTAATTGGATTCCCAAATTTTGAAGATTTTCTTTCCCGCCTTGTTCTCTATCTATTACACATAGTGCAATTTTGCAATTCGCACCGAGTTTTCTAAGTTCCTCAATGCTCATCGCTACTTGGCCGCCACTTGTAACCACATCTTCGATTACTATAATGTTTTTTCCATAAATTTCAACTCCTTCAGCAAGCTTTTTTGTTCCATATTCTTTGGGTTTTTTACGAACAAAAACGACGGGTTTTAATGTTTCTAAAGAGAGTGCAGTTGCAAGTGGTATTCCACCAGTTTCCAATCCTGCTAGGATGTCGAAATCGACAGGAAAAAGTTTTATCATATGATTTGCTATTTCTTTAAGCAACCAAGGTCGGCTTTCGAATTGGTATTTGTCGAAGTATTCAGTGCTTGTGATTCCAGAGCGAAGTTGGAAATTTCCTCGCAAAAGAGAAACTTCGTAAATTAATTTTCCGAGCTCCTCGTAGTTCATTATTCACCATTAAAATCAAAAAGTATAAAATTAAACATTTTGAGTAAATTGATGCGGATATAATTTCCTTCATTAAATCTATGTTCTTTTGCTTTATTTTTTCTTATTTTAGATTTTTTTCTACGAATGAAAAGTAGAATTTTAACGCTTGCAACCGATACTTTCACCTATGGAATTTTTATTTTAATCGGAAGATTTTTAACATTTCTTCTTACACCATTTTATACTAACTTCCTTACAGTTGAAGAAGTAGGCGATGTTGGGAATTTTTTTGCTTTGATTGCATTTGTAAATGTTATTTATTCTTTTGGAATGGATGCAGCATATTTTCGTTTTTTCTCGCACGATAATCCCCCAAAAAATAAAATTGTTTTCACGTATTCGTATTTTACAATTGTGATTATATCTTTTCTTATTACTTTTTTCCTATTACTTTTGGCTCCGAATTATTCAAATTTTTTAACCACTTTGCCAAACAACTTAACACTTGTTAGGTTAGCTGCGCTTATTCCTTTTACCGATTGCCTAATGGTTGTTCCTTACGCGTATTTGAGAATGACCAGACAAGTTGCCAAGTTCTCATTAATTCGATTTTTTTTAATAGTCATTGCTGTTGCTTTGAATATTTGGTTTGTTGTAATCTTAAGGTTTGGAATAAAAGGGGTTTTTTATGCTCAATTGGCTGCAAATGTTATTGGAATTTTGATTTTTCTTCCAATTATTCTTAAGCATTTATCTTTTTCTTTTGATTCGAACTTGTTTAAAGAGATGTTACGGTTCGGATTACCTACAGTTCCCGCCACATTTTCCAGTATTGTCCTTCAAGTTGTTGACCGTCCGATTTTAAAATATTTAACGGATGCTAATCAGGTTGGTGTTTATATGGTGAACTACCGCCTAGCGATACCTATGATGTTGTTTGTAGCGATGTACGATTATGCATGGCGTCCTTTTTACCTTTCAAATTATGAAAGCAAAGATGCAAAGGAATTGTTTTCAAGAATTTTCACTTACTTTTTTTATTTTTCTGGAATCGTGTTTCTTGCAACTGCTTTCTTTGTTGAATTCTTAGTTCGTCTCCCTTTTTTTGGTGGAAAGTTTATCGAACCAACTTATTGGCAAGGAATGGACATAATTCCAATTGTTATGTTTGGCTACATATTTAATGGTTTTTATATCAATTTCACTGCTGGAATTAACATTGTAAAACAAACAAAGTATCTTCCCATAGCTGTTGGAGTTTCTGCGGGCATAAATGTTCTATTGAATTTCGTTACAATACCTTATTTGGGTTATCGTGGAGCTGCTTGGGCTACTTTTTTTGCATATCTTGGTTCCGCATTAATAATTTATCATTACTCACAAAAGTTCTATCCAATCAAATATCAATGGAACAAAGTTATTTCTTTAGGAATGGTATTGCTCATTGTTTTCTTCTTTACAAACTTTTTTTCGGGTAATCTTGAATCAAAGTTCAAATTTTTAGTGCGAATTTCTACCATCCTTTTTTATATTTTCTCTCCTTTTCTTTTCAATATTTTTGGTACAAAAGAGAAAGAATATATCACGAAAATTATTTCTACGCTATTTAAAAATAGAAAAAATGGGCTACAATAGTTGTAGCCCATTCGAATATATCTTTTAAAACACTTATTCGATGGGTTCAAATCTGGCTTGGAAGAATCTTAGATATTTTGGTTCAAATACCATTTTTAAACCTTTAGCCTTATCGCGATTTTGATAAAGCTCCATAACTGACCAAGCAACTACATCTAAATGTGATTGTGTATAAACTCGGCGTGGTATTGTTAACCTAACAAGCTCAAGTTTAGGATAATTATGGTCGCCGGTGATTTTATTTCGACCAGCAGAAACTATTCCTCGTTCCATCGCTCTTACCCCAGACTCAACGTATAAATCTGCAGCAAGTCTTTGAGCTGGGAACTGATTTTGCGGAATATGCGGGTAAAACCGTTTTGCATCCAAAAAAATCGCATGTCCACCAATCGGTACCACAATCGGAATATTTTCTTCTAGAAGCAAATTTCCAAGATACTCAACTTGTTTCACACGGAAACTGATGTTTTCATCTTTAACGGCTTCTTCAATTCCGCGAGCCATAGCTTCGAGGTCTCGTCCTGCCAACCCACCATAAGTATGAAGCCCTTCGTAAACAACCACAAGGTTTCTTAGTTCTTCGAAAAGGTCTGGGTCGTTGCAGGCAACAAAGCCACCAATATTTACATAAAGGTCTTTTTTGCCACTCATCGTGCAAGCATCGGTATAGGAACAGAATTCTTTTAAAATTTCGGCAACTGACTTGTTCTGATAGCCAGGTTCTCTTTGTTGAATAAAGTAGGCATTTTCAACTGCTCGTGTTGCATCAAGAACAACTTTTATTTCGTATTTATGGGCAAGTTCACTTACTTGTTTAATATTTTCCATCGAAACTGGTTGCCCTCCAGCCATATTTACAGGGGCCCCAATTGTTATGTAAGGGATTTTATCACGGCCAACTTTTTTAATTAAATCTTCGAACTTTTGTAAATCGACATTTCCTTTAAAAGGGTGCCATTTTTCAGCATCATGGGCTTCATCAATAATAACATCAACAAATGTTCCACCGGCGAGTTCTTGGTGGAGTCGAGTAGTAGTGAAATACATATTTCCAGGAATAAAGTCGCCAGGTTTAATTAATGATTTGGAAAGTAGATGTTCGGCTCCTCTACCTTGATGAGTGGGAACAACATATTTGTAGCCATAGAATTTTTGGACATTTGACTCCAAGTAGTAAAAATTTTTTGATCCTGCGTAAGCTTCATCGCCGAGCATCATCCCAGCCCATTGATAGTCGCTCATTGCGTTAGTTCCGCTATCGGTAAGAAGATCGATATAAACGTCTTCGGACCGAAGAAGAAAGGTATTATAACCAGCCTCTTTGATTTTTTCGAGCCGATATTCGCGTGTTGTCATTTTTACAGGCTCAACAACTTTAATTTTGTAAGGTTCTGCAAATGGTCTTTTAGTTAATCCCATCTTTCCACCTTTTCTTGAATTTTGTTTAAACAAAAAAAAGCAAATTGTTAATAAATTTTTTAATGAGCAAAATTTTGTAATAATTGAAAAGTTGTTGTAAATGTAAAAAATTAAAAGCAGGTTTGTTTTAAAATTATTTCAAGTCTTTGAATCAATCTGAAAGTTGAGGTCATTTCAAATAAAATCTTTAATAAACTATAATTATGTAGTAAGTAGTAATTTTGTTTTTTAGAATATTACATTTGTTATGCTTGAGAGATTTTTTCAATTGATAGGAAGAAAGGTTCTGGGTTTTGTTCAAGAATTTGGAAGTATAGTTTTACTTTTCTTCAGTGTTATTCGTTACATTCCAAGGATAATTAAAGACTGGAGGCTGGTTGTATACCAGATGTCAATAGTAGGTTCCGATTCTTTGCCTTTAGTGACGTTGATTGGTTCTTTTACTGGGGCAATTGCGGCTTTACAAGCAACAAGCCTGTTTACTAAATTCAATCTTTTAGAACTTTCTAAGCCCTACATTGGTTCTTCTATTGCAACTGTTGTTTTTACAGAATTAACTCCGGTGTTAACAGCATTAGTAATAGCGGGTAGGGTAGGCGGTGCAATGGCTGCTCAAATTGGTGCAATGAAAATTTCTGAGCAAATTGATGCTCTCGAAATGATGGCGATTGATAAAGACCGATTTCTGGCAATGCCAAGAGTTGTTGCATCGTTTTTTATGATGCCATTATTAGCTATTTTTTCGAATCTGGTTGCTTTATTAGGTGGTTTATTGTTAACTATTATAAAATACGATTTTACTAGTTATATGTTTTTTGATTCTATTCAAAGGTTCTTCAGAGCACAAGAAGTTTTCATTGGATTAGTCAAATCTATGGTTTTTGGTGGTGTTACTGCTTTAATTGCATGTTATGTCGGTTTTCGTACAACTGGTGGTGCAGAAGGTGTGGGAAATAGTACTGTTCGTGCATATACGATTTCTGCTGCTTCAATTCTTATCATTGATGCTTTGTTCGGCTTGATTTTTTAAATGTTTATATGGAATTTGATTTTGAAAAATTGACAAGAAAATATCCGTTTCCTGAAAAAAGGCCTAGGCATCACATTGCCCCATACTTTTATATTCCTATCTCGAAACTCAAGGTCATTCCTCCAAATTATCCAAAACCTATTGAAAATATCTCTTGGAACATTTTTTTTCAAAATGGCAAAAAACCTGACTTTTTGGACATTGGAACTGGCAGAGGCAAATTTCTTTTAGAATTTGCCTTAAGTAATCCCCAAAAGAATATTCTTGGGATTGAAATAAAAAAGGATTGTGTAGATTGGTTGCAAAAAGTTATTGAAGGAGAAGCAATTATAAATGCTAATGTTTTATGGCATAACGTTTTGAATGGCTTGAATTTTTTAGAAGATAATAGTTTAGAAGGGGTTTTTTATTTATTTCCCGACCCTTGGCCAAAGTCCCGTCATTCCAAACGAAGGGCTTTAAATAGTGAAATTATTAAAGAAATTGCTTTGAAATTGAAACCAAATGGAAAATTCTACCTTGCGACCGATAATTTTTTATTACACAATGAACATATTGAACTGCTTACGAAAAGCGGTAAATTTTCAATTAATACAGTAGAAAAAGAAGAAGAATGGAATTTGCCCAAAACAAACAAAGAAATAAGTTGTATAAAAAGAAATGTGCAATATTACAGGTTAGTGTGTGGAAAAAGTGAAACTGGGCAAACTTAAACTTATTTAATTTTCATTGTATGAAAACACACAATTAGAGAAACATTTGTAAATTTTGATTTCATTAATAAAATACTCTTTTAAGGAAGTTGGAAAGTAAAAATATTTGTTACTTATTTCTATTGAAATTCTTAAATATATTATACTTTTTTATCCTAAAATTGAACAACTAAATAAATTTTTCTTAATAATTCACCGTTCTAATTAATTTATTTGATCTTCGTGGGTTCATTTGCTAATCAAAAATTCTTTTGAAAAGAACTACTTTTTTAAAAGTTTCATCGGTATTTTTTTGAAGGAAACACGTAAATTAATTTTTATTACAAAACTTAAAAGCAAATGACTAAAGAAGTATTAACTTGTTAAAATCTTAATATATGTTGTTCCAATGTAACGTTTTCCTTTGGCACGTTTTTCAACGGGTGGGGGATTTAATGGATCTGGCGTAGTATTCCCTTTAATTTTGATTCTTTCAGGCTCAACTCCTTTCATGATAAAATAGGACATAAGCGATTTTGCTCGTTCTTCTGTTAACTTTAAGTTTTCATTAGGTTCTGCTGTGCCGTCAGGATAACAAATGATTTCAAATGTTGTTTTTTTATTATTAACAAATTCTTTAGCAAATGGTTCCAAATAAACTTCAGCCCCATATCGTATTTTGGTCTTTTTTAACTCAAATGGAGGAACTGGCAAAGGAATGGAGGTTCCTTCGGTAAAGGGTATTAAAGCAAAGTCTTTTGAATATTCAGTATATTGTGTTGTGGGGGGTATGTAAATTTCATATGTTTCTTTAAGGAAACGAGGTTGTTCAACGACAATGCTGTATTTGGCTCCAGGTTTAAGGCCGGTAAGGAAATAGTATCCATTGTCCGAAGCATTGCTTCGAGCAGCATTAACTTTTTTTCCTTCTTCATTGTAGGCAACAACGTAAACTGTCATTGGCTCTTTTGTAATAGCATTCTTTACAGTTCCACTAATAGATACAACAGTACTAGTGAATTGGCAAATAGCATTTAATGAAACTAGGATTGTAGAAATTATGATAATAAAGATTTTGCTTCTCATTTTCTACCTCTTCTTTGGTTTTTGGTTAGAAGTTAACGCTTTTGTAAGAAGTTGAACAGAACCATCTGCACATCCAATAATAATTATTGAAGCATCTGAAACAAGATCGACTGACCAAACTTCAACACCAGTGTCAAATGACATCAAGTTTTTCCCTGTATCAGTGTCCCATAACTTAACTGTTTTGTCGAGACTTGCACTCACAAGGGTTATATTGTCTCCGGCGAAAGAAATATCTTGAATTAAATCTTTATGAGCTTTTATTCGGCGAAGCATTTTTCCTTTTGGCATTTCCCAAATAATGATTTCACCGGACTGGTCACAAGAAGCTAGTTTTTTTGAATCGAAGGAATATATAACACTTAATACAGGGGCATTATGTCCGACAAGTGTCATTAAAGGTTCTTGAGAGGTTAAATCGGTAGACCAAATTTTTATTGTTTGGTCGTCACTACAGGAGGCAATGGTTTTTCCATCATAGCTATAAGCAACGTTGTTTATAGCAGCAGTATGCCCACGAAGTGTTTTAATTTCAATTCCTTGCCGCCAATCCCATAGTTTTACAGTTTTGTCGAAACTTGTACTTGCAACGAAATTGGCGCTATCGTCTTGGCTGAAGTAAACGCCTATAACTTGGTCTGTGTGCCCCCGTAAAACCTTTAGTTGTTCTCCTGTATTTACATCCCAAATCCTAACTGTGTAGTCGCTTGAACCAGATGCAAGCCATTTGTCGTTCCCAGAAAAAGAAACATTATTGACTTGACCAAGATGGCCCCGAAGAGTGCGTAGTTCCTTTCCATCCGGTAGACTCCAGAGTTTGATTGTTTCGTCCAAACTGCAAGTTGCTACCATTGTATTATCCTCGTTAACAAAAACCCCGAGAACTTCGTCCTCGTGGCTGCCAATCTCTCGCATTTGATAATTCAACTTTTCCTGTGCACTAAGAATAAGGAAAGAAAAACTCATTAAATAAAAAAACATCAACAAAAATCTCATATAATTAACCAACTTTTAGAATAAATTCAAAAATATAAAATTATAACTTTTTTGCAATTTCAAGTATTGAATTAATTTTTTTCCGAATTTCTTGGAGATTTATTTTAAAATTTAAGTCGTAATCGAAAAGTGTTTGCTTTTCTGGAATCTTGAACAGGCTTTTGGGTTTATAATTATCTTTCGAATCAACTTGTTGCTTTATTGAAAGATTTTGTTTCTTTCCGTAAATTCTTTCGAGTTCAGCAAGAGCACCTCGCAGCGAAAGTTTTTGCTCTCGTAATAATGATTTAATCGTTTGAATAATTTCAATGTCTTTATCAGAATAAACTCTGTTCCCAGCTCTGTTCTTCTTTGGTTTCAGAAGAGGGAATTCTTTTTCCCAATATCTTAAAACGTATTGAGGTTCATTAACCATTTGAGAAACTTCGCTAATTGAATAATATAATTTCTGCATTTTGTAGTGTAAATAAAAACATTTTAAATTAAGAAATGTTTGGAAAATATCAAAACATTATGCTTAATTATTTAGATTTAAAAAAATTTCTAATTTTGTAAATTTATTTATTTCAATATGATGGCAAAACTGCCACTATCAGTGGCCTTAATTTCATTTAATGAGGAAAATAACATTGGTAGAACTTTGAGTTCGATAGCAGATATTGCCAGCGAAATTATTCTTGTTGATTCATTTTCAACTGATAATACTATTGCGATTGCAAAAAGCTTTGGTGCAAAGGTTTTTCAAGAAGAATGGAAAGGACATATCGAGCAAAAAAATTCAGCATTAAATAAATGCTCACAACCATGGATTCTCGCGCTCGATTGTGATGAAGTAGTAGACAATGAATTAAAGCAAAGTATTATTGAGGCAATTCAGAAAAATCTAAAAATAGGTTATTATATTAATCGAAAAACATTTTATCTTGGGAAAATATTGAAGTTTGCTTGGCAACCTGATTGGAAACTTAGACTTGTAAGAAAGGATTCTAATCCCAGGTGGGAAGGAATAAATCCTCATGATAAGTTAAAAGTTGACACTCAAGTTTCTAAACTTAAAGGTTTTGTTATTCATTATTCATATAAAGATTTAAAGCAACATTTCGATAAAACCATCTATTATGCCAGGATTTCTGCTAAATCTTATTTCGAAATGGGTCGTAAGTTCAACATTTTGAAGTTGATTGTCAACCCTATCTTTGCTTTTGTTAAGTTATATTTTTTCAATCTTGGTTTTTTAGATGGTACAAGAGGATTTATTGCAGGAGTAAGCTCTTTCTTTGGAACTTTTTTAAAATATATTTTCCTTTGGGAATTGTATCAATCATCTGGTGAAAAGAATGAGTGATTGGTTGCGAAAAATTTTTTACAAAATTCTTGGGAATATATTTAAGAATCAACAACTTAATGTTCCGATTGTTGTTAAAGACAAAACAAAAATATTAATTTTTCGATATGACAAAATTGGTGATATGGTTGTTTCATTGCCAAGCTTTGAATTTTTACGGGATAAATTACCAAATTCTGAAATCTGGATTCTTGCTTCGGAAAGAAATATCTTTTTGTTAAATAATTTTGCTCAAATAGACAAAGCAATTAAACTTCCAACAAACATATTTCACATTTTGAAAACTTTGTTGCTGTTGCGCAAACAAAAGTTTAATATCATCATTAATTTCGTTTTTCATAAGACAACAAAGGCTGGACTTTTAGCAAATTTTATTTCACCTACTGCAATTAAAATCAATCTTGGACACGAAACAAGAAATGAAATTTATCGAAAGCTTTTCAATGTTCTTGTTAACATTGAAAAAAGAGGGAAAGTAACAATGAGCGAATTTCTTTTGCATTATTTGTCCAAGGTTTTCGGTGTTTCATTTGAAAGAGAGTATTTATTAAGATATAACTTTTGGATTCCGAAAGAAAGCTTAGATTTGGCAAGAAGTTTTGTGAGTAGTATTCACAAAAAGTATTTCCTTTTGATTAATATTTCTGCAAGATTGCATTGGGATGTTCAAAATTACAAGATTCTTGTTAAAAAAATAGTCGAAAATTACCCAGATTTAGGAATTATTTTTGTTTTTCAACCATCCGATAAAAAAAGAATTGAAACCATAGTTAATGGATTCAAAGAAAATGTTTATGTTTTCAATAAAAGTAGGAATTTCTATGATGTAATTGCTTTGATTAAGAATGTGGATTTTGTTTTTTCTCCTGATACTTCTATTGTTCATTTTGCAAACGCATTTAATAAACCTGTTGTTTTTATGTGTCCTTTAAATAAATCATATGTTTATGAGTGGCAGCCTAATATTTCTCCTTTTATTCAACATACAGCTACTTCTTTAAAGGATTACAACGGTATCCAAGTTGATGAAATTTTTCAGAGTATTATGAAAATGGTATCTAATTTAAAAGTTAATAAAATTTCCGATTAAATTTGGAATTTCTCTATCATTGGAACTTTCCAAAAAATTATTACTGATTGCCAAAACTTTGGTAAATTTGTAATTTATTGTTTTCTCTATGGAAAATTTTCGAAATTTTTGCATCATTGCTCATATAGATCATGGTAAATCTACACTTGCCGACCGACTTTTGGAGCGGACAGGTAGGGTAACTCCACGAGAAATGGTTTTTGACCAGATTTTGGATGATAATCCTTTGGAGCAAGAACGTGGGATTACAATTAAACTGCATGCAATTCAAATGGATTATATAGCAAAAGATGGTAAGGAATATTTGCTTAATTTGATTGATACACCTGGCCACGTAGATTTTTCTTACGAAGTTTCCCGTTCCCTTGCTGCTTGCGAAGGAGCCTTACTTGTTGTAGACGCCACTCAGGGTGTTGAAGCACAAACCATAAGCAATCTTTATATGGCGATAGAATCTGATATTGAAATTATCCCTGTAATAAATAAAATTGATTTACCAAGTGCTCAAACAAATTTAGAGAATGTTATTACACAAATTATCGACTTATTAGGATGTAAACGAGAAGAAATTCTTTTTTGTTCGGCGAAACACGGCATTGGTATTGAAGAAATTTTGGAAGCCATTGTACAAAGGATATCTCCACCAAGAGGTGATATAAATAAGCCTTTGCGGGCATTAATATTCGACTCTATGTTCGATAATTATCGTGGTGTAATTGTCAATGTTAGAATATTTGATGGAGTTTTGCAGGAAGGCGATAAAATTTTGTTAATGGCTACGCAACAGAGTTATGAAGTGGAAGAAGTTGGGGTATTATATTTAAAACGACATCGAACAGGGAAACTCGAGGCTGGAAATGTAGGATATTTTATTGCAAATATTCGGAATCTTCACGATACGAAAGTTGGTGATACAGTTACTCATTTGAACAATCCATGCGAAGAACCTATTAGCGGCTTCAGAATAATTAAACCTATGGTTTTCAGTGGAATTTATCCAGCGGACCCTGATGATTTTGAAAATCTTCGTGATTCACTTGCCAAACTTTCTTTGAATGATGCAGCAATTACATATGAACCCGAGACTTCTTCTGCACTTGGTTTTGGATTTCGATGTGGATTTCTTGGTCTGCTACATATGGAAATTGTTCAGGAGCGTTTGGAAAGAGAATTTAATCAAAATATCGTCACCACTGTCCCTAATGTGCGCTATAAAGTTGTTAAAACAAATGGAGAAGAAGTCTTTATCGAAAATCCAGCACAGTTACCCCCACTTGTTCTAATTAGGGAAATTCAGGAACCTTTTGTTAAAGCCCAAATTATCACTCCAGATGAATACATTGGGGCAATAATGCAGTTATGTATGGAAAGAAGGGGCAAACATATAAATACCACTTATTTATCTCAAACACGTATTGATCTAGAATTTGAATTACCTTTATCTGAGGTTATTTTTGACTTTTTTGACAAATTAAAATCTGTTTCTCGTGGATATGCCTCTCTTGATTATGAATTTATAGAATACAGGACCGAGGATTTGATAAAACTTGATATTTTATTGAACGGAGAACCTGTAGATGCACTTTCGACAATAGTTCATAGAACGAAGGCATATCGTTGGGGGCAAAAAATTTGTTCAAAACTTCGAGAACTTATTCCAAGGCAACTTTTTGAAGTAGTAATTCAAGCAGCCATTGGTTCTAAAATTATTGCTCGGGCTTCGATTAAACCTTTGCGAAAAAATGTTCTTGCTAAATGTTATGGAGGAGATGTTACTCGCAAGAGGAAGCTATTAGAAAAGCAAAAGGAAGGAAAGAAACGAATGAAACAAATTGGCAAAGTTGAAGTTCCACAAGAAGCATTTTTAGCAGTCTTATCGATTGATTCAAATGATTAACAATAATTGATTGTTTATGGAACTAAAAGAAAAATCTAACGAAAAAACGGTTTTTTCCAAATCAAATTCTTTTTTAAAAAAATTATGGAGTTGGTATCTAGCTCAAAGAAGGAAAAAGAAAGAGAAAAAAAAGAAGCCTCAAACTTTTGGCGAAACTGTTGTTTCTTGGGCAAAAACGATAATAGGTGCACTAATTATTGTAATGTTTATTAATGGATTTTTGGTTGCTTCATTTGTTGTTCCAACTGGGTCGATGGAAAATACAGTTATGACTGGCGACTTTTTATTTGTTAATAAATTTATCTATGGTCCAACTACTCCACAGATAATCCCTTTTTTGAATATACCATTACCTTATATAAAATTTCCTGGACCTAAAACACCAGAACGGGGAGATGTAATTGTATTTGTTTTTCCTGGCGATAGGGATGCTGTTAAACCAAGGGAATTTCAATATTACCTTAAAAGATGTGTTGCAATTGCTGGAGATACTTTGCAAATAATTAATAAAAAATTGTTTATTAATGGAAAAGAGTATCCTTTGCCGACAACAGGAAAATACGATTTTAGCGAGCCTCTTTCTCCTTATAACAAATGGGAGACATTTCCACCAGGAAAAGGTTATACTCGTGATGATTATGGACCCATAAGAATTCCGAAAAAGGGCGATACAATTTATCTGAACCCAGCGAATTGGAGGGAATGGGAGTATTTCATTAAAAAAGAAGGACATGATATTTTCTTTGATGGAGCCTCTATCTATATCGATGGTATTCAAACAAATAAATATATAGTAGAAAGGAATTATTGCTTTGCATTAGGTGATAACAGGGACCATAGTTTCGATAGCCGTTACTGGGGTTTTGTTCCATATGATAATGTTGTAGGTTCTCCACTTATTATTTATATGTCTTGGGATACAAATATTCCACTATACAACATTGTTGAAAAAATCAAATCTATTCGTTGGGAAAGAATTGGCAAAATAATACATTGAAGTTTTTATTAATTTAAATTTTCTAATTTTGGAGTTAAGAAAATATGCTACTTGAAAGTTTAAAAATGACAGAAACTGATATTTTTTACAAATGTTATACTTTTACCAGAGCCGACGAGGTTAAGGAAAAAGGTTTATATCCGTATTTCCGGCCTATACAGGAAAACGAGGGACCTATCGTTCAAATTGAAGGAAAAAAAATTATTATGGCTGGCTCCAATAATTACCTGGGCTTAACAGCACATCCGAAAGTAAAGGAAGCAGCCAAAAATGCAATTAAAAAGTATGGAACGGGTTGCTCTGGATCGCGCTATCTTACAGGAACTCTTGATTTACATATTGAATTGGAAGAAAGGCTTGCAAAGTTTTTGGGCTACGAAGCCTGTTTACTTTTTTCTACCGGATTTCAAACTAATCTTGGTGTTATTTCTACTCTTGTCCAAAAAGGAGATTACGTAATTTCGGACAAAGAGAACCATGCAAGCATTGTAGCAGGATGTTTACTTGCAAAAGGAGGTTATGCTGAATTTGTTCGATATAAACACGCTGACTTTGATGACCTTGAAAAGGTTCTTTCTCAGTTACCAAATGAAGCAGGAAAATTAATTGTTACTGACGGTGTTTTTTCTGTTACAGGGGAAATAGTCAATCTACCTCCTTTACTTGAAATTGCAAAGAAATACAATGCAAGAGTATTAGTAGATGATGCTCATGCAATTGGAGTAATTGGTCCTGGGGGGAAAGGGACAGCCCACTACTGGAATAAACTGGAAGAAACTGATTTAACGATGGGTACTTTTTCCAAAACCTTTGCTTCACTTGGGGGGTTTGTTTGCGGTCCCGAAAGGGTAATTAATTATTTAAAACACCATTCCCCAGCAATAATTTTTAGTGCAAGCCCCACACCCGCCTCATGTGCTTCTGCCCTTGCAGCTTTGGATATACTTGAACAAGAACCAGAATTGGTTGAAAGATTGCGTAAAAATTCCGATAAAATGCGTAAGGGTTTTAAAGAACTTGGCTTTAGAATTGTAGAAAATGAATCGGCAATTGTTCCTGTTATTATTGGTGATGTAGAGTTATCATTTCTTTTTTGGAGGAAACTTTTTGATAACGGTGTTTTTGTTAACGCATTTATTCCACCTGGAGTTCCGCCGAATATGAGTATGATGAGGACTTCTTATATGGCTACCCATGAAGATGAACACCTTGAAAGAATATTGGAAGTTTTTAAAAAAGTTGGTAGAGAGTTAGGTTTAATTTAGTGTTTAAAAAATTTTTGTAACTTTTTTTGATTTGTATTATTATTACTTTTTAGTAATTTGTAATTTTAGATTTGGTTTTGCAAGATAATAATTTGTCAATAAAATTAGGGGGTTGCAATGAAAAACTTATTTAAACTTTTATTTGTTTTGATTTTCTTCTCCGCGTTTTCGATTGCTGTTCGTGCAGGTGAAAATTATTCCGATGAAGATATTAAAACGATGTTACCGAAAATGTTGGGAGCAAACAATGTTGGAAAGGATTTCTGGTTTACAATCCCTCCTTGCTTAGAAGATGAAAGTTATGGATTTGCAAATTTTGTTAAGGTTTATGTAACTTCTCCATACAGAACGCTTGTAACTGTTGAAGTTCCTGGAAAGTCGGTGTATCGTACCCAAATGACAATACCAAATGATGTAATTGCTTTTAATTTAACACCAACCGAAGGTCAATGCTATACTCGGTCTTACTATACTAAAGAGAATCCCGACGATGTATTTATTGGTTGTGGTGTACATATTTTTTCCAATGATCCAATTGTAGTTTATGTTGTTGTTCGGTATCACTGGACAAGTGATGGTTTTCTTTTGATCCCAGTTTCTTCATTAGGGAAGGAATATATTGCTGCTGGATATCCTGTTGACCCTATGTTTGAAGCTGGAGGAGTTTATATCCCAGGTTTCGTTGGAATTGTTGGTGTTTACGACCAAACTAATGTACGGGTGACGATTGGAGGTAATTCTTTTACAAGGACTGCTGGAGGTTTGAAGGCTGGACAAACTGTTCAAAAAACATTAAATAAAGGTGATGTTTATTTAATTTCTACTCAAGGGCAAGCTTCAGATCTAACTGGAACTAAAGTAATTGCTAATAAACCTGTTGCTGTTGTAACTGGTAATCAGTGTACAAACATTCCTAATGGAAATCGCTGGTGTGACTATACAGTTGAAATGGATTTACCTACTTTTACTTGGGGATATGATTACCATGTTCCTAATACATCTAAAATACCAAGGCGTAAAAAACCACCAATCATCAGGATATTTGCAAAAGAACGTGGAACCACTCTTTATCGAGACGGTAAAGAGTTTGCCTATCTTAAAGCAAACACAGGTTTCGAAGGTGATGGATGGCTCGAAACAAGGATGAATCCAGGAGATGTCCCATTTCAACATTACCCTGTTGCGATTTCTGGAAATAAACCTATTTCTGTGACAGTTTATAATCCAGGTGTCGAGGAAGATGGATATCCGCGACCAAATAGTGACCCGTTTGTTATGGCTTGCACTCCATATCAGCAATACCAGAAAGAAATTACTTTCTGCACTCCTGCTACATTTGGCGGTGATAGATTTGCTGAAAATTACATTGGGCTTGTTTACCAAACCGATTCCATTGGAATGACTCCTGATGACTTGGAATTCGCTGAAGTTAAAAGTGGGCAATTTGTTTGGAAAAAAGTAAATGTTATGTTCCCTGGCGTTGATGATATCTATCGTTACGATGTCGATGGCAAAAAGTATGCTTATAAAGTAATTATCTTACCTAAAGATGGTGTTTTCAAAATTAGAGCAAAAAATCCATTTGCAGCATATTCTTATGGCTTTAGCGATTATGATTCTTACGGATATCCGACTAGCGCCGCATTAGCCGACCTTGAGAAGCCAGACACATTACCACCTGTACCAAAGTGGAAAGATTCTTGCGGGATTATATCATTTGCAACGGTAACTGATATGCCCG
>JBBIUA010000006.1:0-137310 GCA_037440445.1 Ignavibacteria bacterium
AGAGGCAGCAATGCCCAAGTCGATTCCTGTATCGTTGATAAACAAACCTCCAGCAATATTCACGAAAATATCATTTTGTTTGATATTTATTCCAAGTTTTTTATCCAAAACCGCTATAATCATTTGCAAACGTTTAAAATCATAACCATTTACATTTCTTTGTGGAACACCATATGATGAAGGAGAAACAAGTGATTGTATTTCAATGATTAAACATCTTGCACCTTCGACTATCGAACTGAAAGCAGTACCAGAACTAAATATTGAACTATGCGAAGTAAAAATTTTATAAGGGTCAAGCAACTCGATTAATCCTTTTTCCGTCATTTCAAACAATCCAATTTCAAGAGTGGAACCAAACCTATTTTTTAAAGCCCTTAGGATTCTGATACTTGAATGTTTTTCACCTTCAAGCATTAGAACTATATCAACGATGTGTTCTAAGGCTTTTGGCCCAGCGATGTTTCCTTCTTTGTTGATATGTCCTACAAGGAAAATGATTTTATTACATTGTTTTGCTAGCTCCATTAATTTGTAGGCTGTTTCTCGAACTTGAATAACGGAACCAGGAGGAGATGGAATTTCGCTTGAGTATAATGTCTGAACCGAATCTATTACAAATACTGGAGCATTACTTTGTTCTATTAGTGTTACAATCTTTTCCAAATTCGAATCTTGAGTTAAATAAATATTCTTAGAGTTAATACCTAACCTTTCGGCTCGCAACTTGATTTGTTCCGGCGATTCTTCGCCCGAAATATAGATTGATTCGCATAGTAAATGGGCTAAAATTTGAAGAACAACAGTGGATTTTCCAATGCCAGGTTCTCCAGAAAATAATATTATAGAAGACGGTAGCAAGCCACCGCCAAGAACTCTGTCTACTTCCTGTATTTGAGTAGGTATTCTATAATATTCTTGAACTTTTATTGAATCGAGTGGTTGAACAATAGGTGCCTTTAAACCTTCAGAATTAACTTTTTTTACCCTATTATCTACAAATACTTGTTCAAGGGAATTCCATTCACCGCAGTTTGAGCATCTTCCAATCCATCGAGGAAAGGTCGCTCCGCAGTTAATACATTGATAAAGGATTTTACTTTTCAATTTTATTGTCGAAGAGTTGCAACAATCAAATCTGGATTAAGTATTAAATACAGTGCATCAATAATTGAATTGCAAACAATATCAGCATTTTCTATTGCTTTGTAAGAAGCACCTTCGCTTTCAATTACTGCAATACCAATTGCAGCTTCTTTTAGCATTTTTGCATCGTTTGACCCATTTCCTATAGCAATGGTTTTTTCTTCACCAATAATTTTGATGAAATCTGCTTTGAGTTTTGCTTGATTTTCTTGGGGCAAGATATGAATTTCAGCAGGTAACTGGTCTTTAAAGTGGTTAATTTTACCGAAAGTATCGGCTGTGACAATATAAATTTTTAAATTTTTAGAGATTTGTTGCAAAAGTTGGAGAACTTTTTCATTAAATTGCCCCTTGTAGGCTAAAGTTCCATTATAATCAAGAACTAAGTTTTCAATGTTGAATTCAGATAAACCTGGAACAGAAAAAGTTATCATTTTTTATCTCAATTTTAAAAAAATAGCAAAATAAAAGAAAATTATTAAACTAACTAACCCAGAAAACAAAAGTGCTAAAGTTGAACCCCAAAAATTCCATATTAATCCTGTAATTGAACTAGATAAAAAGACGCAAATACTACTAAGAGCATTATAAGCACCAAGAGCAGTGGCTGTTTCGCCAGGTGGAACAATGTTTGTTATTAAAGCTTTTATCATACCTTCTGTTGAAGAAGAAAATAAACCATAAAGTAAAAAGATAAATGCAAGCCAAAATAACGAACCTGAGACATTTATCAGAATATATACGGCAGAAAAAATAAAAAGCCCAAAAGTGATAACATTTTTTAAGCCAATTCTATCGGCAATTCTACCAACAGGAAAAGAAAAAACTGCATAAGATAGATTAAAAAGAATATAGAAAAAAATTACTCTATTATCGGAGAATCCAAATTCTTTCAGTTTAAGAAGTAGAAAAAAGTCTGAGCTATTAATCAAAGCAAAAACCAACAAAGGTATCACTATCTGACGATAATTCAAGGGAGCTTTTATCAGATAACTCACGAAGATGAAAAAATTCGTTTTTTTATTGCTTACATTTAATGTTGGTACCTTCTTTTTTTCTTTTAAAATGAAACAAAATAGGATAACCACCAAACCAGGAATTGCAGAAAAAATGAATAATTCTCTAAATTGAATTGTGTAAATATTTAATAGCAAAAGAGTAATAACTGGTCCAACAACTGCACCTGCAGTATCCATAGCCCTATGGAATCCAAAGACTTTTCCTTTATGCTCTGGAGTTGTTTCATCGGAAAGTAAAGCATCACGTGCTGAAGTTCGAATTCCCTTTCCAAATCTGTCTAATGTTCTGGCAATAAAGACAGTCCCAATGTATGGAAATAAACCCATCAAAGGTTTTGAAATTGCACTGAGAACATAACCAACTCGAACGAAAGGTACTCGTTTTCCAATTTTATCAGATAGATTACCAAAATACCCTTTACTAAAACTTGCAATTGATTCGGCAAGACCTTCCAAAATCCCTATAAAAAAAACTGAAAACCCTATGGATTTTAAAAAAATTGGAATTACAGGATAAAGCATTTCACTGGCAACATCGGTGAAAAAACTAATCATCGAAAGTAAAATTATTGACTTTGTAAATACCTTGCGTTTCATTTATTGAAATTTATCTTTAAAAAAAAGCAAAAATAAATAAGCAGATGAATTTCTTACTTGCAAAAAGTTAAAAGATAAAAAAATAATAATAATTTATTGAAAACAAATGAATTAAGAATGATTTTTTTTAAATTTGAAATGTTTATGAATTTGGAGAAGAAGAAATGAACCTCCAAAGTTTTGCAAAATCATTTCTTTCAGTGCTTTTGTTTATTATCATTTTAAGTTCAAACTTGCCTTCACAGATGGTGAAGCAAGAAATCACTGAAGGGAAAGAGTTTTACTTTGGGGTACCTCTCTGCTGGCTTGACCCTGCAGGAGAAGGACTCCGAGGTGGTGTCGGACCAATTCTCATTTGGATATCGTCGAAAGTCGATACGAAAGGATATGTAGAGGATATCGAAACAGGAACAATTAGGAATTTTCTTGTTCGAGCCAATCAAATAACACAAATCACCTTTGGTGATGTACTTATGCACAAACCTGAAGACAACGAGCAAGTGAGAAACAAAGGTATACATATCAAAGCAGAGGATCCAATTTCAGTTGCAGTATATATTTCATACCAATGGACAGGGGAAGCATTCAGAGTGATACCGGTGGAATGGTTAGGTAAGAAGTATGTAACAACGAATCTTTATCTCGACAAGGTAGGGTCATCATATCTTCGACCACCGCAGATACTAATTACAGCAACTGAGGATAACACTGTAGTACGATACCGACCTACAGCAGCAACGGAGAAGGTAGAGGCTGGGAAGCTTTCTGATCCGATTCGATTGAACAAAGGGCAGACATATTTAATTCTCGGCAAGTTAGATGATGGGCGAGTACAAGACAATAGTTCGGACTTAACAGGAACGTATATCGAAGCAACGAAGCCAATATCTGTGTTATCGGGTCATACAAAAGGAGCATTTCCAAGGTATCAATTTACGTTCTATGGTAGGAATGGTAGTTTTATGCGAAATATGATGATCGAAATGATATGGCCCATTGAAATGCTAGGAACCAAGTATGTCTCCTGTCCAATCAAATATCAAGATCGTCCAAGAGGAAAGATTGCCGACGACAAGGGTGATATGATAAGATTTGTTGCAGCATATGATAGCACGATAATTTATCAGATGCGAAAAGATGGTACAGGTTTGAAGCAAATAAGTGTTGTATTGAAGCGCGGACAATTCCATGAAATTACAAATATGGAAGACCCTGCATATTACGAATCAAATAAACCAGTTCTTGCTGCTCAATATGGAAAAACTTGGTGGATTTCTCCTGTTCCACCCAGAACTTCCGAAGGGGATGAAATTCAGAATCCATCTCGAAATGGACAAGGGATGTTGATTATTCTTGCACCATTACCACAATGGACAAGTTATGCTACATTCCGTTCTCCACAAGCAATTGATAATTTTGTGGCCGTGACCTTCCGGGCAAAGGACCTTCCTTATTTATATTTTGATGGAAGAAAATTTACCTCAGTATTTGGAAATGCAGTTAACTATATTAATGGAACTGAGTTTGCATACATTGTTGAACAGGTTGCTGCTGGAGACCATTGGATATTAGGAGATACTTTACCAGGTGGCAAAGAAAAAGCTGTATTTGCTGGATATGTTTATGGAAATTGGGACCGTAGTAAAGATGGTTTTGCATATGGTTATCCTATTGGAGTTAATTACAATCTTGATTGTCCCGATTCACTTGTAGTAACAGATGACCTTTATTGTGGAGATGTAACAGGCGAAGGTATTGCATTACCACCCAACTCTGACTGTGCTGGAATATTCAATGTTCAATTAGATAAAGAGAAATCATATAATTACTCAAATGTACAACTTGATCCAAACTTCAAGTCAGGGGACAAGAAGGTTAATTATAAGTTATTTGTATTGAATCGAAAGGAATCAGGGAAGGCGGTAGTATCTGTTCAAACGAAGTCTGGGCAAACGATTACCCGAGAATACATATATGAGCCCGAATTAATTTCTGTTGAACCAACATTTCTGGACTTTGGTCTAATGACAGTTGGGGAACAGAAAACGCTAAAATTTAAAGTTACGAATATTGGGAAAGTCAGTGTAACGATCAAGGAATTAAAGCTTCAAAGTGGGAAAAAGGAATTCAGTTTAGCATCGAATCAGCTTCCTATGACAATCGAACCAAACGAGACGAAAGAGTTCGAAGTTGTAGCGACGGCATTAGAGAATTCGAACATACCTGTTCGAGATAGTGTAGTAGCAGTATTAAGTTGTTATGATGAAACGATAGTTGGGCTTGAGTTACGAACAAGTGAGCCAATTGTATATATTTCCGATGCACATTGGGAACCACAACCTGTTGGCAAAGAAGTACCAAGGACAGTGGAAATAAAGAATCTTAGCAACATAGAAGTAGTAATTACATCATATGATTATCCTGACAAAGAACATTTCCGAGTGGACGAGGCTACATTACCGATGCCGTTAGTAATCAAGCCAAATGATATACATACATTCACGGTATATTATAAGGCAGATGTTGCTGGTGTAACACACAGGACTCGATGTGATTTTGTTTGCAATACAAACAAAATCAAAACATATTCTGATTGGGATGGTTCGGGTCTTGATGCTGGACCAACAATTACTGGATATGATTGGCAAAGAAAACGTGTTATTGATAAGTTTGCTGGCACAGATAAGTATGAAGGTGAAATCATACTTGATGCAATAGGAAATGCAAAAGTTGATGTAATGGAAATGCGAATCGATGGTGATGTTGATGGAGTATTCTCATTTGACCAAAAGAACGTTCCAACCCAACTTTCCCCTGAAACACCCATCCCACTTAAAGTTTGGTTTGCTCCAAAAGCAGAAAAAGAATACGAAGCAGAAATAGTCCTTGTTGGAAAATTCTCCGATAAACAAGTTGAGGTTCGAGGTAAACTCCACGGTATTGGAATACTTCCCCACATTGATGTTCGCGGCTATACATTCCCACCAATTATGGTTGGAAACGAAATAGATGGGAATGCCGAAGTTATGCACGTTACAATCAATCCATTAACAACAATGGACTTGACCGTCTTTAAACTTCGTGTTGAAGGTCCAGATAAAGATGCTTTTGTAATTCCTGACGAGTACTTAAATCCTTCTGAACCAAAAGTAATTCCCGTTGGAGGGAACTGGACAATTCCTGTTAAATTCAAACCAAATCTTGCAGGAACATTTGTTGCTAAACTAATTCCTGAAAGTGATGCCCCAGATGATGTTGCTGGCGACCTTATTGGGGAAGCTTATTTAATCGGTGTTAAAACCTCTGATTACGATTTTGGAAAAATTTACATAACAACTTCTCGCGATGGTCAGGTATTTATTACAAATATTGGAAGCAACAATGTTACAATTACTCGCTCAATAGTTGAAAGCCTAACAGGCAATACTAATGAAATAACAATACAAAAGCTGATGATGAATGATGCTGAAATTCCAGATCAACCTCCATTCTTACTGCGTCCAAAAGATACTTTGTGGGTCTTTGCACGATTTGTACCTCCTCAAGTTACTTCATACAGTCTTAAGATCGAATATCAATACGAAACCGAGTCTGGCGAAAAAGGCTTTGCATATTCAAACTTGATCGGCGAAGGGATGATTTACAAGCTTATCGCCAGAATTCCAAAAGGTGTATATAATGCTGACCCAGGTAAACCTGTAGAGGTTGAAGTATTACTTGAGAAACATCCAGATGAAACTAAGAATTTAGATGATGCACAAATCACTGATTTTAAAGTTCGTGTTTTGTTCAATACTGGTGGGAAATCGGACGTTCAAGAAGTTTATCCAGCAGTAACAGAATGCGGCGATTTAAACACAGGTGGCACTTTATCACAAGGTTGGAATTGTGAATATGCTAAGATACTTGAGAATGATGTACTTCAAATTCATATGGATTCAAAAGACAAAGTTTTAAGTGGTTTTGGAACTCTACTTAGATTTAGAATGAATACTTTCCTTAGTGATTTGGATTTGGTACCCCTTCCAGTGGAGTTTCAGGTAATGAACTTACCTGCTTCTAATTATGTTTTAGTCGAAAACTACCCAGGAGACATCAGAATTAACCCTGTTTGTGTCAATACTGCACGATTAATCGAACTTTCTGGCTTCCAGTACTACATTAAGGAAGTTGTCCCAAATCCTGTACAAAATACCGGCAACATCGAGTACAGCATAGCATTCGAATCCTATACAAACATTACACTTTGGAATGCATACGGAGAAAAAGTAGCAACTTTGTTCGAAGGAACACTCAAACCCGGCATCTATGATTTGAAATTCGATACTTATTTACTTGGTCTTTCTTCTGGTGTATACTACTGCAAACTTGAATCTGGTTCTTATACTGGAGTAGTTCCTGTAAATGTAACTAAGTAATTTTTTCGTCTGAATTCAGACTTTTAGCCCAACCTTAATAGGTTGGGCTTTTTTTGTAATTGAACTGTTGCAATTTTATATTTTTTTAATCGTTTCTAATCTTTAAAAAAGGAATCAAGATGATTTCTAATAAATCATTTATTGATGACAAATATTTACATTTATTAATTGAAAAAAATCAAAGTCCTTCTTCTAAAGAAGTAGACGAGGTAATTGAAAAGTCTATGGAATTGAAGGGGTTAGAACTTGAAGATGCTGCGAAACTTATTAATGTACAAAAATCTGGGGACCTTGAAAAGATATTCGATACTGCCGGTAAAATTAAAGACGAAATTTATGGAAACAGATTAGTTCTTTTCGCGCCATTATACATATCAAATTTTTGTTCAAATAATTGCCTTTATTGTGGGTTTCGAATTGATAACGACTCAATAGAAAGAAAAGTCCTTTCTATCGAAGAAATTAAAGAAGAAACTCGAATAATTTTGGAACAAGGGCACAAAAGAATTTTGCTTTTAATGGGGGAGGACCATAAAAATTGTACTTTGGACTATTTTCTTCAAGCAATTTACGCTATCTATTCGGTAAAAGATTCAAAAGGTAGCACCATTAGAAGAATAAATGTTGAAATAGCTCCATTAACAGAAAGCGAATTTAAAGTTTTAAGTGAGGTTCCAATAGGAACATATACAGTTTTTCAAGAAACTTATCACTACGAGACATATATTAAAATGCATCCAAAAGGACCCAAGCACAATTACTTTTTCCGACTTTATACAATGGATAGGGCATTAGCCAATGGCATGCACGATGTTGGTATCGGTGCTCTTTTTGGATTATACGATTACCGGTATGAAGTTCTTGCTTTAATTCAGCATTCAAAGCATCTGGATAGTGAATTTGGGATTGGTCCTCATACCATTTCTATTCCAAGGATAAAGCCTGCGAAAAATGCACCTGCATCTTACAATCCAAAATATGCCGTAGACGATACGAACTTCAAAAAACTTGTTGCTGTTTTAAGAATAAGTGTTCCATATACTGGAATTATTCTTTCTACAAGGGAACCTGCTACGTTGAGAAACGAATTGTTTAATTTGGGTGTTTCCCAAATTAGTGCTGGTTCCAAAACGAGCGTAGGAGGATATAAACAAGCCTTTAATGGTGTAGAGTCGAATGACGAAATTGGTCAATTTTCGCTAAATGATTGCAGAAGTAGTGGAGAAGTCATTCTAGATATTATTAAGATGGGCTTTGTCCCATCTTTTTGTACTGCCTGTTATAGGGTTGGTCGGGTAGGAGGCGATTTCATGGATTTAGCAAAACCCGGTTTAATAAAGACTCATTGTCATCCAAATGGTTTAACAACCTTAAAAGAATACTTGGTTGATTATGCTGATGAAGAAACAAAACTAATAGGTGAAGAATTGATTCAAAAGGAACTTGCAAAAATTGACCATAAAAAATTACGCGCTAAAACTGAACAATATTTGGCACGAATTGAAAAAGGGGAACGAGACTTGTATTTTTAATTTTCTTTCTTCAGTTTACCTTTTGAGAAAATATAGTAAACTGCGGGTAAGACAAAAATTGTTAGGAATGTCGATGTAATCAACCCCCCGATAGAGACTATTCCAAGAGGTGCTCGGAATTCTTTACCTGCTTGTCCAATCTGCAAAGCCATCGGCAACATCCCTAAAATCAAAGCAAATGAAGACATAATTTGAGGTTTTAATTTTAATACTCCAGCCTCAATTAAAGCATCTTTAATTTTGTAATTTTTTTCTCGGAAGAGTTGATTTGTTAAGTCAAGTATCAAAATTGCATTATTGACTACTATGCCAATTAACATAACTATTCCCATCAAGGAGGATAAGTTATAAGTAGTGTTTGTTAGGGGAAAAGAAATAAAAACCCCAATCAATCCAAGTGGAAGTGTTACCAGGATATATATTGGTTGCATAAAACTTTCCAATATAGCTGCAAGTAGTAAATAGGTTAATATAGTTACAATGATAAACGCAAATACCATATCCTTAAACATATCTTGCATATATTTCACATAACCAGACCATTTGTATGTATATCCTTGTGGTAGATTTATTTTTTGTAGTTTCTCATCAATTTCTTTAGTTACATTACCGAGAGGAACATTCGGAGCATTTGCCCCATTGAATTGAATTGATTTAAATTTATCCCTATGTAGGACTCTTGCGACACTTGTAGAGTAGTCTATATTTGCAATTTGTTTTAAACGAAAAGTTCCTGTTGAGGTAACAATGGGTATATTCCCAATTTTTTCTGGCAAGTCAACATCTTCCTCCGATAAAGTAACAACAATATCATATTCATTTCCTTCTTCACGGAAGGTCGTTGCTTCTATGCCATCGACAGCAGAACGAACCGAGTATGCTAAATCAATTATTGTTAATCCAACCTCTGGGAGGATTTCTCTCCTTGGAGTTATCACTATTTCTGGTTTTCCACGCCTTGAACTATTGTCAAAATTGACAAGTCCATTTACATTTCTCAAACTGTCGATAATTACATTTTTATAATATTCAAGTGTATCCAGGTTTTGACCAAGAAGATAGAATTGAATAGGGTATTGTCCCCCAGGAATAACATCTCCAGCTTTTATAATTGTTTTGATATTAGTTATGTTTTGTAAATCCATTTGTAACATATCAATCATCTCATTAATCGAAACTTCTCTCTCTGAAGCATCACATAACTTAACATCGATACTAGCCATATTTGAGCCAGTATTGAAGTTGTCTTTCTTACCAATATTTCCAACTACTGAAATGATTTCTCTGTGGGACTTAATTTTTTCAAATATTTCATTAACCTTCTTGGTTGTCATTTCGAGATTTGAATTTTCAGGCAATTCAATTTGAATTTGTATTAACCCGCTATCGACTTTTGGAATAAATTCTAAACCTACTTTTGGAGCTATTAGAATAAAAACTAAAATGAAAACCGCAAAGCTGAATAGAACAAGAATAACACTATTTCTTTTCTTATCAAGGATTTTTATCAAAATTTTTTTGTATATTCTATTTATGAAAGAATCTATTTTGTGGTAAAATTTGGACAGTTTAGTTTCTTTTTCTGACTGTGGAAGTAAAACGCTTGCAAGCATTGGCGTTAAAGTGAAAGAATTAAACAAGGAAAATAAAGTTGCAAATGTTGCTGCAAGCGCTAAGTCCTTCAAAAAGAAACCAACTATCGAGGACATGTTTGCTATTGGTAAAAAAACAATCCGTTTAGTCAGAGTTGATGCAAGAACAGCCACAGTTACTTCACTGGTTCCAAAATATGCTGCATCTTTTGGAGAGTATCCAATACTTCTATAACGAAAAATATTTTCTAAAACAACAACTGAGTTAGCAACTAAAACACCCAACGACACTGAAATCCCCATCAAAGACAGAATATTCAATGTTAAACTAAAAGTTTTAAAGAGAATGAAAGATGAAATTATTGAGATTGGCATAGTTAGGGCAATAATAAAAGTTGTTCTTAAACTGAAGAGAAATAAAAACAGTACGAAACTTGTAAAAATAATCCCAAGATAAATATTGCTCATTGTATCATTAAAAGTGGCTCTTGTGAAGTCTGTTCGGTCCTGAACTTTTTCAATTTTAATTCCTTTTGGCAAGGAATTTTCAATTTCGGGAATTATTTCCGAAATCGCATCCGATACCTTAACTGCATTTGCATCTGCCGCTTTTACAATTGATAAATGTATAACATTTTCGTTTTTTTTCTTTTTCAAAAGGTTGAAAAAGATAGCTCGTTGCCTAACGTCTTTACCGCTATCCGAAACTTTTGCAATTTGTTCAAGCTTTTTCAAACCAAAAGGTGTCGGTATTCTTAAATTTCTAAGTTGTTCTAACGAAGGGTATTCACCTTTTACTCTGACTGTAAATTCATCCTTTTCAGTTTGAAAAATACCCCCAGGGAAATCAATATTATTCATTTTTAGAATTTGAACAAGTTGGGGTAGAGATATTGAATTTCCGAATGCAATCCGATTATCGAGTTCAACTCGTATTGCACGCTCCTGACCACCAATTATATCAACATTGGCTACACCGGGAATCTGAGAAATCCGGTCTTTTATTTTTTTATCACAAATTTCATAAAGTTGAACTGGAGTTAGATTGCCATAAACCACAAGGTCTATGATTGGGAATGCTTGTATATCTAATTTTTGTATAATTGGCTTCTTTGATTCACTTGGAAGTTTAAAAAGGATTTTATCTACTTGGTCCTTTACTTCTCTATTTGCAACATCAACATCTTTCCCTAATTTAAATTCAATAATAATTATTGAAGTATTTTCCATAGAATAAGATTCAATTCGTTCAATTCCTGAAATGGTCGATATTTCGTCTTCAATGGGTTTGGTGATTAAGTTTTCTACTTCATTTGGTCCTGCACCAGGGTAAATTATCGTAATAGTAACATAAGGAACTTTTACTTCGGGAAAAGTATCCAGATTTAATGACAAATACGCGGATAATCCAAAGATAATAAAGACTAAAATTATCGTTGTTGTCAAAACTGGTCTTTTAGTTGCAATTTTAGCAAGAAACATAACTTCTACTTATTTTTTCTTACATATTAATTACTTTGACATTTGAATTTTCAGAAAGCAGGTGATTACCTTCGTAAATAAGATGTTCGTTAAACGATAAACCATTAATTATTTCTACGTTTAATCCATTTATTCTTCCTGTTTCAACATATCGCTTAACCGCTTTTCCATCTTTTTCGACAAAAACATACATTCTACCATCAGGTTCTTTTTCAATAAGGGTTTTAGGAATTACAATTGCTTTTGGATTTTCATAAATTTTGACTTTAATTTCCACTGTAACCCCACTTTTGAGTTCTAAGTTAGGATTGGGCGCTTCGAATTCAACCCGGAAACCCCTCATAACATCATCCATTTTCAAAGCAAGTGAAATAATTTTACAAGAGTATTGTTTCCCGTTCCAGATAATTGTTCCATTCATACCAATCTTTAGATGCAGAACCTCTTGTTCGTTTGCCCAAGCAATTGCCCGTATTTTGTTTAATACACTAACAGTAAACAGTGGCTTTCCAATATCTACTTGTTGTCCTTCGGTAACATAAATGTTAGAAATATATCCAGAAATAGGGGATTCCACATAAAGCATTTGTTTCAAAGCTTCGTAGTTTCTTTTGGCAACAAAGAATTGTGTCTCGGCATTATCAAAATTTTGTTGCGAAATCTCACCTGTTTTTAATAATTCTTTCATTCGGTTATAGTTTTTTAAAGCATTTTCATATGCGGCTTTGGCTTGTTGAAATTGTAAAGATGGATTATCTGGAGGGAATTGAATGACGATTTGCTTTTCTCTTACAAATTGTCCTGGTCGAACAAGGATTTTTTCAACTTTATCAGAAACTAAGCTTCCTCGAGTATTTTCAATAATGCCTATAAGGCGAGAATAAAAAGAAATACTTTGTTCAAAATTTTGGGGTTGGACAACAAGTATTTTTACTGGAATTGCATTGGAATTATCATACTTTTTCTGTTCTTTTGCAGAATTTTTAACGCATCCGCTAAGAATAATTCCAAGAACTTGTAAAATCAAAATGTTTGAAAAAATCCTATTTGTAATCCTGTTACTAGTTTTCATAATCTATTTCCCCTAAAATGTTTTCAATTTCGATTTGTGCTAAGTTGTAATCAAAAATTGCTTGCTGATAATTCAGTTTTGCTTGTCTCAATTCATTTTCAGCATTTTTCACTTCTAATTGTATAGAAGTTCCATTATTGTATTTTGTTTGAGCTATTTCATAGGCTTTTCTTGCAAGGTTAATGTTTTTTTCTTGAGCCAGTATTTGCTTTTTTGCTCTTTCAATCTCTGAAACTTTTTCCAATATTTGTTTCGAAAGATATGATTGCAGTTGTTGGATTTGTTCTTCTGTTTGTTTATAATTTATTATTGATTGCTGAACCCTGCTTTTCGTCTGAAATCCATTAAATAAATTTATTGATAGTTGTAACCCTATCATAGATTGAGAATAAGTATTGAAATTCAATTTATCAGATTGTCCCGCAAATGAATAGTTAGCAAAAGCAACCAATGAAGGGTAATATTCGGAACGGTAAAGTTCAACAAATTCGACATCTACTTTCTTTTTGTATTCTAAAGCTTTTAATTGAAGATTGTTTTCTTTAACTAATTTTAGCAGTTCGGTTTGGTTTGGATACTCATATTCTTGATAGGATAGCTCTCCAGAAATGGTAATGGCACTGTCCAAAGGAATATTGATAAGTATTTTCAAATTGTTTAAGGAATTTATGTAAGAATTTCTAGCATTTTCAACAAGAGGTTTTAAGTTTTCCACTTGAACTTCAGCCTGCATTAAATCGAATTCCGAAACTAAACCTTGATTATAAAGTCCTTTAACAAGGGAAAGGTTTTCTTCAGCATTTTTTAAACTTTCTTCATATATTTCCTTAACATTTTGAAGCAATAAGCTTCCAAAGAAAGCTTTTTTGATATTTGCAATTAAATTAGAAAGAGCGGATTTATAAGAATATTTAGAAATTTCGAGATATAACTTCGATGCACCAATACCACGGAAAACAGTGGAGTTAAATAATATTTGTGTGATTTGGATTTTATTTTCAAATTGATTATTCAAATAGAAAGATTGTTTAGTTAAGGACATAGGTAGGAACTTTGTGTTATCTTGGGGTAGTAAGCCTTCCTTGAAAAGAATACTATAAGTTGAATTATTAAGTAAGGCTTGGAAATCAGGAAAGAAAAATATCGGTTTTTGAATAAAATGTGAAAATGTGGTCGTAAAATCTATTGAAGGTAAAGCGTGACCCTTAGCTTCTCGAACCGCCTGTTCAGCTTTTTGGATTTCAAGGCGATAGGATTTGAGTTCGTTATTATTTTCAACACCTAATTTTATTGATTTCTCGAGGTTTAATTCAATTGAATAAATATTCTTTGTTAATGAAGCCCAAAGAAAAATAAAAATTAAAATAAGGTTACTAATTTTATTTAAATTTTTACTTTTCATAAGAAATGCTTATAACTTGTGGATAATATAAATTTTTAATTTCATTAACCAATATTCCATTAAATAATATAAAAAAATAGTCTTTAAAGAAATTCTCTAAAGTAAATTCTTTGTTTTGTCTGTGTATAAAGGATTTTAAGTTTGTTAAAGTTGTATATATAATAAAGTATAATACTTCATCATCTATGTCCTTTTTGATAAGTCCTAGTTCTCTACCTTTTTTTATAATTGAGTAAAATGAAGATTCTATTTGCTTTTTAGTTAATTCTTGTAATTTTACTCTTATTTGTGGAAATCTTTTTTCGACTCTCGGACTAATCAATGTAGTAATTGTTGCCAGAAAGTTGTTTGATATTTTAATTATATCCATAAAAAATGGAAAGAAAGTTTCCTTATTACTTTTCAATATTCGATTTATTTGTGAACGGATCCCTTTTTTGAATTTTTCTAAGTATCTGCGGATACATTCTTCGAAAAGGAATTCCTTCGAGGGTATATACTTGTAAAAAGTAGCTTTACTTATTCCAATCTGGTCTACAAGTTCGTCTACATTGAGATTTTTATAACCCTTTTCCAAAAAGACATTTGTGGCTTCAGTAATAATTATTTCTAATAAATTTTGCTTGTCTTTCATAAACTATTTAAACTTTTTTAGTTCGAAAAGTTCAAAATTATAAAAAAAATATTAAATGAACAAATGAAAAGAAAAATTTATTTTTGTTTTTTAAAAATTAATTTGTTTATAAAATATGCCTAATAACTTGTATTCTGAATTAAATGTTGACGAAACCATTGCTCTCCAATGTGGTCTTACTATTGAAGAATACCAAAGAGTACTAGAGCTTCTTGGTCGGCAACCTACTTACACTGAAATAGGAATTTTTGGAGTAATGTGGAGTGAACATTGTTCTTATAAAAATTCCATTAAAATGTTAAAGACTTTACCTCGAAGTGGAAAACAACTACTAGTTTCTGCAGGCGATGAAAACGCTGGTGCAGTAGATATTGGAAATGGTTATGCAATTTGCTTTAAAATAGAAAGCCATAACCATCCTTCTGCAGTTGAACCTTTCCAGGGTGCAGCAACTGGAGTAGGTGGGATTCTTCGTGATATTTTTTCTATGGGAGCTCGACCGATTGCTGTTCTAAACTCTCTGAGATTTGGTGATATCGATAAAGAAAAAACCAAATTCCTTGTTAAAGGCGTGGTTTCAGGTATTGCTCATTATGGAAATTGTTTTGGTGTACCAACCGTAGGAGGCGAACTTTTCTTTGAAAGTTGCTATAATGATAACCCCCTTGTTAATGTTATGGCTGTTGGAATAGTAAGGTCCGACAGATTAGCCTTTGCAAGGTCAAAAGGCGAAGGCAACCCCGTTTGCATTGTTGGTAGTAGTACAGGTAGAGATGGCATTCATGGTGCTTCTCTTCTTGCATCTCGTGAGTTTACAGAAACAGATGAAGATATGAGACCTACCGTTCAGGTAGGCGATCCATTTGCGGAAAAATTGCTTCTTGAAGCAACCCTTGAATTGATTAAGAAAGGAGTTATTGTTGGTGTCCAAGATATGGGTGCCGCTGGAATTAGCTGTTCAACTTCCGAAATGAGTGCACGTGGCAACTCAGGAATGAAGATAAACCTTAACGAGGTTCCTCTCCGAGAACCTGATATGACTCCTTATGAAATAATGCTTTCCGAATCGCAGGAACGAATGCTTTTTGTTTTTCATAAAGATAAGTTCGAAGCTGCAAAAGAGATTTGCCGAAAATGGGATGTACCAATTACAAAGATTGGCGAAGTAACAAACGATCGTATTTTACACATTTGGCATAATGAAAAAAAAGTTGCAGAAATCAAAGCAGTTGATTTAGTTTTAGGAGGTAATGCCCCTCAATATGACCAATTGGCTAAAGAACCAACTTATCTAGAACATACACGTAATTTTGATTTTTCAAGCTTAAATTTGGAAAAGATAGATTTAAAAGATGCCTTTGTGAAAGTTTTTAGTTCCCCTAACATTGTTTCAAAAAAATGGGTATATGAACAATATGACTATCAAGTTCGAACGAACACAGTTAGAATAACTGGTGATGCATCAGTGTTAAGATTAAAGGAAATTCCTGGAAAAGGAATTGCCCTTTCCACTGATTGTAATTCACGTTATGTTTACTTAAATCCATACCGTGGTGCTGTCATTGCAGTTGCCGAGGCTGCAAGAAATGTTGCTTGCGTTGGTGCTAAACCCATTGCAATTACAAATTGTTTGAATTTTGGGAATCCTTATAATCCTGAAGTCTATTGGACATTTAAACAGGCAGTTTTGGGAATGGGTGATGCTTGTAGATTTTTTAATACACCAGTTACGGGCGGAAATGTTAGTTTTCACAACGAATCCCAAAATTTTGCAATTTATCCAACTCCAACCATTGGAATGCTCGGAATTATTGACGATATTTCTAAAGTTGTCTCATTAGAATTTAAAAATTTAGGTGATTTGATATATTTAATTGGGGAAACAAAAAGCGAACTGGGAGGCTCTGAGTTTTTAAAACAACTTTTTGGGTTGGTTGTGGGAGATGCTCCAACTATTGATTTAGAGATGGAAAAAAAATTGATAGAATTTCTTTTAATCGCTGTACAAAATAATTTGCTGAACTCGGCTCATGATTGTAGCGAAGGGGGATTAGCAATTTGTCTTGCGGAAAAGTCAGTATATTCAAATGGATTAGGGGCTTTAGTAGATTTGAATAGGACTCCAGATGTTCATCTTCTTTTTTCAGAATCTCAAAGCCGTGTTGTTGTTTCTATTTCGCCGCAAAAAGCCAATGAGTTCGAATCACTTTGCAATCAATATTCACTCAAGTTCCTGAAGATTGGAGAAGTAGTTGAAAACATTTTTGAAATCAAAAATGCTTTTAGTTTTCAAATAACTGAACTCAAAGATATTTATTTCAATCAACTTGAAAGATTACTGCGTTAGATTATAGTTGTTGTAACATTCTTTTGGCTCTGGGAGCATATTCACTAAAAGGATATTCTTCGACAAACTTCTGGTATTCTTTTTTTGCTTCAGCCATTTTCCCCAATTTAGTAAGGCATTCTGCTATCATTATCTGAGATTCGACTCTTTTGGGGGAATCAGGGAACGAAAGCACCTTACGAAAACTTTCGAGTGATGTTTGATATTCTTTTTTGTAAAATAAAGCCTCGCCTTTCCAGTACCATAAATTCGCTAAATTATTTAACTCGTTTTCGATTTGTAGTTGAATTTCAATATTTCGTAAAGCTTCGTCATAATTTTTGTTTTTAATTAATGTTACTATTAGTGCAAGACTTCGGTTTTTTTCTATTTTTTCAATTTCTTTCACATTTTCTTTTTCAGGAGATTTAATTTTATTTTTCTGAGTAATTTGTGTTTTCTTTGGTTTTGTTGTGGTTTGAGTACTTACTTTCTTGTTATTATTTTTATCTTTTTCAACTGTTTCTTGTTTCAGTTGATTTTGACTGGAGTTACTATTTTGATTTGAACTTTGCTCCGAATTTTCCTTTTCAATTATTTGGTAAAGCATACTAATTTCTTTTCTAAGATATGCAATTTCATTTTCCAATTTTTCGATCTTTTGTTGAATAAACTCATTATCTTCCACACCATTTTGAAGTTTTTGATTGTTATAATATTCACCTGCAATAATTGGTTTATTCTCAAAGTTATTAGTAGACCTATTTGTATCTTCAACAATTTGGTTTGGTTTGTTTACTTTTTCTGACTTCTTGTTTGTAAAGTTATTGATATATGGTTTTAATATTTTATAGGTTCCAGTTCTAACACTTTGTGTTGAGATACAGGATGATAAAAAGGTGGTTACAATTATACAAATGTACAATAATCTGCTATTAATTTTTGCTTTATCATTTCCCTTCATTCCGTTTATCTCCTTTATAGCATTATTATTTATTATATCTATGATAAAATAACTCTTAAATCAACATGGTAATGGTCAATACGTGTGCCATAAATTTAAATAATTAGGTAATTTTGAATTTTTAAAATGTTCAATGAATATACTTATAATCAATTGGCAAGACATAAAGAACAAATTTGCTGGGGGTGCCGAAGTTCATTTATTCGAAATATTTAAACGAATTGCAGCAAAAGGCCATAAAGTAACTTTATTATGTTGTCGCTTAACTGAACTTTCGAAATCAGAGATAGTTGATGGGATAGAGGTAATTCGGATTGGTAATCGGGCTTTCTTTAATTGGTTTGTACCTTTTTATTATCTTTTCAAGTTAAATAGAAAGTCTTTTGATATTGTGATAGATGATATAAACAAGATTCCTTTTTTTTCCCCATTTTTTGTAAAAAATAAGCCGATACTATGTATTTCTCATCATTTCTTTGGCAGAAGTATTTTTAAACAAGTAAACCTTTTGAGCGGAATTTATGTTTACACATTTGAAAGGCTAATGGACTTGGTTTACAAAAAACTCCCTTTCGTTGTTGTTTCTGAAAGTACACTTAATGAGTTTATTAATAGGGGCTATCCAAAAGAAAATTTTGAAATAGTATATAATGCACTTGACCATTCCAAATTTCCATTCAAAATTGGTGAAAAATTTCCTAAACCAACAATTACATACTTCGGACGGTTGAAAAAGTATAAGAGTATTGAGCAGCTATTTTATGCTTTCACAAATGTTAAAAAGGAATTGCCTGATGCACAAGTTTATATTGTAGGGAGAGGTGACTACGAACAGGAGTTAAGAGAAATTGCAGAGAAACTTGGTATTAGTGAATCTGTTAAGTTTTGGGGTTATGTTGATGATAATCAAAAAATTGAGTTGCTAAGCAAATCACATTGTGTTGTTAATACCTCGATAAAAGAAGGGTGGGGGATAACAAACTTGGAAGCCAATGCTTGTGGAACTCTTGTAATTTCAGCAAATGTTCCTGGATTACGTGATTCAGTAAAAGATTGTGTTTCTGGATTACTTTATGAATTTGGCAACATAGAAGATCTTTCAAACAAAATTATTTCTATATTTACGAACAAAGAATTATTCGATAAACTAAACTATGGAGCTATTGAGTGGGCAAAGAAGTTTTCTTGGGAAACCTCTGCCGAGAAAATGCTTCAAATTATTGAAAGAATATTTTTTAAAAGTATTAAAAATAATAGGTAATCAAACAAAAAAGAAGAATTTTCTTAATCTAACAAATCATATTCTTTCGATTTCGTAATTTTGCTTGATAAAATTAAAAGCAAATGGAAGATATATTTGGCGATAAAATTATCGAAACAGTTTTCGAAGACGAAATAAAGAACGCCTATCTTGACTACTCTATGTCAGTTATAGTTTCTCGAGCATTGCCTGATGTTCGCGATGGTTTAAAACCAGTTCACCGTAGAATTCTATATGCAATGAATGAATTAGGGCTGACTCCTAATAAACCGTACAGAAAATCAGCCCGTATTGTTGGGGAAGTGCTCGGAAAATACCATCCTCATGGCGATGCAGCGGTCTATGAATCTATGGTAAGAATGGCACAGCCTTGGGCGATGCGTTATCCATTAGTTGATGGACAAGGAAATTTTGGTTCAATTGACGGAGACGCTCCTGCTGCAATGCGATATACCGAGGCTCGCCTTTCGTGGATTGCAATGGAGACGCTTCGTGATATTGAAAAAAATACCGTTGATTTTAGACCGAACTTTGATGATTCTTTAAAAGAACCAGTAGTTTTACCTACCGTTTTGCCAACTCTTTTAGTAAACGGCTCAAGTGGAATTGCTGTTGGGATGGCAACAAATATTCCTCCACACAATCTTGGGGAAATTATCGATGGACTGCTGGCATTAATTAACAATCCAGAGATTACTGTTGAAGAATTGATGAAATATGTTCCTGCACCCGATTTCCCTACTGGTGGAATTATTTATGGTATAGATGGAATTAAAGAGGCTTATACAACAGGGAGAGGAAAAATTATTATTCGTTCAAAAGCAATAATCGATAAAAATTCTATTATAATAAAAGAAATACCTTATCAAGTCAGTAAATCAACTCTTATTGAAAGAATTGCAGAATTAGTTAAAAATCATATTGTTGATGATATTACAGATATTCGTGATGAAAGTGACCGTGATGGAATACGTATTGTAATTGAGTTGAAAAGGGAAGCCAAGCCTGAAATTGTTTTGAATAATTTATTTAAGCATACACAACTTCAAGTAACTTATGGTGCGATACTTCTCGCGCTTGTCGATGGGAAACCTAAAATCCTTAATCTTTTGGAGATGATGCGATTGTTTATTGAGCATCGCAATGAAATCATAATTAGAAAAACGAAATTTGAACTTGAAGCGGCAGAAAAAAGATTGCACATTCTTGGGGGATTTATTATAGTTTTGAATCATTTAGATGAAGTGATTGAATTAATAAAGTCATCCCCAGACCCCAAATCTGCATCCGATAGGCTTCAATTAAGATTTGGATTAAGTGAGATTCAAGCAAAAGCAATTCTTGATTTAAGATTACAGCGCCTTACAAATTTGGAACAACTAAAAATTAAACAGGAATACGAAGAAATTATTAAAAAGATAGAGGATTTAAAAGCTATTTTGAATAGTAAAGAAATCCAATTAAATATAATTGCCGATGAACTTTTAGAACTTAAGAAAAAATATAATGATGAAAGACGAACCCAAATTGTCTACGATTCTAAAGATATCTCAATAGAAGACATTATTGCAAACGAAGAGGTAATTGTTACATTATCACACAATGGTTTTATTAAGCGTATGCCTGTTTCGATGTACCGACGACAAAGTAAGGGGGGCAGGGGAGTTGCTGGTGCAAAAATTACTGATGATGATTTTATAGAATATGTTTTCAAAGCCCAAACCCACCACGATTTGTTGTTTTTTACAGACAGAGGTCGTTGCTACAAAGTAAAAGTTTATGATATACCTGAAGGTTCTCGGCAATCAAAAGGAAGGTCACTTTCTAATTTTATATCAAAAGAACCGAACGAAAAAGTTACAGCATTTTTACCAGTTGAATCATTCGATGATTCAAAATATATTATTATGATTACTCAAAATGGGATAATCAAAAAAACAGAACTTAGCAATTTTGCAAATGTGCGTAGCACTGGAATAATTGCAATTAATCTTACTGAAAATGACAAGTTGGTTGTAGTAAGATTGACGGATGGCAAATCACAAATTTTAATTGGAACAAGCGAAGGTTTTGCCTGTAGGTTTGACGAAAGGGAAGTAAGGCCAATGGGGCGTACTGCTACTGGTGTGAAAGGTATTTCCCTTGAAGAGAACGATAAAGTAGTTTCTATGATTACAACAAATGACCCTGAAAATACTCAACTTTTAATTGTTGGTCAAAACGGTTTCGGTAAGCGAACAATGCTTAATGAATTCCGTTTGACGCATCGAGGAGCTAAAGGGGTTATATCAATGAAAGTTAACGAAAAGACGGGAAAAGTTGTTGGGATTCTAAAAGTCACTGATAATGATGATTTATTCATTATTACTACTAGAGGAATCATCATTCGACAACCTATCAATCAAATACGACTTATTGGGAGAAATACCCAAGGCGTTAAATTACTTCGACTTGACCCAGGAGATTACATATCAGATATTACAGTTGTTCCTTCCTCCAATGAAAACGAAAGTGAAGAAGAAATGGATGCAAATTTAGAAGAACTGGATTTTGAAAGTGATATACAATTGAATTAATTATGCAGATTTATTTAAAGAACATAAGGATAATTAATCCAACTCAAGCCATTGATGGAAGATATAATATTCTAATTAATGAAGGGCGGATTGAATATTTAGGAACAGCAGACATTAATATTTCTCCTGATTTTAAAATTATTGAAGGAGATGACCTGGTTTGTACGCCAGGTCTTTTCGATATGCATGTACATTTTCGTGACCCTGGACAAACTTATAAAGAGGATGTTCACTCCGGAATTCTTGCCGCAGCCAATGGTGGTTTTACTGGAGTTGTGTGTATGCCTAATACAAATCCGCCAATTGATAGTCCCACAGTTGTTCAGTATTTAAATTCAAAGTCTCAAAATTCTATTGTAGATGTATATCTGGCAGCAGGAATTACTAAAAGTTTGCAAGGGAAATCGCTAACATCAATGATTTCACTGCATGATTCTGGTGTAGTAATGTTTACAGACGATGGTAACTGTGTTACAAATTCTGAGGTTATGAGGCGAGCATTTGACTATGCTTCCAGTCAGGATTTGTTAATAGCCCAACATTGTGAAGAAAATGAATTGACATCTGGATTTGCAGTTAACGAAGGAATAATCTCTGCTAAATTGGGACTTAAAGGCTATCCATCAGTTGCCGAAGAAATTATTCTTGCTCGAGATATAAAGCTTGCAGAATATTGTGGAAACCGTAGGTATCATGCTCAGCATATTAGTACAAAAGGTTCTGTTGAACTTATTCGTTACGCAAAAGAAAAAGGTTTAAGGGTCACCTGCGAGGTAACTCCTCATCATCTTACTTTGGATGAAACATTTGTCGAAAATTACGATACTAATTACAAAATGAATCCACCCTTAAGAACTCACCAAGATAAAGAAGCATTAATTAAAGGTTTGAAAGAGGGCATCATTGATTGTATTGCTACAGACCATGCACCACATTCTTTGCACGAAAAAGATGTTGAATTCGAAAGAGCACCTAATGGAGTTGTTGGATTAGAAACTTCGCTTGGGGTTATTTTAACATATCTATATCATACAGGGCAACTTTCTTTGAGTAAAATAATTGAATTAATGAGTATAAATCCAAGAAGAATTCTCGGGTTACCTATGATTCAATTTGTTCAAGGAGCTAAAGCAAATATGACAATATTTTCAACTGAAGATGAATGGATAGTCGATAAACAATTTTTTAAAAGTAAATCCCGTAACACGCCTTTCGACGGTTTTAAACTTAAAGGAAAACCACGTTACGTGATTAATAACAATCAACTTTTTATTTGTAATCTTTAACTATGGAAGAGAAAAAAAATAAAATTATTTTACCTTTAAAAAAAGAAATTTCCGATGATATTCTATTTAAAAATAAAGCGTTAAAAGAATTGAATTACCGAAAACAATTAATGAATGAAATTAGAGAACGAATTAAATTAAGCATTGAAGCAAATGATCCAGCCTTTATTAAGACTTTGAAGGCTTTGCTTAGTAGTTCCGAATCCGATAATCCAATAATGTAATATAATCTATATTATGTAAACTTGATTCTCTTTCTATTTTGATATTATTTCATAAATTTGCAATTTGTAGATGGAGAGAATGATGAGAAAACTTAAGTTTAAAAAATATTTAGTTCCCATCTCTTTAATCCTTTTCGCAGCTTTTTTTCGCTTAATTCCACATCCACCAAATTTCACACCTTTAACTGCAATAGCACTTTTTGGTGGTTCAGTTTTCAATCGAAAATTGATTGCTTTTTTAGTACCTTTTTTGGCTATGTTTCTTTCTGATATTATTATTGGATTTCACCCAACTATTTGGGCTGTTTATCTTTCTTTTGGTTTAATTGTCATTGTAGGAATTTTTCTTAAATCCCGATTTTCATTTAAAAATTTGATGTTAGCAACTTTTGTTTCTTCTTTTCTTTTCTATTTAATTACCAACTTTGCTGTTTGGTTAACAAGCGGTATGTATTCCCATAATATCGAAGGACTCCTTCAATGTTATATTTTAGGTTTGCCTTTTTATAGAACAACAACAATTGAATTTTTTGCTTATTCTCTTATTGGAGATTTAACATTTACATTATCGATTTTTGGGGCTTATAAACTTGCAGAGAAGATTTTGGCATTGGAATGATAAAAAAATAAACAACTTTTTGGTTTCTTTATTCATTTTCGAGGTCGGTGGTTAAATCTGCGGCGCGTTTACCCCCCGCCAATTCAACAATAATATCATCGTAATGGTCGCAAATTACTGCAACAGTTGTAAGTATTGTTTTCAATGAATTTTCACTTAACGAGCTTCCGAGAATTGAATGGGAAAATGTTATTGTATTGTCGAAGATCAAACCGAAAGCACCAAAGTGGATTTCAGCATTTTTCCTCAACAAAAAATGCATAAGTTCAGCAGATATATTGGCCCCAATAACTACATTTGAAAAAAATTCAATACAGGCTTCATTTTGTGTATATGGTCGGACAATAATCATTATTTGAGAAGAACCTTTTTGAATAGTGTATGTTCTATTGTCAAATTTTATATGTTCAGGGAAATGCTCATCAAGTAGCGAATTAAGTTTAGAGTTGACTTGTTCTAGAATTTCGATAGGAGTTTGAATATACCCTTCTTTTTCATTAGCACTTAAAAATTCTTTCTCTTCCATTTTATTACCTATTGTTTAGTTTCACTATCAGAGGATTGTGGAAGTAAACCCATTTTTGTTTTAAGTTCGAGGAGTTGTTTTTCAACATCCGACGATGAAGTTAACATTTTGAATTCTTCATCCAAGGAACGACTTTCGGAGCTAAGTTGTTCAAAAGCTGAGGCTTCGGCTTCCAGTTTTTCAATTTTTTCTTCATATTTATCAAACTTGGAAAATGCGTCGGATGCCACTCCACTTAAACTTTGTGCAATTTGTTTTTGTGCTTTTGCCGCTTGGGAACGAGCAATGAGAGTACTCTGTCGTGCACGTGCCTCTTCAAGTTTTGACTTTAAACTATTCAATTGCGAACGAAGTTTGGAGGTTGTTTCTTTAGCCTGTTGGAAAATCGGAAGTAAATCTTGGTAATTTTTTTCTGCTACAATTTTTCTTTCTAGTGCTGCTTTGGCTAAATCCTCGCGTCCTGCCTGTAAAGCTTGCCTAGCTTTAAATTCCCACTCTTCGGATTCCTTTCGTGCTTTCTCAATTTTTCGTTCCAATGATTTTTCGTTTGCAATTGCATTTGCTACAGCAAGCGTGGCTTTGTTGACACTCTCTTCCATCTCCAGAACCATTTGCTTAAGCATTTTCTCAGGGTCTTCAGCTTTATCGAGAGCATCATTTACATTGGCTTTAAATATGTCTGCAATTCTGCTAAAAATTCCCATCTTTTCCTCAAATTATTAAACAATTTTATACAAAAATAATATTTTTAAGCCTACTTGAATTCAACTTTCAAATAATCAAATAATCAAATAATTTTATGAAAGGATCAACTTTATAAATTTGTACTTTAAAAACAATAATCCTTTTTTTTCGTTTTGAATTTATTAATCTAAAAATTTTGGATTAATTATGATAATCACATTAGACAAAGCAATGGAATTGTTTAAAAAAATGGAAGAAGATATTGCAAAAGCAAAAGAATCCGCACGGCAGAAAATTTTCGAGGGTCAAAGTGGGGCTGGTTTTGTCACTGCACGCGTAAATGGTAACTTCGAGGTGGTGAATGTTTCCATTTCGGATGAGGCAATGTCTATGGCGGATAAGTCTCTTTTAGAGGATTTAATATCCGCTGCAATTAATCAAGCTCTGGAAAAAGCAAAGCAGGAAACTTCCGAAGACTTTCAAAAATTATTAGGTCCACTTGCATCAGGTTTTAATTTTAATCTTTAATCATTATGAAATACACTTCCCAAACAATAGAGCAAATGATAGAAATATTTTCATCACTACCCACTATTGGAAAGAAATCCGCTCAAAGGTTAACGTATTATCTGCTTAGGCAACCTGAAGAATTTATACAAAAGTTTTCTGATACTCTTCTTGAATTAAAAAATCGTGTGCAATTGTGTGAAGTTTGTTATAATTTTACCGAACAAAATCCTTGCCCGATTTGTAATTCGAATGAACGTTTTCAGGATTTGATATGTGTTGTTGAGCAACCTGATGATGTAATAGCAATTGAAAAAACAAACGAATATAAGGGAGTCTATCACGTCTTGCATGGAACAATAAATCATCTCGATGGAATATCAATCTCCAAATTAAAAATTAATGAATTAATTGAAAGAGCAAAAAACGCAAAAGAAATAATATTTGCACTTAACCCAAGTGTTGAGGGTGAAGTCACAATTCACTATATTGTTAACCAATTGAAGAGATTTCCGGTACGATTAACTCGCATTGCTCGGGGTATGCCTATTGGTACCGAAATTCAATTTGTAGACGACGCTACTTTGCTAAATGCAATTGAAAATAGAACAGAAATCAAATGAAAAGACTTGTGCTAAATTTATTTTATTTACCTTTTATTTTGTTGTATTCCTGTAGTATTTTTGAAACACGAACACCTGAAGAACCTGAAGGAAACAATCCAAATTATCCCCCTCCTACAACCCCACAAATAACAATGGAAAACTTTTTACGCTCATTTAATCAAAAAAATATTACAAATTATTTATCCTGTTTTTCCAACGACAGTTTACAAAAATTTTTGTTCTTTCCTAGTTCCGATGCCTTTTCTCTTTATCCAAATCTTTTCGATTTGTGGGATATTAATTCCGAAATTGACTTTGCTCAAAACCTTTTTAATAAATTCTCACAAGAGAGTTTTCCTGTCCTTTTATTCAATAATTCAAATTATTCCACCTTTTCACCCGATTCAGTTTTATTTGCAACAGATTATGTGGCAGAAATAAACTCAAAAGACAATTCAATTAATAATTCATATAAGGGTTCAGCACACTTCGTCTTAATTATTGAAAAGAATGGTTTATGGAAAATTTCTCGTTGGTTCGATTTTAACCTAAAAAATGAAAATTTTCCATCATTTAGTTTTTTAAAAGCTAAACTTAAGTCTTGAAATGAGAATTTTGAATATAACGATTATTTTTATTATGATGTTTGTAATTCAAAGTTGCATTAATCCTTTTGCCCCAAAATTGGTTCAACCCTTTATAGATGAAACAGTTTTGACCAATCAACGAACAATCGAAGGATTGTTCAAAAACTTTAGATATTCTTACAATTTCAAGGATACTGCTGTTTACAGCAGACTACTTGCTGAAGATTTTGTCTTCGTTTATCGCAATTATGACATTGGTGCTGACTTAAGTTGGGGAAAATTCGAGGACCTAAAAACTACCTATGGTTTGTTCCAATCCGCTTCAAATATTAACCTAATTTGGAATGACTCATATTTAAGCATTGGAGATTCTTCCGAAATGAACATACAGAGAGCTTTTTCTCTTACAATAGTTTTCTCTCCCAACGATATTGTTCAACTCCAAGGGAAAGCAAATTTTAAACTAACTTTTAATCGTAAAGATTCGATTTGGCAGATAAAATACTGGCGGGACGATACCTACTTTTGATAACATTCTTATCCTTCAAGTTCCTTAAACTTCAGTTTTAATTTTTTGATTACTGATGAATGTATTTGCGATACTCTGCTTTCAGAAAGTTCCAAAATAGCTCCAATTTCTTTGAATTTTAAATTCTCGTAATAATACAGTGTAATAATTAACCTTTCGCGTTCCGGTAATGATTTTAAGAAGTTGAATATTATTTCGATTTTTTCATTATCAACAATTTCATCAAGGGCATTTTTCTCTTCCCTACTTGGTATATTCCCAATAAAAGAAACCTCTTCATTTTCATCGTCCAATCTGATGTTTTCTGGGTAAAAAAAAGAACTTTGCCAAGATTGAAAAGCAATAAAATATTTCTTCAATTCATCATCGGAAAGATTCAACCTTTTAGTTATTTCTTCAAATTTTGTTTCGCCAGATTCAACAAAACTCTTTTCCATAGTCTCGGTAAGGCTTTTAGCCAAGCGTCTTTCGTTCCGAGAAAGCCAATCTAATTTTCGTATTTCATCGAGTATTGCACCCTTTATACGATGTATGGCATATGTTTCAAATTTGACATTTTGTTCGGGTTGGTACTTTTCTATTGCATCAATTAATCCGAGAATTCCATAATTAATCAAATCATTGGATGATAAAATCGAATTTTGAGGAAGGTGAATGGTTTTCAATACATTTTTAACCAAAAAAAGAAAATGAAGAACTAAATAGTTCCTTAGCTCCAAAGAAGGATTTTTTTTGTATTCAATTAATTTATCATTTATTGAATTGGTTGAAGGATCTTTTCCAGTCATTTATAAAGCTAAGGATTAAGTCCAATATTATCTGCAGAATCCACATTCATTTCATTCGTTTGTTGTTCTTTACCTAATTGTTCTCGAAGCTTTTTTATTTCTTGTTCTCTTTTTTCTTGAGCTTGCTTTAAAAGAAGTTCTCGTTCATATTTGCCTTCGATACTTTCACGTTCATGTTCCCTATTGATTTCCTCTTCAAGTTTTTTTCTTTCTTCAGCTTCTTTTTGTCTAATCTTAGCAAGAATAAATAACCAAATGAGAGTAATTAAACCTAATCCGAAATAAACAAGCACAAAAAGAACGAAGCCTTTAAATAATGAAATTAAAAGTGTATTTGCTTCAGCATAAAAGTTATATAAGAAGAAAACTAAACCAGAAACTGCCCCAGAAATGAATAATGTCCTAAAAGGGAAAGTAACAATTTTATTTAATTTTTTCTTTTCCGATTTTAATCTTTTTCTAAGCCGTGCCTCTTGCTCTTTTTTAACTTTTTCCTTTTCTTTAAGAGCCTTTTTTCTATCTTCGGTTATTCCTTCTTTATTTTTAGATTTTCCCATCTGCTTTTACATTTTCAGAAAATTATTTCAAATTAACTTTTTGATTCAATAAAACAAAATTAATAATGTTGTTGGAAATATTCTTTAGGTTATTTAGAAAATCTGGATTATTTTTGTTTAGCAAAAACCAATCCTGATGGAATAATTGTTTTTTTAATTGTTTTTGATAATAGATTAAACCTAAATTTGGAAATTCACGTTTTAAGAAACTTTTTGCAGCAAGATTATAAACATTTAAAATTTCATTACCATCTTCTTTATCTATGACGTTGTTTACAATTGTAGCAATATTATCAATTCCAAAAGCTTTGAACAAAATTTTGGTTAAACCATAAGCGTCCAAAACAGAAGTAGGGTCATCCGAAAGAAACATCAAGTTTAAAGATGAAATTCTACAAAATTCCACAATGATTTTGCTAAAACCTGAATGATTATCTAATAATATCAAATCAAAATCATATTCTTTCAAAAGTTCAACGAACTTTTTAACCAAAATGTCCGAAATTTCATTATTGGTTTCCAATTTTTCGGTGCTTCCACCAACTAGAAATATTTTTTCGTTTACTTTTGTAAGTGCATTTTTTATTGGAATTTGGTTGACGATTGTATCATATAATCGAATATTAGGTTCAATTCCATTTAAAAAATGTTGAATAGGCGAAAGAATATCGTTGTCCCATATAAGTATTTTGTCGAATCTATCCAAAAATATGGGTGCCATATTTGCAAGAATGACACTTTTGCCAATTGCCCCTTTCCCACTAATAAATGATATGATGATTTTCTCTTTTAAGCCTGTGCTCATATTTTTATTCAACATAGTTAATTAGAAACTTCTTAAGGAATTCCGAGGATGCCGGTTCAATTCCATTTGGAATATCGGAACTTGTAGAAAAATAAATAGGTTTTATTTCATTTGATGACTCTAAAATCAACTCAAAAAGGTGACCGATTGTATTGACTTCATCAAATTTAGTTAGCAATAAATATTCGGGACGCAGTTTCCAGAATGTTTTTAAATTTTCTTTAAAATTAATTTTGTCGCTCGTAACAGGAAGAACTAGAATTTTATTTGGATTAGAAACAAGAGAAACTAATTCCTCGAGTTCAGAAATTAGACTTTGGTCTTTAGGACTACCACCTGTAGTGTCAATCAAAATAAAGTCGTAATTTTCAAGAGATTTTAAATTATCGGAAAGGTCGTCATTAGATTGACAACAAATTGAGTTCAAATTTGAAATTGCCGAAAGAATTTGAACTTGTTCCCAACCCCCTATTTTTCGGTAGTCACAGGAAACAACACAAACTTTAGCATTTAAAAGGATTCTAAATAAAACTCCTAACTTAATGATATTTAATGTCTTACCACTTCCAGTTGGGCCAAAGAAAACAAGTATTTGTTGAATATTTTGTTTCTCAATGCTACTTGCATATTTGATTTTATTCGCTAGAACTTCAACTGCCTCATTTCGAAGGTCCTCGAAATCAAGGTAATTTTTTACCTTAAAATGTTGAACAAATGAAAGCGTAAAGTCGACAGAATAGCCATTCTTTAACATTAATTTCGAAAGTTCTGCAATCTCGTTAGGTAAGTTTGAAATAAAAGTGTAATTGATTTTGTCAAACAAATTCCAAAAAAGGTTCTTAATATTATTAAGTTCTTTGTAAATATTTGTAGCAAATTCAATGAAATCTGTTTTACTTAAGTCTGATTTTTCTAAAGGGTTAGTATAATAAGTTGATTGCATCTTGGAATCTTCTGTGTCTATTGCTGCAACTAGTTCGACTAATTCTTCCATCTCTGGAGGGGAAGGAGGTATAATCCTTGTTGATAATATAATTGCCTCTGGCCCAAGTTCAGACATAATTTTTTCTTTTCCTTCTTGAATGTTTTTTGCTCGGAACTTTCTAATTTTCATTTTTCTTAACAAAATTGTACAAAAATAAAAGTAATTATTATGCCAAAAACAAATTTTTTCAAATTTAATTTTTTCTAAAAAACTTTTTAAATATTTTATAATTTTGCTTTTTTATTCTTTGGTACTGATGGGATTATGTTTGTTTTTGAACAAAAAGTATTTGAAAATAAGAAACGTGATGTTAGTGAGTTCATACCAATTGCGAAAGAACTCCGTAGGGATGTTATTAAAAGTTTAACTCTTGCTCGTTCCGGTCATTCAGGTGGTTCATTGGGTACAGCGGACATTTTTGCTGTGCTTTTCTTTGGTGGAATTATGCGTTACGACCCTCACAATCCTCAATGGGAACATAGGGATAGATTTGTTTTAAGTGCTGGTCATATTTGTCCAATTTTGTATGCAACACTTGCACGCGCTGGCTTTTTCCCTGTTGAAGAGTTAAAAACTTTAAGAAAATTAGGCTCCCGGTTACAAGGCCATCCTGCTCTTGATGTAAATTTACCCGGTATTGAAACTGCCGCTGGTTCTCTTGGACAGGGAATCTCTATTGCCGTCGGAATGGCATTAAATCACAAATATCTTGATAAGAATAACTGCCGTGTGTTTGCAATTACTGGTGATGGTGAACTTCAAGAAGGTTCCGCTTGGGAAGCTGCAATGGCAGCAGGGAATTACAAACTCGATAATCTTTGTTGGATTGTTGACAATAATGATTGCCAAATTGATGGAAGGGTTAAAAATGTTATGAATATTTATCCTTTAGATAAAAAATTCGAAGCATTTAATTTCGAAGTAATTACTATTGACGGTCACAACTACAAAGAAATTTATGATGCACTTAATAAATTTATTACTAATCACGAACAAGGAATAGGTAAACCTACAGTTATTATTGCAAAAACGAAAATGGGTTACCCAATTTCTTTTATGGTTGATAACTACGAATGGCATGGAATCCCTCCCACAGAAGAACAAGTTGAAATAGCCTTGAAGGAGTTGCAATGAAGTTTATACTTTTGGTACTTTTGGTATTATCTATTTTTGTTTGTTGTTCACAAAAAGAAAAGGTCGAAACATCGGAACTCCAAAAGGATACCCTTGTTTCTTCTAATCATAGTCAATCTATCTCTTTGGATTTTCAAACAATTAACCAAAAACCAATACCTTCAAATCTTCTATCCAAAATTTTTCCACAAGGAATTGGAGAATTGAAACTTGATAAAATTAATAAAGGTAATATTAGATATTCAGGTTTAACAGTTAATTCAGCTTCAGCTGAATATTTATCAACTTTAGGATTGGTTATCGTTTTCATTTATGATTATTCGACCTACTCAAATTTACCTGAACATTTAAAAAATTTCTTTGAGCTTAAACCAACAAAGGATGTTCTTTTTTTCAAAAATGGAATTGGTGTTTTTTCAAGCGACGAACTTTCGAACGGAGACAAATTGGACGTCGTGTACTATGGCAGATTTCATATTAAAATCGAGGCTATTAATTTTCCAAACTTCTCTGAAACTGCAACATACGTATTCCAAAATTTAAATTTAAAAATTATTGAGGATTTAATTAAGGTAGCTGAATAATGGCTGATTTTAAATTACTTGGGAAGAAAGCCACTCGTTTTGGTTTTGCAGAAGCCTTAGTTGAACTTGGAGAAAAGAATCAAAATGTGGTAGTGCTCGGTGCGGATGTCACTGGTTCTGTTCTTACTTCATTTTTCAAGGAACGTTTCCCAGAACGTTTCTTTTCTATAGGAATTGCTGAACAGAATGCAACAACTATTGCTGTGGGCTTAGCCTTATCAGGTAAAATTCCTTTTTTTGCAACTTATAGTGTTTTTTCTGCATTTAGGAATGCGGATCAATTAAGGATTAGTGTTTGCTACAATAATGCTAATGTAAAAATCGGAGGTGGTCATTCTGGAATAACTGTTGGGCCCGATGGTGCAACTCATCAATCACTGGAAGAACTTGCCTTTCTTAGAACATTGCCAAATATGACTTTAGTTGTTCCATGTGATTATTTAGAAACTAAAAAGGCGACACTTGCTATTGCAGATATATATGGTCCTGCTTTCGTTAGGTTTGGGCGTGCACCAGTTCCTTGGTATACTTCCGAAACTACCCCATTCGAAATTGGTCGTGCAGAAATCTTTCGAGAAGGAAAAGATGTTGCAATTATTGCTTGTGGAATTATGGTGTGGGAAGCAATTTTAGCTGCAGAAGAACTTTGGAAAAGGCGAGGAATTTCTGCTTTAGTTGTAAATAATCATACCATCAAGCCTATTGATGTTAAAACAATTGTTGAAGCTGCAAAATCTTGTGGTGCTGTTGTGACTGCTGAAGAACATCAAGTTCATGGTGGGCTTGGTGGTGCTATTGCAGAAGTTTTAGCAAAAAATTATCCTGTTCCAATTGAGTTCGTTGGTGTACCTGACCGATTTGGTGAAAGTGGTGAACCAGAAGAGTTGTTAGTTAAGTTTGGGCTAACCTGGAAAGAAATTTATTCTGCTTGTTTGAAAGTAATAGAGCGAAGAGATAAGAAATTTCAATCTAACCATATTTATAGAAATGTGAAGGACGTTGTACCTATCTCTCAAGATTTACTTTAATTTTTGTTTTTAATGTTTTTTTATTTGCCTAATTATCATTAATTTATGTTTGTAGTTATTCTACTTTTTTTATCTCTTGGGGGAATAAAAATTATGGCACAAGATGCTCCCAGCGAAAAAAGTATATCTTACAGACCCCCTTGTTTTGCAGGTTCATTCTACACTTCTAATCCTGATAGCTTAAATAAAGAATTAGAAGAATACCTCGATTTAGAAAAGCCCAACATTATTCCAGAAAATAATCGAATAATTGGTTTGATTTCTCCTCATGCAGGTTATGTATATAGTGGCTTTGTCGCTGGAAAAGGTTATAGAGAGTTGAGAGGAAGAAAAATTAAAACAGTAATTGTTATTGCGCCTTCACACCAGATGTTCTTTCCTTATTCATCGGTTTTTTCGGGTGATGCTTATGTTACTCCATTTGGTCCTGTTCTTGTGGACAAGAGTTTGGCAAAAAAAATTGCTTCACAAAACAATCTTGTTCGACTTTCTTTGGATGGTCATCATTGGCAAAAAGTTTCTCCTGAACATTCTTTAGAGGTTCAACTCCCTTTTATTCAGAAAGTCTTACCCGAAGCCAAAATAGTCCCGATTGTAATGGGCAGTCAAGATTATAGTGTTATTCACTCTTTAACAATGGCGATTTATAAATCTTTAAAAGATTATCCCGAAGTAGACCAAGTTCTTTTAATTGCTAGTTCTGATCTATCACATTATCATAATTATAAAACTGCATATGAAATCGATAACAAACTTATCGAAACCTTTCAACGATTTGATTATTTTAAATTAACGAATTTACTTAGCAGCAGAGATATTGAAGCTTGCGGTGGTGGTCCGATTGCTGTTGTCATGTCTGTCAGCGAAGCTTTAGGAGCCAATAAACCTATACCAATTTTATATAGAACTAGCGGCGATTCCCCATATGTTCCTAAAATGAAAGACAAGGTTGTGGGGTATTTTTCAGGGGCTATGGTTTACGACTCAAACTTCATTCCTTTATCCCTTCCCGAACTAAATGAAAAAGAGAAAAAAGAAATCCTTAGTTTAGTTAAAAACACAGTTGAATCAGTTGCCAAAGGTGAAAAACCTGATATAAATGCGTATTCTAAAATTTCCAAATCCTTTACTGAATTTTACACTGCTTTTGTTACAATTGAAAAAAATAATGAATTACGAGCTTGTATGGGACATATTTTCCCTACAAAACCTATGTTTTGGGAAGTTTTTGATGTTGCTAAATTAAGTGCAACGAGCGACTGGCGATTTGGACCCATTAATGCAGAAGAAATTTCTGATTTGAGTTATGAAATCACAATTCTATCACGATTTAAAAAGGTATATTCTGAAAATGAAATTCAAATAGGTAAGCATGGTTTATATATTAGATATAGAGGCAATTCGGGTTTGTTACTTCCACAGGTAGCTTCAGAAAGAAATTGGGACGTAAAAACATTTCTTGAAAATTTGTGTTATAAAGCTGGTCTAGCAAAACATACCTATCTCGACCCTGAAGCAGAAATTTATTTATTCGAAGCACTTATAATTCATTAACATGTTAGATTTGATTTCTCGATTCCTTTCTTTTATTGTAAAATTAAGAAATTGGCTATTCGATAGAGAATTTATCCCAGTTGTCAAATCAAATCGCCCGGTTGTTAGTATTGGAAACCTTTCCTTTGGTGGTACTGGAAAAACTCCTTTTACTATTTATTTAGCAAAAATTTTAAGTGAAAAAAATATAAAGCCTCTTATCTTGTCTCGCGGTTACAAAAGAAAATCGAAATCTTTCATGCTTATCGATGAAAACTCTACCCTATCTCCTAAAATAGTTGGGGATGAAATTTACTTGATTAGGCAAAACTTAAATATCCCTATTGCCATTTCAAGAAAAAAGTTTAAAGCAATTAAGCATCTTAATGAAATTCATAATTATGATATTATTTTGATTGACGATGGGTTTCAACATCGTCGTTTACACAAAGATTTGGATATAGTTTTAGTAGATAAAGCGACATTAGAAAAACCTTTTGTTTTTCCAAAGGGAGTGTTAAGAGAACCTATTGAAAGTCTTAAAAGAGCTGATTTTATTCTTTTAGAAGAAGGATGCTCGGAAGAATCATTGGCAAAGCATAAAAATAAAATTTTCATTTACAAAAAAACTATTAAAGAATTTAGAGATATTCACGGAAAAAGCTTTGAAATAAAAAGTATACAAAATGAAAAAGTTGCACTTTTAAGTGCGATAGGAAATAATGAAAATTTTAGAAAAAGTCTGGATAAATATTTTTCAAATAATTTATTCCATTTTCAATTCAGGGACCATCATTATTATTCAAAAAATGATATAAAGAAAATCATCAAAAAAATGAAATTCTATCAGGTTAAATACCTTATTACTACTGAAAAGGATTTTTATAAAATTTCCCAATTTCAAGATTTGTTTGAAGAAGGTGAGATAAAAGTTATTACTTCGATTTTGAATCTTAAAGTAAACGAAATAGATAAAATTATTGAGAAGATCGAACAAATGGTTACTTATACCAACCCAAAGTAGTCGTTGTTCATATCAGTAAAAATTTGTAGGACTCCCACGCGAACTAATTTTACTAAAACAGCAGAGGCTCTTCTTTCAGATATATTTACAAGCTTAGCAAATTCACGAACAGTTATTCTTTCGTGTTTTTCCAGATACTCAAACAACCTTTTTTCCTGTTCACCAATATAAATTTTCAATGGTTTAGAATTTGCATTCAAGCCAGATAGCAATCTTTTCATTTCCTTGCTGGCTACAACAGATTTCTCCCCTATTCGAATATATGCAAATCGTCGTTTTCGTCCTTTATCATCCACCCCTTCAATTGTATGTGGTTTATTGTTACTTTCTTCAATTTCGACAACGATAATATCTTTTTTATTAAAATTTATAACATCAATTCTTTTCGGTGTTATTGGTGGATAAATTGAAAATTGGCAGGCAATTTCAACAACATCAATTTCGGACTTTTCTGAATCTACTCCAACAACCTTTCTGTCGTCATCAATACCTATTATTAAATATCCACCTTTGGTATTTGCGAAAGCACAAAGTTCTTTCGCAATTTTATCAGCCGATGTTACTTTCCGTTTGAATTCAACGGTTGAAGATTCACCCTCGACAATTATCTCTTTTAATTTCTCGACATCCATTAGTAATAAAAAAAGAGGAATATTTGTGGAAAACTTGTGGAAAAGTTGTGAAAAACCTGTTGATAATTGAACAATTCCATAGGCTAAATTTTCCTCAATTTTGCATACTGCAACATTAGTCTTTTCCTACCAACGGTTTCGAAATTAACCAATGCTTGAGTATAATTTCCACTTCCATCAATATGCTCGACCCTTCCAATTCCAAAGAAGGGATGAACAACTTTGTCACCTATCTTCAGCGTTCCATCATCAGTTTGATCGTACTCGTTGTAATCTCCTGAAAGTAAAGAATTTGAAGTAGATTTCAAACCATAAAAAGGGGAAGAACTAATTTTTAATGAATTATCAAATATCTTAAGATACCTTTTATCAATTTCATTCAAAAACTTCGAGGGAACTTGATAAGAATCCATTCCAAATCTTTGTCGATTTTTTGAGTAAGACAAGATTACTTTTTCTTTGGCTCGAGTTAAGCCAACGTAAAAAAGTCTTCGTTCTTCTTCTTCATCATCGGAACTGCTGCGAAATCTAATTAAAGGGAAAAGCCCTTGCTCTAAACCAACGATAAAGACAACAGGAAATTCTAATCCTTTTGCAGAATGCAAAGTCATTAACTTAACTTGGTCGGACGAAAGATTTTTTTCATCAATGTCTGAAATCAAACTTATTTGTTGCAAATAGTCCTCTAAACCAAGTTCTTCATTCTCTTTAAGAAAATCGTATATGTCGCTCAATAATGTTTCAATATTATCAACCCTATCAAAAGCATCATCTGTTCCGATTTCCTCATACATTTGAATTAAACCCGATTCTTTAATATATTCGATAATAACATCTGCTACACCTACCTTTTGGTTGATTTTTTCGTTTGTTTTCAGAATCCAGTTTCTGAACTCTGTTAAAATTGTTACTGCTCGTGATTGAAGGTTGGGAATTTCCTCAATTCTACTTATGGCTTCGAAAAGAGAAATTTTATTTTGACGAGAATAATTGATAAGATGTGAAATTGTAACTTTACCAATACCCCGTGGGGGTTCATTAACAATTCTAATAAATGCTTCATTGTCATTAGGATTAACAATCAGTTTTAAATAAGCTAAAACATCTTTAATTTCTTTTCTTTTGTAAAACGAAATACCCCCTACGACAAGGTAGTCAATATTCTCCCTCCGCAGTGAATTTTCAAATTCAAGCGACTGAGCATTTGTTCTATAAAAAATAGCAATATCACTATATGAATAATTTTTATTGTATACTAATTCTTTTATTTTCTTTACAACCAAATTTGCTTCTTCTTTTTCTGTTTCACAAACATAAAGTTCTATTAGATCCCCTTCTGGATTCTCCGTCCACAATTTCTTTTCTATTTGTTTTCTGTTGAATTTTATAACACTATCAGCGGCAGAAAGGATATTTTTGGTTGAACGATAGTTCTGTTCCAACCTAAATATTTTTGCTTCAAGAAAGTCATTTTGAAAGTCGAGAATATTTCTAATATCGGCTCCTCTCCATTTGTAAATACTTTGTGCGTCGTCGCCCACAACAGTGATATTTCTGTACTTGGACGATAGTTTTTTTAAAACAAGATATTGAACTCTATTCGTATCTTGGTATTCGTCAACGAGAATAAAGATAAAGCGTTCCTGGTATTTTTCTAAGATTTCAGGGAAAGTGTTAAAAAGTTCAAATGTATTAACAAGAAGGTCGTCAAAATCCATTGCGTTGTTTTGGTGTAAATAATCTTGGTATTCTTTGTAGATATTTGAAATCTCTCTTTCAAGTGGTGTTGATGCATTACGAGCAAATTCCTCTGGTGAAATCACTTTGTTCTTGGCTAAAGAAATTATGTGATGTACATTATCAGCATTTAATCGGTTGTTTGATATAGAATAACTCTGAAGTATTCTTTTAATAATATTAACTGAATCGTCTGCATCGTAAATTGAAAAGTTCGGATTATAACCTATGGAGTCGGCTTCGATTCTCAGAATTCGAGCAAACATTGAATGGAAAGTTCCTGCCCAAATTTTTTTCGACGCTTCTGGGTTAACCAACAAAGCAATTCTTTCCTTCATTACTTGTGCAGCCTTGTTAGTAAAAGTCAAAGCCAAAATATTTTGCGGTGGCACTCCGCTGTCAATTAAATATGCAATTTTATGTGTTAAAACTCTCGTTTTTCCGCTACCTGCTCCTGCTACAATTAGAACAGGACCTTCAATGGCTTTAACAGCTTCTTTTTGTACAGGGTTTAGATTCTTAAAAATGGGATTCTTGTCCTCTAATTCTTCCAATGGTGATTATTTTATCTTTATTACATAACTCCTAAAGTACAAAAATAAAAAAGGGAAGGTGATTTTTTTTACCTTCCCAATTGGAATAAAAATTGGTCTCTTAATCCTTCTTTTCAACTAACTGACTTGCAGGGGTACCGTTCCTTGATTGTTCCTTTGAGTTTTCTTGTTTGTTTGTTGTTGCAAGTGAAGAGTTCTTCCTTACGTAATCAGTAATATAAAAACCATTTCCTTTAAAAATCAAGCCCACTCCTTTACTTATCAATCTGTGAACTTTGCCTTTCCCTTTATGTTCAATAGAATCACAAACCTCGATAGGACAAAATTCGAGTGGTAGGTCGGAAATTTTTTGTTGATATTCAAAGACTTTACCGCAATCCTCGCACTTATACTCGTAGATCGGCATATCTCCACCCATCCAAATTCTACAATTTTGTTTTAACGAAAAATTACTAACTTTATTTCAAATTCTGTAAATTTGTAAAATTATTTCAAAGAAATTATGCGTGCTGTAGTTCAAAGGGTAAAAAAAGCAAGTGTAAAAATCATTCCAAAGAATGAGTTACGATCTATTGAAAAGGGGCTTCTTGTTTTTCTTGCAATAAAAAGTGACGATACTCATGAAAAAATTAAATGGCTTGCAAATAAAATTATTAATCTAAGAATATTTCCCGATGAAAATAATATGATGAATCTATCAGTAAAAGACATCAATGGCGAAATAATGATAATTTCCAATTTTACTTTATACGGAGATGTTTCACGTGGTTTTCGTCCAAATTATATGTATTCGGCTAATCAAGATTTCGCGAGGGAATACTATCAAAAATTTATAGAATTTGTACAACTTAATTATCAAGCCCCAGTGGTTTCTGGGGAATTTGGTGCAATGATGGAAATAGAATTAATAAATGATGGACCTGTTACGATAATAATTGATAAATAATGAACACATTATGCTTTTTTCTTAGATTTCAAAGAAAGCTTATATTTGGCTTTTGGTTCCTTTATTTCTTTACTTGTTTCCTGAGTTACAATGGTGGCTTGCTTGCCGTCATTAGAAATCTCTTTTTCTTCCTCTTCTTCATCAAGTTTAGGCTTAATATTGGGAAACATTTGTTTATAATTGTTTAAAGCTTGAGATAATCGGTTAACAATTTTCTGAATAAGTTCTTGTGGTTGCAAAACAATTAATGCATCACTCCAACTAAGTATCCAATTAATCAAGTCAACCCCAACCGGCACCCTCATTTCCAAAATTAAATTCCCTTCATTATCAAACTTTTCAACCTGGCTGACATGCCATCGTCGATTTAAGAAGAAATGTTTAAATTCTTTTTTAATAAGTAGTTTGACTTCGAAAATTTCGCCTGAAAAAACGCCAAAGCGGTAAGAAGACCATTCTCGGAAATTAAAAGGAGGGGCGACATCTAAGTAGTCCTTAAGTTCTTCTAATTTATTAATGTTATGCACTGCTAAACTTACATGGATTTTATGCTTTGGAATATATGCGACAACATAAAGCAAACCAAGGTAAGAAAAAATTGTTTCAAATCGTGCTATTATTTCTTTTGAGGTTCCAACTTTAGGAGCAACATATGTAATCCGGTACCAATTTTTGGTTGCTGTTGCTTCAATTACTTTTTCAAGAATGTCATTTATTTTGGAATAGTCGTAATAACCAACATTTTGATCCCAATAAATTGTTTCATCAACTACAACTTCTCGTGGTGCTAACTTCTCCAATTTCTTGTAAAGACGCTCAACATCTTTTTCGATGACTGTGCCACGAAATGACTTAAGATGTGCTTTAAGAAAATGAAAAGCAAGAAGTTCGTTTGAATCGAATCGGACAACCTGTTTAGGAAGACGGTAGTCACGAGGAATTGACCAATAAATTTCTTTACCTTTTTCAATTCCCACTAATGCAGGGTCTAATTTCTGAAGTAATCTTAGGTCCCGCTGAATCGTCCTGCGACTTACGATTTCGATGTCTTCGGATACCATATCTTGAAGTTTACCAGAAGTTAAAACTTCCCCTTCAAGGAATTTTCTATACATATAAATCAATCTGTGTGGTTGTCCAGGCATATTGTTTGAAAATTTAATAAATACAAAATTAATCAAAAATACATAAATAAAATTAAAAGTCGTAATCTATCGAAAAAAGGTAGTAAGGTTTGCTCCATCCATTTAATTCTTTACGCCAGGTTATGTCCATTTTCAAAGGTAGCCCAAGAATCCAAGCGCGCGCACCTACTCCCGTACTCATCAATAGATGATTTAATTCGGGGGAGCCTTTAATTATTTCAGGTGGAGATAATTTTAAATTTGAAATTGGACCACTCCAAACACAACCGACATCAAAGAAAACTATCCCAAAGACATCGTTGAAAATTATTGGAACTGGTCCAGGCAATAAAGCAGTAAAAAGAGGAAATCTTAATTCAGAGTTGAAAACAAAATAGTGATTACCAACACCATCGCTGTATCCCCAGCCACGCAAGGGAGTTATTAATTCCATAAATGCAAAATCTTCTGGGTTTTCGAATAGAAAATTATTATTATTAATATCATAATTTATCCAATTGTCTACACCCCCGATGTAAAACCTTTGTGGATTGGATCCAAAACTTGTCCCCGCGGTTCCACGAACCGCAAACTTCAAAAAGTAACCAAAATCCCAATATCGGCGGTAATCGAATTTCAATGTAAAAAAGTTAATGGAATTTTTGAAAATCTTTGGGACTGCTCTAAATTCAATAAAGTAACGTGTTCCTTTTACAGGAGCGAATGAACCATAGAGAACATCATCATAAACGTATCGAATATTTGGATAGATAATTGTTCTCGAAATGTTAGGTTCATTATAATTGGTTGTATTTTCTTTTGAAGCATTAAAAAAAGTGAAATTCATTTCAAACCTGTTGAAAAGGCTTATTGGATAGGAAGCTGAAAACCCAACCCCGTAATTCCTAAGACGATACAAATCAATTGCAGTAGCGCTTTGGTTTAACATTGAAAAAAGCAAAGAACTTTGGAATGCAAAAAAATTGTAATCGATAATATTAGGTAAGTAGGAATATTGGACATAAAAGTTGCTGTTTTTCAAATCTAACCATAGGTTTGCAGCAATATATATCTGATGGTCGCCCAAAATATCGCTGAATAGCATCTGGGCTATTCCTTGAAATCCCCAGAAAGAATTATAATAAGGATTACCTAAGATTAAATCAGGTGAAAATTTGAGTTTGTATTCAAAGTCAGCAAAATTAGTATCTATTTTTAAAGGTTCGAACTGAGGTTCTATAGTATAATAAACATCTTTACTCGGTTTAAATAATTCCTGTCGGCTGAAATCTATTTGGAACCTACCATAATTTTTATTTATTTCGCTTGGTTCATTAGATATTGTATCAATCTTCGTTAATATTTCCTTTTTTGTGTTTCTTTCTATCAAAGATGCACGAAACCTTGTTAGGCGTAATGTATCGGTAAGAAAAATATTAAATGGATTCTTTAACAAAAATATGTCAAATCCTCCTTCTGTTAAAGCAGAGAAAACAAGATTATCGCCAATTGCCGAAAGTGATATTTGAGTAATATTTGATAAAGAATTAGTAATTGGCTCGTATTTTAATGATTCAAGATTTAATCTATAAATGTTGCCAATTCCGTTTTCATCAGAAACAAAGAAAATGAACTTTCCGTCATTACTAACCGCAATTGATGTTTTTTTTGCTTCAGGATTAAAAGTTAATCTTCGAACATTTTTGGTTACTAAATCATACTCATAGATTTCCCTTTGTCCAATATTAAAATTCCAAGGTTTATAACTTGAGTTTTGCAACTCCAGAACGTCGCCTCTTTCAGAAATAAAATAAATCTTGGAAGCATCAGGAGACCAAGTTGGTTGATCGTCGTAGAAAAAGTCATCAGTAAGTTTAGTTATGGTTTTAGAATTTAAATTGTATATATAGATATCCTTTCGGTCTAAATTAGTGCCAGAAAAGAGAATTTCATCACTTTTTGGTGACCAAGCAACAGAAGAAATTTGCTTAAAACCTAAGTTAATTCTTTCGTATTTTCGAGTAGCAATATCAACAATATAAATAACATCTTCTCCAGCATATTTTGCTGAAACAGCAAGTTTTGTTCCTTTACTATTCCAAGAAATACCAGGGGTTAAGACATTTAGTTCTTCAAAGTCTTGTTGTCGGAAACTCGATACAATTTTAGTTTCTTCTTTTTTGTCAATATCCAAGACAAATAGGGAAAAAAGGCCATCCTTGTCGGCAATGAAAGCAACTTTATCGCCCTGAGGTGAAATAGCTGGCGAGGTGTTGTAGAAATTTCGTTTCTTTTTGTGGTCAGTAAGTCGGATTGCAAAATCTGAAGGATAATCAAATTTATCTATATCAGGAAAATAGAACTTCTTTAAATACCTTTTCCACTCTTGTGAAAATTCTTCTAATTTTAAATTAAAAGTTGACCGAAATGCATTATCAACATTTCCAGTTGACTTCAATTTTACAATAAGTTCCGGTATTTTATAAGTACCATATTTTTCAGAAACAAACCACCAAAAAGCTTGCCCTCCACGATAGGCATCGTAGCCATCAAGTTGATTCAACTCAGGAAGATTTTCGCTAAGTGTTAAATCTCTAATATAAACATCAGTAGCAATGTCTAATCCACCATTGCTTTCCCACTCGCATAAACCTTCATTCATCCAAATAGGAATTTCAACAGCATTCCCTCTTGTCAAAGCCGATTGAATTGTCCCACCATAAAACATATCATTTAAAACAGCATGAACTAATTCGTGGTGAACGACATGTCGAAACTGTGCATAATCTCCTTCGAATGGAACTACTACCCTGTTTTTAAACAGTTCTGTAACCCCACCTATTCCTTCGGGTAAATACATATCGATTACATTAGTTTGCTGAAATTGATTATGGCTATTATAAACTATTAAGGGTATTCGTTTAGTAATCCTAAATTTTAATGTTTTCTGAATTGATTCAAGTGCTGTTTCAGCAGAGTTGGCAGCGAAAATAGCTAAATTTTTATTATTGTCGTGGAAATAAATATCGAAATGTTTTGTCTGAATGTATCTCCAATTAAATTTTTGATATTGAACTTTATTTTTGCCAAATTGTGAGTGCAAAGGTAAACAGAAAGTTACTAAACTTATAATCAGAAATAACAAAAGGCGTTTCATAGTAACTCCTTTAAAAAATATTAGACGAACAAAAATTTTTTTGGTTTAAAATAAAAAACCCGGAGAAATTTTTCCCCGGGCTTAAGCAAAAGTCTATTAAAGTAAATTATTGTGCAGGGATAATACACTCGTCAACTGGGCAAACGGATTGGCATTGTGGAGTGTCGTAATATCCCTTGCATTCAACGCACTTTTCTGGGTCGATAACGTAAATGTCGGGTCCTTGCGAAATAGCATTGACAGGGCATTCTGGCTCGCAAGCCCCACAATTAATGCACTCTTCTGTGATTTTTAAAGCCATTGTTGAACTCCTAATATTTCAAAAAAACAAATGCCAAAAGGCAATCAAAATTATAAAAAAAAATTCAAAAAAGTATCATAAAAGTAGTCTGTAACTTATTTGTTTTTGTAATGAATCAAACATTTGAAAAAATTTTTTGATGTTAAAAAGTGAAACTTTTTTACATACTGCGCATCTTTATCAAAGATACACTTAAAAGAATTTAGTATGTAAAGTTCAAAATAATAAATGCTTGAAAGTAAAACATAAAGTCTCCCATACAAATTAGAAAAGTGCTTTTTACAATATTTTACACGGGATAAGACAAATTGTTCCACCCTTTCTAAAGGTATTCCGATTCTTTTATATTTACCTTGTCCTCTATAATGTATTACGTAATTTCCCCTATCAACTAAAATTTTATAACCATACTTTTGCATTCTATAACTCAAATCTGCATCTTCAGAATAAAAAAAGATACTTTCATCGAAACCACCAACTTGATTAAAAGCGTCAATATTTACACAAATAATAGCACCATCTACAAAACCAGCCTTCACAAACCTTTGGGATTTAAAAAATTTTTTAAAGAATTTCCAAAGAAAACCTGTGATTTTATCTAAAAATGTAATTTCAATCAATGCAGAAAAAATGTTATGCTTTTTACCATATGAAAATTGTGGCTTTCCATCCGGATAAAGTTGTTGAAAGCCAAGTATTCCAAAATTGCCTTTCAAAAGTTTTATAGAATTATTAAGGGTCAAAAAAAAATTAGATGGGAAAATTACGTCGTTGTTTGAAATTACTACAAATTTTGATGAGCAAAACTTCACACCCTGATTAGCTCCCCCACCGTAACTCAAATTGATTTTATTGGAGATAATTTCAACATTTTCGTAGTTAAAAGAAGACAAATATTCTACGCTTCCATCGGAAGAGTTGTTGTCGACAACAATAATTTTATTAGGTTTTAAAGTATTAGAAAGAGCACTTTCAATTGCTTGTTTAGTAAGTTCTTTGCCATTATATGAAATAATTACTAATTCTACCATTTATAGGAAATTATTAAAATGCAAAATTAATTTTTTAATTTTGAAGTCACATTATTTGTTTTAACTATGAAAGTAACTCGTCGCAAAGTTATATCAGCATTAGCAATGATTGGTCTTTTTCGACCAATGCAAAGTTTTACGAAAGAACTTTCCTCTTTCGATACCGAAGCAATTGAACAAAAATTACATAATGCAAAAGACAACGAAGAATTTTGGTATTGGATAAAGCAATCATTTACTGTATCCCCATCGATTCTCAACTTGAATAATGGTGGTGTTAGCCCTCAGCCAAAAAGTGTTCAAGATGCATTTTTACGTTATAATCAAATATCAAATGAAGGACCAGCATATTTTATGTGGCGTATCCTCGACCAAGGTCGTGAACCCATTCGGAAAAAGCTTGCCCAACTTGCTGGAACTTCCCCCGAAGAAATTGCAATAAACAGAAACACTACTGAAGGAATGGATACAGTGATTTTTGGACTGGATTTAAAAGAAGGAGACGAAGTTGTCCTCGCAAAACAAGATTATCCTAATGTTATTAATGCTTGGAAGTTTCGAGAAAAAAGAGATAAAATTAAATTGGTTTGGGTCTATCTTTCACTTCCTTCAGAAGAGGTTGATTATCTTGTTTCATCGTTTACCGAAAAGTTTACTTCGAAAACCAAAGTTGTTAACTTAACTCATATGATTAATTGGAATGGTCAAATTTTGCCTGTAAGAGAAATTGCCGATGAAGCTCGTAAGAAAGGAATTTTGGTACTTGTTGATGGTGCACATACTTTTGCGCATATTAACTTCAAAATACCTGAACTGAATTGTGATTTTTTTGCAACTAGTCTGCATAAATGGTTATGTGCCCCATTTGGAACTGGTATGTTATACATCCGAAAGGAATTAATAAAACAGATTCCACCGTTATTCCCAAATGATAATCCGTATAGTGATGATATTCGAAAGTTCGAATCATTAGGTACACGTTCATTTCCGGCAGAAATGGCAATTGCCGATGCATTGAACTTTAATGAACTCATTGGGAGTCAAAGAAAAGAAGAAAGATTGAGATATTTAAGAAAGTATTGGGTTGAAAAGGTAAAAAATATCAAAAATGTCAAAATTTTAACTCCCGAAACAAAATCCTTTTCCTGCGGATTAGGTCTGTTTTCTATAGAAGGTAAAAAACCAGAGGAGATTTCGGATTACCTATTTACCAAACATAAAATATTTACAGTTGCAATTAATTGGGAAAACATTCACGGAGTTAGAGTAACTCCCCACTTATACACAACAGAAACCGATTTAGATAGATTTGTTGATGCTATCAATGAATTGTCAGCGAAGGGATAATGTTCGTTGAGATTCCACATACGGCAGATAAAGCAATTTACGTCGAATCAACATCACTTGAAAGATTTTTCTACGATGCAGCAATAGGATTAACCGCAATTTCCGGTGTTTATCCCTCAGATGACAAAACCTTTTACATTAAAAATTATGAAATTAAATGTGAGGACTTGGAAGTCGTATTAATTGATTTTCTTAATTTTTTAATTTACAAAATGGATAAACAAGAATATTTAATAGATTGTTTCATTAAAATCAATGAATATAATGTATTTATAAAATGTTACATTGGAAAATATAAAAAAAGAGAATTATATATAAAATCTGCTACTTTCCATAATTTAAAAATAGTTAGATACAATAACTTATATTTCGCTAAAATTGTTTTTGATATTTAGTTGAATTTGATATGACTATAGAAATAAAAAAGATTGATGATTTTATATATGAAATACCTCAGGATTACTTCCAAAAAATGAATGTCCCTGCTCGTTTTTTTGCTGATTCTAACCAAATAGAATTACTACAAAGGGATGAAAGCCTAAAACAATTAGTTAATGTTGCTACTTTGCCAGGAATTGTCGGATTTTCTCTTGCAATGCCCGATATGCATCAAGGCTACGGTTTCCCAATTGGTGGAGTTGCCGCATTTGACACCGAAACCGGTATTATTTCACCTGGTGGTGTTGGATACGATATTAATTGTGGGATACGCCTTAATACAACTAACTGGAGCAAAAATGAAGTTTTGAATTATCTAAAAGGAATAGTCAATGAAATTTATTCTAATATTCCTCTTGGTACGGGGAAAGGTTCCCTCATTAAATTATCAAATAAGGAATTTGAATCCTTATTGTTTGAAGGTGTTCATTGGGCCTTAAGAAACGACTTCGCAACTGCAAGAGATGTTGAATGTATAGAGGATAAAGGATGCTTACCCGTTGAAAACCTTTCGAATATTTCTAAAAAAGCTTTCGAAAGGGGAATTACTGAAATTGGCAGTCTTGGTTCTGGAAATCATTTTATTGAAATTGGCTTTGTTGCTAAAATTTTTGAGCCAGAAATCGCTCAAACTTTGGGATTATTCCAAAACCAAGTAGTAATTTGGATACATACTGGTTCGAGAGGCTTTGGACATCAAATTTGCTCTGATTTTGTAAAGGATTTTCAAACGGTATCCAAAAAATATGGAATTGAACTGATTGACCGGGGGTTAGCGTGTGCTCCATTCTCTTCGAAAGAGGGTAAAAACTATTATAATGCGATGAATGCAGCAGCCAACTTTGCTTTCGTTAACCGCCAACTAATAGCTAACAAGATAAAAGAAATTTTTCAAAGATTTGAAAATAAAATTAAACCCTTAAAATTTGAACTACTTTATGACTTAGCTCATAATATTGCCAAGTTGGAAAAACACAAAATTGGGAAAAAGTCAAAAACATTGATTGTTCATAGAAAAGGAGCAACTCGGGCTTTTCCCGCAACTCATTCCAAAGGGTTTTATTCTCATATCGGACAACCCGTACTTGTTCCAGGCTCTATGGGTACAGCATCATATGTTTTGATTGCTCAAGAAAATGCTTTGAGTTTGTCCTTTGCAAGTTCTTGTCACGGCGCTGGAAGAATAATGAGCCGTTCTCAAGCCAAAAAGGATATTAATTCCAAAGAACTACTTTCGGAACTCGAGAGTAAGGGAATTTTAATTAAAACACCAAGTTTATCAAGTTTATCCGAAGAAGCACCTGATGCATATAAAGATGTGGAAACCGGAGTTAATGTTGTAAATAACCTCTCGTTAGCAAAGCCTATCGCTAAAATTAAACCATTAGCTGTGATAAAGGGTTGAAGTTTGCGGAGAGGGCGAGATTCGAACTCGCGGTAGGGCTTTAAACCCTACGACGGTTTAGCAAACCGTTGCCTTAAGCCACTCGGCCACCTCTCCTATTTAAAGTGCAAAATTAATAAAATTTTTTTAAAATACATCTGCTCTTTAAAATTTAACACTAATATAGAATAATATCATTTCAACTTTTTTTATTAATTTTGTTTTTTTAAAAGGATGCAAAATGTCTAGAGTTTGGAAAATAACTGGAAAACGCCCTTTAACAGGGAACAATGTTTCCCATGCTAATAACAGAACCAAGCGACGCTTTTTGCCCAATTTGCAATGGAAGAAATTTTGGATACCTGAAGAAAAAAGATGGATTAGATTACGAGTATCAACCCAAGCAATTAAAACAATCGATAAACGAGGAATTACTTCGGTTTTGAAAGAAGCTGGGCTTCTATAATTGATTTTTTCTTTTGCGAAATTTTTTCGCCTGTCGAAATTCGACAGGCTTTTTATTTTTCAAATCTTTTTTCATAATTTTAAATTGTATGGAAGCGAAACTTTTTGTAATGTTTTTCAAAAGAATTTTATTACTAATTATCTTTCCCCTATTCTTTCTTTATTTTTCTTGTTCAAATGAAAAAAAGGTTGTTAAAAACATATATCAATACTCTTCCATTTATGATTTATACCTACAAGCTAACGAATTAGATTCCTCAACAGTAAGATATATCAAAAATCATTATTTAATCGACTTATTAGTGAGTGCCTCAAAAAATGAACAAAATGGATTATATCATCAAGCAATTGTCGACTTGCTTGATGCATATAGATTCGATACATCGAAAGTGATTTTATTTGCTTTAGCTAAAAACTTTTATTTACTCGAAAAACTTACTCTTGCGTTCGATTATGCAATTAAAGCATATGTTTTGGATACAAATTTTACACCTACTATTGAACTTCTTGAATGGATATTGATAACGAGAAATCAACATTCTTTTGCAAAATTCTTTTCTACAAAGTTGCTTGAACTTAAAGGAGACAATATTACTACCGAGGATTTGCACACACATTTAGAAATTCTCGACCTATTAGATACAACATATAATCAATCAATTAAGTTTTTAAAAAATTTAAAGAATAAAAAATTTGAAGACTTTATAAATTTTAATCTCCTTTATCGCTACTCTTTGCAAGGTGACACTTTAGAGGAGTTTAATATTTTAAGGAAAATAGTTTCAAATAAAAATAATTTAAGAAATGTAAATCAAGCGATTCTTCAAAGATATATAGAATTGCTCCTTACTTTTTCGGATTACGACGAAGTAATGAAATCTATATATAATTTATCGCAAACTTTGAACCAAATAGTTTTAAATGGTATTTACGAACGGATAACAACTAATATTAATCAATTTGAACAAAAGATTCCAGGATTTACTCAAAAATTTATAAATGTTCTTAAATCGCAAAAAGTTGATAACTATCAAAATTTAACTTATATTTTACAACTATATCGTACTTTGAATGACACTAATAATGTTCGACTTTATGCAGAAAGAATTCTAAATTTCGAAGACATTGATTTCCCGACCTTATCATTTGCTGTAATTAACCTTTTTTACTTTGTTGGTGAAAAGGAGCTTGCGATAAGAAAATATTCCAACTTTAAATTAAAATTTATGGAATTCCCATCATATTACATTACGCTTGGTGAATTATATTATTCAAATTCCCAGTTAAAGTTTGCAATTGATAACTTTAATAAAGCAATTTCATTAGATTCGCAATTATTTGTACCTTATTATTACTTGGGTTCAATTTACTTTGATTTGGAAAATTGGGAAAAATCCGATTACTATTATGAGAAATGTCTCCAAATTCTACCATATGAACCTTGGACATTAAACAACTACGCATATTCATTAATTGTCCGAGATACAAATTTGACATATGCCCGTTTATTGATTGAAAAAGCTTTGGAATTAGATCCTGATAATTTCAACTTTTTGGATACTTATGGATGGTATTTTTACAAAATTGGGGAGTATGAAAAAGCTCGGAATTGCATTGAAAAGTCTATAAAAATAGATAGCAGTCGAGCAGAACCATTCCTTCATCTTAGTTTGATTTTAAAATCATTAGGTGAGAACGAAAATGCTAAATTGTACTTTGAAAAAGCAGTTTCAATCGACCCAAATAATAAAGAAGTTTTGAAAGAAATAGAAAAAAATAAATAAGGGTTAGGGTATGTTTGTTATTATTGGTGTTGTAGTTGTACTTGTATCAATTGTTGGAGGTTTGATAATAGCTGGAGGTAATCCACTTGCATTGATTGTGCCTGCCGAGTATATCATTATCGGTGGTGCAGCTTTGGGTTCTTTGCTTATTGCAAATCCTTTACCTGTATTAAAGAAGATCATTTCTGGTGCATTAGGAACAATGAAGGGGGCAAAAGTTAACAAAACTGCCTATATTGAATTACTTCAACTCCTTTATGAATTGTTCCAATTTGCTAAACGAGAAGGTTTAATTGCAATTGAATCACATATCGAAAATCCTGAACAAAGTTCAATTTTTTCTAAATATCCAACATTTCTTGCAAATAAACCTGCTGTCGAATTCCTTACTGATACTCTTAAAGTAGTTTTAAGTGGTGGCGTCCCTGCCCACGACTTAGAAGAGCTTATGGATATTGATATTGAGAACATATTAGAGGAAGAACAAGTTCCAGCTCAGTCACTTCAAACTTTAGCCGAAGCATTCCCAGGTTTAGGTATAGTTGCTGCAGTTATGGGTATTATTGTTACAATGGCTTCAGTATCCGAAGGTGCTGAAGCTGTTGGACATCACGTAGCATCTGCACTTGTAGGTACATTTCTTGGTGTTTTGATGTGTTATGGAATAATAGGACCGACTGCTTCAATAATGAATAAAATTGTGCAAAAGGAAATGAAGTATCTTCACGTTATCAAAGCTGCGTTGCTCGCTTTTGCAAAAGGGGCACCAGCTTCGGTTGCTATTGAGTATGGTCGCCGCTCTATAGACCCCGAAAATAGACCTTCGTTCCAAGAAACAGAACAAGCAATTAAGCAAGCTCGTTAACTCTAAATAAATCGGATGGAAGATAATGGAAGAAGAAGAAAAAAAACATAAAGAAGAACCAATAATAATAAAAAAGAAGAAGGTCCACCTTGGTCATGCTCCTCATGGAGGTTCTTGGAAAGTTGCCTACGCCGATTTTGTCACGGCTATGATGGCCTTTTTCATAGTTATGTGGATACTTGGACAAAGCGAGCAAATTCGACAAATGGTATCTGCCTATTTTAAAGACCCAGGTGCTTTTAATTTTATCACTGGGAAAAGAACAGTTCCCATTAAAATCGATATCTTCGAAAATCCTGAATCTGGTAAAGGGGAAGGTAAAGAAAAGCATCAGTTTACTTTTTTCATACCCCCAGAACAACAAGATACTTTAGCAGAAAAAGTAACCGAAAAGCTTAAAAAACAGGCATTGCAGGATAGTATTAAAGCACTTGAAAGAGTAAAATCAACAGCTGAGGAAATTCAGAAAATTTTCTCCGAGGCTTCAACTAAAAATCCAAATCTTGCAGAGATGTTAAAATCCATTCAATTTGAATCAACGAAAGAAGGGTTAAGAATTGAACTTATTGAATCCCAGGAATCTGTTTTTTTTGAAGTTGGAAGTGCTAGATTAAAACCAGCTGCGAGAGAATTGCTTGCTACACTTGCCAAAGAAATTGGCAAACTTCCAAATTTTGTTGAAGTTGAAGGTCATACTGATAGTCGACAATATTCTAAGCAATCAGGTTATACGAATTGGGAACTTTCAGCCGACAGAGCCAACGCCGCTAGAAAAGTTCTCGAAGAAAACGGTTTGTGGGAAGGTCAAATTGTAAAGGTCACAGGATTTGCAGATAAGAAACTAAAAAATCCTGAAAACCCTTTTGATTTTAGTAATAGAAGAACAACTATTTTAATTAAAAACATTAGTACTGAGGACATTCTTAAAAACTACACCAAGCAATAAGCCTATGGATACATTAAACTTTTTGGTCATTGATGATGATAAACCAACAATAGCAAATATCAGAGCAATCCTTACAAAAGCATTTCCAAATGCTGGGTTGCTAATCGCAGTCAATGGTAAAGAAGCTTGGGATATTATTCAAAAACAACCGATAGATATTGTTATCGCAGATTATGATATTCCCGAAATTAATGGATTAGAATTATGTAAAAAGGTGCGCTTCATTCCAAAACTTAGAGGAATCTACTACATTTTAATTACTGGATATGTCGATAAAGAATTAAAAATTAAAGCACTTGAAACTTGTGTGGACGATTTTATCAATAAGCCTATAGAATACGAAGAATTCATTGCCCATTTACGCTCTGGAATTAGAATTTTGCGACTTCAAAAGAAAGTACTCGAAGAAAATAAAGTTTTAAATGAACTTGCACAAGCCCTTGAAAGACAAATTGAAGACACCAAAGAATTGGCAGTACGCTTTTTGACTTTGAGGATACCATCGGTCGGTGAAATTGTACAAAAAGTCGCAACTGGTTCTGTTTGGATTGCAAAACTAACGGAAAATTTCAGTGAAGATGAGCTTGAAGATATAGAATTTTCATCTCATCTTGTTTATGTAGGAAAACTATGCTTACCAGATGAACTTATTGATAAACCTGTATTAACAGATGGAAGCCCAACAAGTCAACTTATGTGTCAAGTACCTATAAAAGCAAAGGAATTGCTAAGTAACATTGGAACTCTTGAAAAAGTTGCAAATATTATTTTCCACATCTGGGAAAATTTTGATGGTAGTGGAATTCCCGAAAAACTACAATCTTGGCAAATTCCACCTGAGTCAAGAATTATTAGAGTTGTTCTTGATTTTGAGGAATTGAGATTCTATAAAAAATTGTCTGCTGATGATGCTCTTGAGAAAATAAAACAAAACTCACGAAGACTTTATGATCCAAGAGTTGTTTTATTTCTTGAACAATTTCTTCTCGAATATCGAGAACTAGCGGGAAGCATTAATGAAAAGCCTTTGCAATTGCAAGATTTAAAGGAAGGACTAATCGTTTCGCGCGACATATATTCTTATTCAGGTTTAAAACTTGTCCCAGCAGGGAAAGTTTTAAACGAAAAAACTATCCAAATGATAATCTCACATAATACTACAGACCCAATCCTTGGGTATATTTGGGTAAAAGTGTAACTTTTTGAACTTTAAGCCCCAAAAGTTCTTGTAATTTGATGGCATTATGGATTGAATTTCCATAAACTCCATTATTAAAAATCACATAGGCTTTTGTTATTCTATCATTAACTCCTTTTATTAATGCTGAAATATCTTCCAATTCATTATTGGAATAAGAGGATTTATGTAAGACTGTTCTACCATGTAAACGAAAGTATAAGATATCATCCGTCAACCTTAATTCTAAAGGGAATTTGGGTGAATCTGGATTCACCAATGTACATCTTTCCTTTACAAGTACATTTAGAACATCTTCGGCGAAAGCATAATTATTGCGAAATTCAACTGCCACATCTCCTAAAGATTTTAACAGACTTAGAGCTTCATATAAATATTCAGGAGGTGAATTAAAGTTAGGAGGCAATTGCAAAAGCAATAGACCTAATTTTGGTTTTAGAATCTCAATGTTTAAAATGAATTCTTCTATATCTGCTTTGACGTTAACTAGCTTTTTCGTATGTGAAATAGTTTGTGGAACTTTAATTATAAATTTGAATTCATTCGGTACAGCTTTGGACCAAAGGGAATATGTTTTTGGTTGAAAAAGTCTGTAAAAAGTTGAATTAACCTCAACACAATTAAAAAAGTTTGAATAGAAATTTAGCCATTTTGATTGAGGTAATCCTTCAGGATATAAAATACCAACCCAATTTTGAAAACTCCACCCAGAAGTTCCTATGTAAATTTCCATATTTAATTAAAATGGGGGTACGAACGTTATCTTTCTCGAAATTCCATTACTAACAACAACGAACGATTCGTTGAAATGTTCAAAAATGTTGTTTAATTTTATAATGTTCTTTCCACTTTCAAGTTCAAAACCTTTTACAACGCCTTTTAAATTTCCAAGTATATCAAATAAATGTAAGTCAGCAGTCTGCGGAAGGTCGGAATAAACAACAATTGAATAACTATTTTCCTCGTATGTTATACCTAAAACTTCGAAGGTTGGAATAATTTCAAGATGCATTGAACCCACAGGGGCACATACTGGATACACTTTTAAGAAACCATCTATTAAAGAAAAGTTAATTTTCTTTTTAGGTTGATAACTATTTATAGCCAAATGTAAAACTGATGAATCAGGAAATGAATATAACACTTTTCCATATAATTGGATAGTTTTTCCAGTATTTATTATTTTAGTCAAAATAGGGTAATAAAACGAAAATTTTATTTCATTTTGTAGCCAATTATATTGTAAGCTTTCACCATCTGAAGTCGAACATGAAACTGGATAAAAAAGCCATTGTTCGAATTGAAGAGACATTTCAAGTGTATCTAATTTTAAAAGATTTGTAGGAGTTAAGTTTTCTATTTCTATTGTAAGTTCATCCCCAGGCTTAGCAATGTATTTTCCTACTTTATAAGTTAAGAAATATTCCTCTTCTGGAACTTTATAATGAATGTATACACATCTTTCATATTCACAATTTGCCATAATCTTGAAACATAAAGTGTCGAAGAATTCACCTACCTTATTAGCATTAATTTTAAACATTAATAAGGTTTTTTCATTTCCTTTTAGGGAAAAGATTGTATCAAAATCTAATGAAAGGTTATTATCAAATGAAACAGGCAACAAAGAAATAATTAAAGGAAAAGAGTTGGAATTTGTAAACTCAAAACTACCGCTTTTACTACTACCAACCCATATTTCTTCTAAATCTATGTTTTCTGGACTAATGGAAAAGACCGGTTCAATAATGGTAGCAGTAACAATAATAGTATCGAACTGAACACAATTTGCAAACCCAACAACCAAAGTATCAATATAGTTTCCAACTGCTTTCGGATTAGTAAAATCAATAAATAAGTTAATTGTATCAAGGATAGAACCCGAGATTTTACTTTTACTCTGAATAACTTGAAAATGTGAATTTTTAAAGGGTCTTGCAATAATTAAGGAATCTTCAATATTTCCATTATTCAAAATGGAAATGTTTTCGCCACTTGGATTTTGACAATATTCCATTTGGCCAAAATCTATATATTTTTTGCTCAAAACTAATTTAGAATACCCAAAGAAAGCAAACATCGGAATGCTTTTATTTCTTGTTGTATCATCAAATTCAAACAAGACCAATGCTGTATCACTACCTGGAAACATCGGCGTAAATGAAATTTGCAATGTAAAAGAGTCCATTGGGTTAATTACAATTGGTAAATTCGGCATATCCTCGATTTTGAATTGATTAAACTTTTGTAAAAAAGTAATATTTCTTATTGTGTCAGGTATCTCGCTTTGGTTGTATAGTGAAATTAATTGAACTTGAGTTTTAGGATTGCAAAAAATATCATTAAAAACCACTTCCAAAGGTTCTATTATTAATAACTTATCGATTACCTCAATATTTATAGGAATAATAATAACGGTGTCACAAACTCCATCTATTGTAACAACGATTTGGCCAGAATACCTTCCCTTTTCTTTCCCTTTAAAAACAATTTGTATTTCAGAAGTATCGGTGAAATTTGGAAGTATTGTTCCAGTAATGTTATAACTCTCTACAAGATTTGCAAAGTCACCAAAGAATTGGATTTGAAGATTTTTTATGCTATCTTCACCTGACTGAAAAAGTAGGAAAGTTTGTAAAAATAATGTCCCTTTTTGAATTCTGATGTTAAATGTGGAGGGTTCACAAAATATTTTTGTTTTAATTGCTTTACCATAGCAAATTACTTTTATAGTATCATTGCAGTTAAAACCATAAAATACAATTGTATCCGAAAAAACACCCCTTCGCTTTGGTACAAATGCAATTCTTATTTCAACACTATCATTATTATATGGGCAATTGAAAGGTTGAGTTTTGTTGACAAAGAATACAGAACTATTTTTTTGAAAGAATTTTACAAGTTCATCAATATTCCCCTCATTTCGAACAAATAACTTATTCCAAATTGTGTCACCAACACAAACTTCATTAAAATTTATCTCGCTACTGGAAAGGGTTAAAGTTGCATCAAAAACTCTAACATTAATACTTATTCGTAAATTGCTTCGAGGATTTCCAAGCAAACGAAGGTCGTTGTTTTCAACAATTAAGTTTGTTGAGAAAGTACCCAGAAAACCTGGATTAATTAATATTACTAATGTATCGGAAAATCCAGGTAGAATAAAGTTATTGTTTAGACTATTTCCGGAAGTCCATCCTGAAATTTGCAATTTTGTTGTTGCGGGGCTAAATAAAAGTTTGTGAATAAAAAGAGTATCGTTTCCAGAATTAGATATTGGGATATAAATGGGAAATGTATTACAATAAAAGTCGATATTAAATGAAGAATCAACATTTATTATTGGAGATGTTGCATATACTCTAATTTTAATTATCTGAAAAGTGTCGCAAGGAGAAAATTTGACTTTATAAGTAATCTCCCGCCACCCTGTATCTTGGGGTAAAACCTCGAATTGAAGAGCATTATTAGTCAAAGAATTCAATGGAAAAGGCAAGTTAGTTAATATCCTAAAATCCGGATTATTTTTTAATGGAACAATTGATTCAACCAATTCATTGGTTGTTTTCACCGAAACTTTTGCTTGTATATTATAACTAAAACCAACCTTAGCTCGTGGTATAACAATTATCGAATCAATAATTGTTGCACTATGTTCGATTGCTTTACCAAACAAGTTCACAACAATTTGATTTTGATTTGGGTAAATAATTTCTATTTGACCAGTTTTGTTCCCCTCCGATGTAGGACGGAACATAATGACTATACGGACAGAGTCGCACGATTGAATATAAGCAGAAGAACCAGGTGAAATGATTTGAAAATCATTATTTCCAGATGTTAATGAAATACTAATATTAACATCGTTAAAATTATAATTCCTTACCCAAATTGTATCGTAACGAACATCACCAACGCAAGTCTCTGCAAAATTCAACGAATTCTTGTTAACCTCTCCTTTTGGATTAACAAGTTTATAAACACCTTCACCAACTACCCACCCATTATTCTCATTAATAAACCAAAGGTCATCCAAATTTCCAGTTTTAATACCGCAGTTTCTCTTTAGCCAGTTAACACCTCCATTCGAAGTATAGTATACCTCTGTATTATAACCACAAGCCCAACCTTTTAAGTTGTCGATAAGGAACGTTCCAAACATTGGAACGCCGGTACGAAAAGTTTGCCAAGTCGCACCATTATTTGTAGTAAACCTTACTCCCCCGTCGTTTCCTCCACCAGTGCAACTTGTTCCTGAATATGGAACTAAAAAAGAGGACCCAATGTTTGTTATCTCTTCTTGCCACAAATTAGGACCAACATTTGCAAACACTTGCCAAGTGCGACCGCTATCAGAGGTAATCCAGATTTTACCGCTACTGCTTGCAAATCCAATTCCATTCGGATACAAAATCGCATCTGTCATTCCCGTATTATCTTCTTGAGCAATAAAAACACTCCAAGAAGAACCACCATCTGTAGTTAACCAAAAATGTTGATAACGACCGTTGCAGCCATCACCAACAAGAATGCCATAGTCAGGATTCAAGAAATAACATCCCCAGAAATAAGTGGTATCCCTGGTTCCTACAGGAGTAACATCAAACCAGGTGGCTCCACCATCGGTTGATTTAAAAATGCCTTCAACACCCGAAGTGTAGCCAATTTGAAGAGATGGAAAATGTACACTTTCAAGATGATATGCATTTACAGTTGAACCTTGCCAGGTATTCCCTCCGTCTGTTGTTCTAATAATCATTCCGTTAAATCCACAAACCCACCCATAGTTGGGGTTTTGTGGATGGAAATAAACATCTAACCAATAATTATTTGCAAAATTTGCAGGAAGGTTTTGAATTTTCATCCAATATTGTGAATATGAAATACTTTGTATAAAAAACAAAATAAGGATGGCAACTCCGTAACATTTTTTCATTTTCAAGCCTACAAAAATTTACAAAGTAATTTAATAAAAATCAAAGATTTTCAACAATAGATAAGTAAGAAAAATATCTGTCGAATGAAATTTTTTTCTTTTGAACCGCATTCTTAACGGCACATCCAGGTTCGTGAGTATGAGTACAAGGTTGAAATTTACATTTTTGAAAATATCTTTCAAAATCGGGAAAATAGAATTGAAGATTTTCTTTGGATATTCCGTATAAATCAAACTCTTTAAACCCTGGTGAATCAATAATTCTTGTCTTTTCATCAAATTTAAGCACAACGCAGGATGTAGTTGTATGTCTTCCTCTTAAATTTTTAGCTAAATTACCCACTTTCTGGATTTCTTTCCCATACAGTTTATTAACCAAGGTGGATTTTCCAACGCCCGAAACACCCACAAAAAGAGTTGTACTTCCATTGATAATCTTTTTTATTTCCTCTAAACCAATACCATTTTTTGCTGAAACCAAAACTAATTTGTATCCAATTTTTTCATAAACTTCAAGGTCCGATTTAATCTCTTTCTCATCCACCAAATCTTTTTTATTTATACAAATAACTGGGCTACAACCCCCATATTCACAAGAAATTAGAATTTTATCGAGCATTCTTTTATTATAGGGTGGATTGCTTGCAGATAAAATGATTAAAACCTGTTCAATATTTGAAGCTATAACATCTTCAAAATTCCCACGAATAGACTTTCTTACGAAAAAAGTTTTTCGTTCATCCACGAAAACAATTTTTCCAAGTTGTTCACCATCTTTTTTAGCCTGATGAAGAGTAATTTTTACTTTGTCCCCAACCGTTACTAATGACTTATGTGGATGTTCAACTTGAATTGAACCTGAAATGATGCATTTGTATTGTTTGTTTCCAAAAATATCTTCCACAAAGAAATACCTGCCTTTCGAGGTAACAACTATCCCCTCTGTAGTTTGAGCATCGATGATTTTTTTCTCTTTTACAAGGATGCGATTCTTTTTTTTCGAACTAATTTCGGGTTCGTTCTTTACATCAAATAGTTCGCCAAAAATTTCATTTTCCATAAGTATAACTACAAAAAATTAAATTTATAAAAAGGAAAAGTAATAAAAGTGTGTAAATTTTTTGACACTGATAATTTTCTTACACAAAAAATTTTGTGTTTAAATAAAAAAGTTGTAATTTTGTAGTAGTTATGAAAAGTACTGGGAAAATATGTCAGAATATTTATGGAAAATGCGCGGTGAACCAGACGAGTCCACCGTTAAAAACATAGCTGGGAGTTTTAAAATTCCCAAAGGACTCGCCAGAGTTCTTGTTGCGCGAGGAATTGATTCACCTCGAAAGGTTCAAGAGTTTTTTCACCCATCCCTAGATAAAATCTATGACCCTTTCCTTCTTAAAGATATGGATAAGGCTGTTAATCGAATATTGCAAGCTATCAAAAGCAGAGAAAAAATTATTGTTCATGGTGACTACGATGTTGATGGCACTACAAGTACTTCAATGCTTTTGGAATTCCTTCGTAAATTGGGTGGTAATGTAAGTTATCATATACCTGATAGATTTCAAGAAGGTTATGGAATTATCCCCCAAACAGTCGATAAAATAAAGGAACTCGGGTTTACTCTAATAATTACTGTTGATGTAGGGATTACAAGCGTCGATGCAATCAATTACGCGCAGTCTCTGGGTATTGATACAATTATTTGTGACCATCATGAACCCGGTCCTCAGTTGCCAAATGCTTATGCTATATTGGACCCTTTATTGCCTGACAGTAATTACCCATTCAAACATCTTGCTGCCTGTGGTGTTGTCTTTAAATTGATTCACGCGATAGCGAAGACTTTAGGGATCGAAGAGGAAGCTTTCTCTTACCTTGATTTCGTTGCTATTGCCTCTGCTGCAGATATGGTGCCTCTTATCGATGAAAATAGAATTCTTTCCTATTATGGTTTGAAATTACTTAATGATAAACCCCGACCAGGCATTAAAGGTTTGTTGCATTGTACTAATTTAACTCCAGGAAATTTATCATCACTTCATATTATTTATTCCCTGGCTCCATTAATTAACGCCGCTGGTAGACTCGGGGATGCAATGCGTTCTGTCGAAATGATGATACAAAAGGACGAAATTGCTGCTTTTCAGATGGCTCAACAATTAGAACAAGATAACCGAATGCGACGCTATTACGACGAAAAGACTTTCGAAGAAGCTATTCCGATGGCAGAAAACTTCCTTTCACAAAAAGAACGCAGGTGTCTTGTGCTTCATAAAGAAGACTGGCATGCTGGAGTAATTGGAATTGTTGCTTCCCGATTGGTCGATAGGTTCCACCTTCCAACCATCCTTCTAACAACTATGAATAATTCTGCTAAAGGTTCTGCTCGAAGTATTATTAATTTTGACATACATTCCGCATTAAAAGAATGTTCGCATTTGCTCGAAGAATTTGGGGGTCATAAGCACGCAGCAGGCTTGTCTTTGAAATTAGAAAACCTGAATGAATTCATTGAATGCTTTGATTCTGTTGCTCATACATACATTACTAAAGAAATGCTCATTCCTGAATTAGTAATTGATGCCGAAATTAGCCTTTCTGAACTTTCTCCCAAATTTTTCCAATATCTTCAATTATTCGCACCTTTTGGATTTGATAACAACAAACCTGTTTTTCTTTCTCGGGGTGTTTTTTCAAAAAATGGAGTTAAGGTTTTTGGCGGAAACAACTTCCGTTTTAGAGCTCTGCAACCTATTAATATCAACGGCGGGAACATATTCTTTGAAATAGATGCTGTTGGACAAAACCTTGGTGATAAAATTAAATACTTGAAAAATGACAAGCCTTTTTCATTAGTATTTATTCTCGAAGAAGTTTCTTCTGGAACTCAAACACAATTTCAACTTCGTGTAAAAGATATCCGACCTGAAACTTAAAATGCTCAATGCTCCACCTTTTTTCTCAACATTAGAAGATATTCAAAAAATTCTTTCTGATGAAAGTCAGGAGTTTAGTAAAAAACTATCCTTTTCTCTATTTAATAACTTAAAAATAGCTTTTTATGATTTAATCAATGACTTGACTCAAAATAATTCACAAGTTTTTCCCTCCAATTATTCACGAATTTATTTTATTATTCATAATCATTCAGTTCCAGAAAACATTAAGCAAAATCTTTTGTTTTTAAATAAAGTTTTTTCTACGTTATATAACGAAGCATTTGCCAAAGAAGACCTCAATTTTCTTTATAATTGTTTGATTGACATTTTTTCTTTTTTTTATGATATAACTTTGCCATATACACCTTTAAAAAATAATTATACAATCAGTGATAAAATTAAATTTATATCAGATTGTTACCTTGGTAATCAAAACGAACTCGTGTCTTTTCACCAAGTTGTTGTCGATTTAACTATTCCCGAAAATGACATTATTATATGTCATAATGGATTAGAAAAAATTGAAATCAATTGTTCTTTTAAATGGAAAGAAATCCCTAAAATTGTCAAAATCGGCACAACTTTAAATTGTATTAATTTAAAACAAATTGATGGAAATAAATTTTGCACAAATTTTGAAAGTTTGATTATTATTGAACCAGATTATCTATACGACATTACCGATATTGCTCAGTGCTTTACTCAGAAAGGAACAAATGCTTATATTTATTTTATCAACAAATTCTTCCAGAAAAATAATACTTTTTACACTTTTATTGGAAATTTAGTAAACCAATTCTTTGATGAATTACTAATAGAACCTGAAAGTAGTTTTGAATCACTTTTGGACTCTTCTATCAAAAAAAGAGTAATTGTTTATTTAGAATTAAAAAAGAAATTCCCAGAACTTTTCTCTGAATTAAAAAGAGAATTGGAACCTCATTACCGCACATTACAAAAAATATCTAAAAATTTAAAGAACTTTACTTTCAAGATTGAGTCAACTTTTTTCAGCGCAATCTATGGTTTAATTGGAAGAATGGATTTACTGTTGGAAAGTTCAAGTAATCCAAAGTGGAAAACAATTATTGAACTAAAATCAGGCAATCCACCAAATGGTAATGTTGCTTTCAAACTTACAGATAAAACTATTTTCTACGTTCCAATGTGGCATTCTCATTATGCACAAACCATTGGATACAATTTGCTTGCCGATTCCGCTTTCCCTGAAAGAGAGGGGTCGTCTATGATTCTTTACTCAAAAGACATTGAAAAACCATTGCGCGAAGCAACAAACGATTTAAACTTGAAACGAGAATTTATTAAGGTTCGAAATTGGATTTATTTGTTAGAAACTCAACTTGCAAAAGGCAAATTTTCGATTTTTGATTCTTTAAAAAAAGTTGTAAAGCATTTTGAAGATTCTAATTCCTCAAATAACCTAATATTAGAGATTTTCTATCAACTTAAACCCGAGGTGAAAAATTTAGTTCTTAATTATGTAAAATTCCTAATTAATGAAATTCGTTTAGAAAAAATTGGAAATTTTCTTACAAATTTCTCCAATACCTCTCAATCTACATTGTGGAGTTTAAGTATTGAAGAAAAGCAAGATAAGCAAACTATTTTAGCAAATCTTAAACTTGATTTGGAACTATCAGATTTGGAACATTTCTATTTACACTTTTCTCGAAATGATTCAGCAAACAATTTATGCGCACTAAGAAAAGGAGACCCTGTTGTTGTTTATAATCCAGCAAATATTAAAAATAAACATTCTTTTGAGTTATTAAAAGGCACAATAAAAACAATTGAACATGAGTACGTTAGTGTGTCGCTTAGAAACAAATTTTCTTCGTTAGAACTTTTAAACAAGACTGATGGATGGATAATTGAAGAGGACTTCATTGAATCAACTCATCGCTACTTGTTTCAATCGTTGTTTAAATTTATCCAACTTCCGGAGGAAAAAATCAACTATCTTCTTGGGTACTTACCTCCATACAAGAAGGAAAATGCAAAATTCAAACTTGTATCCAAATACGATTACATTGTCAAATCTGCCATAGATTTTTACCCATTTTTCTTAGTTGTAGGACCCCCTGGGACAGGAAAAACAAGAAATATTATTTTCAAATTAATTGAATATTACTATTACCATACTGAAAACAAGGTTTTGATTTGTGCCTATACTAATCGTGCTGTTGACGAGATTGTTTCTTTAATGGAAAATACTAACTTGGGAGGAAAATATATTAGAATAGGAACAAAAGAATCTTCAGATTTTAAGGCTAATTTACTTCCATATTTATTAGAAGAATTGGAATTGCAAGAACTTGAAAATAGAATAAATAATTGCCGAATATTTTTGGGAACAGCACATTCATTTTTGTCAAACTCAGAAATTTTCGGAATCACTAAATTCAATGTTGCAATAATTGATGAAGCTTCACAATTACTTTTTCACCATCTTGCTGGAATAATTTCTGAGGTTGATAAATTTATTCTCATTGGTGATGAGAAACAGTTGCCAGCTGTTTCTTTGCAAGAAAATTACCAAACAAAAGTAAAAGACCAATTAATTAATGAACTTGGATTTAAAGACCTCTGTATATCTTACTTTGAATTTCTTCTATCAAAAATGAAAAAGAATAATTGGAAGTTTAGTTTTTCAACATTAAATGTTCAATACAGAATGCATCCAGAAGTTCTTAAACCAATAAATAAACTTTTCTATGAAAGTAAAATTCAAACAGGTCAAAATAGAATTGCAAATGAAAGTGTAGAACATATAATCAAATTTATTTCTAAAAAGTTCGATTTTGAACCAGCAAAAAGGGTAATTTTTTTCGACCTTCCTCTCGATGGCTCATCTAAATCTAATAAATACCATACTAAACTAATAGTGGATATTTTGATTGATTGTTTCACTAATTTTTCTGAAATTATTAACAATGATACTTTTGGAGTAGTATCACCTTTCAGAGTTCAAAACTCTGAAATTTACAAACATTTACCACCAGAATTGCAAAAAATAGTAACTATTGATACGATAGAACGTTTCCAAGGCTCAGAAAGAGAAATTATTTTACTTTCCCTCCCGTTTAACAACATTTACCAAGTTCAGTTAAGTTCTAATTTACTCCGATTATCTGAAGACTATGTAGTTGACAGGAAATTGAATGTAGCACTTTCACGCGCACGCGAATTTCTTGGAATTTTTGGGAATTTGCAACTTCTTTCAAAATCCAAAACATATTCTCAACTTATTGACTTTCTAAAAGAAGAGAAAATCATAATTTCTTTGAAAAAAAAATTGTAAATTATATCTTATGAAAAAGATAATAATTTTATTTTTGATTGTTTTGGTACTTTCCTGCAAGGAAAATCCAATACAAATCCCTTCAAACAAAGTTCATACTATCGTAAAGTTTCAAACGGATTCAAGTTGGAAAATTTTGAGAAAAGTGTTCTTAAAGGAATTTGATGAAGAAGGAAACTTAATTAGATTTACCCAATTTTTTTCCAATGGAAACTATCTTGTGCAAATTTATTTTTATCCAAATAACAATTTGTCGATTGTTGATGTTAATTATTACAACCAAGACAATAAATTAGACTCCCATATAAAAAAAATAAATTATTTTAATTCTAAAAACAAACTAATAAAATCTATTTTCCTCAACCAAAGTGGCGATACAAGTAAAATCATAAAATTTTCTTATGATTCATTAGGTAATTTAGTATCGCAAGTAGAAATTACGAAGGAGAATATTTCCGAAGTGATTTTCCAATATGAATATAGTCCAAATGGAGATTTACTAAAAGTTATTAAATCAAATAATTTCGAACCCTTTTCTCAAGTGATAGAAGAATTTGCATATGATTTTCGAAAGCAAAATATAAATCTCATTATTCATTATTCTGAAAAAGATGAATTTGAAAATATTAGTTTTTTCTACAATAATTTTGGTCTCATAACCAGTGAAATCCACACTTTTTATCCAGCGGGCATATCAGAATATTACATTTATAAATATACTTTTTATTAATGTCAATCTCTTCGTTTTCCTTTTCTAACTACATTTATTCCATTGGTATTAGAACTTACAAAAGAAACAAGGTTATCAAGTGAAGATTTGTTTTTAACCAAAAGGAACAAAGTTAAAGAAACTTGTCCATCTTTTCCTTCATCCTTTATTATCCTTCTTATTTCAATTTCATTCTCCTCTTTGAAATAACTTGATAAAATGTCAAAAATTAAGTCAAACTTTGAAGAACTTATCTTTATACAAGCGAAAAATTTATCCTGTTTTATGAAATCCCAATTAAAATTAATAATAAAAGACTTAGGATTCTTTAGGTCATCGTTAATGAAATTACAATCGCTTTTATGAACCTTAATATAAGATTGGTTAAAAATTGCAATCGAAGGGTCACCTCTTACAGGTAAGCAACAACTTGAAAAAATTATCTTTTCTGGATGTTTTTCAAAAAGACTTCGAGTTCTCGCTGTAATATTATTTTTCACTTCATACGGAAGGTTTTCAATTAAATCTTTCCATCGAACCTTTTTAGAATTCTTTAACTTATCTATATAAAGTTGAAACAAAGTTGAAATATGTTTTCTAAAATCTGGATTGTTTAAAATTTCAGTGTAAAACTCATCTATATCAAAAAAAAGGAAAATATTAAGAAGTTTATTTAAAAATAAATTCCTTTTAGATTCCAATCCGAATTCAGTCAACATATCCTCAAAAATATTCTTCCCTAAATCAACATACTTTTGATGTTTTTGTGCAAGATATTTTTTGATTGCAGCTTTTGCGCGGCTTGTAACAACATTATTTAGCCAAGTATCTTCAGGTTCAACACTTTTCGATTGAATTATTGTTACCACCTCTCCGCTATTAAGTTTTTCAAAAGCACTATGGGACCTGCCATCGCTGAATTTTGCTCCAACACAATGGTTTCCAATTTCAGTATGAATACTATACGCAAAATCAAGTACAGTTGCACCTTTCGGAAGAACTTTCACTTCGTGTTTAGGCGTTAAAACATAGATATTATCGGTTAATAGATTAAATTTAAAAGCCTCGAAGATTTTCTCATCTGTGAGTTTCTTATTTTGCATTAGAATCTCTCTCACTTCGTTAGTCCATCTCTCAAACTCGGGGTCCATAAGTATCGAGTCGGCAGAAACCAAACCCGATTTGTAACGATAATGTGCAGCAAAACCCCGCTCAGCAATTTCATCCATCATTTTAGTTCTTACTTGAACTTCAGCATTTAAAAAATTTGGGACTTGGAAGGCTTGATGCAGTGATTGATAGCCATTCGGTTTCGGGTTCTTTATGTAATCCTTAAATGTATTATCTATTTTTTGATAAACTTTGGATATTTCCTCTAAAACTTTATAACAAAGTTGGGCATTATCCGTATCTAAAATAATTCTAATGCCAATCAGATCGTACAGTTCTTCTATTGGCTTAGACCTTAATATTGTTTTGTTATATATAGAATAGATATGTTTAACTCTTCCGTGAATTTCAAAATTCACATTATATTCTTCTTTCAAAAGACTTTCAAGAATAGGTATTATCGGTTCAACAAATTCCTGAAGACTTTCTTCCCTTTTCCTTTTGGTCATGTTTAACTTTCGGGCAATCAATTCATAGTTTTCACGATCCAAAACACGAAAAGCCATATCCTCCAATTCGCTTTTTATCAAGGCTAAACCAAGCCTGTGGGCTAAAGGGACATATATTTGCATTGTTTCTTCTGCAAGTTTTTTTTGTTTTTCATTTCGAAGGTACGATACAGTTTGCATATCGTGGTACCTATCCGCCAATTTAATCAATAATATTCTGATATCTTTTAAAAGTGAAAGAATAAGTCTTCGGTAATATTCAATATCATTTGTATCTTGATGTTCTACAGAATTTATCTTGGCAATATTTTCAACAATTTCAGAAATTACTTTCCCAAACTCACTTTCAATATCTTTCAAGTCAAATGGTGAATCTTTCCCCAAAGATAAAGTTTCATGCAAAAGTGCAGATGCGACCATTACATTATCGAAACTTATGAAATTAATTAAATTAGTAGCAACCTCAAGTGAATGAAGATAAAAGGGATCGCCAGATTTCCTTATTTTATGTTTACTTGCTTCATAATTGAAATAATACGCTTTTTTCAAAATTTCAGTATCTACATCATCATGAAACTGCTTACAAAAGTTTAAAAACAACTTCAGATCTTTATCCAAATCATTGACATATCTTGGTAAGACAATTTTTTTCTTTCTATTTTTTGGATATAAAAGCATAAAGTTTAAACAACATTGAAGAATTAAATTAATAAAAAAGGTTTGATTATTTAAAAAAAATTTACGAATTTTGCATTTACACAAACGGGGCGTAGCGCAGGTGGCTAGCGCGTCTGTTTTGGGAGCAGAAGGTCGCAGGTTCAAGTCCTGCCGCCCCGACGAATGAGTTCTACATTATCTACTTTTTTACCTTGATTTTCCATTTCGATTTTTCGTAATAAACTTTTGATATTCCAGACTATATTTTAATCTTTTTTCGATATTTCCAAGAACTTGATATGCCTCATTGATCTCGTAGAAAATTTCTAAAGCATTTGGATTACCACGAGCAGCATCAGGATGGTAGATTTTTGCCAATCTGTAAAAGGCTTTTTTAACTTCATCAAGTGTTGCAGTTCTACTTACCCCAAGTATTTTATAATAATCTTTCATAACCTATCCTAAGAACCCCTCTTATATTAAAAGATGTCATTAACAAAAAAATAAGTAGTTATACGGATAATGTTGAAACAATATCTATTTCAGTATCTGGTGGTAGTTCAGTGTAACTAATTACACTAACAATGGGAAATTGTGTTCTAATCATCCGGTAAAAATAAGGTCTAATTTGCGCAGAACAAATTACAACTGGATAATATCCAAGCAAAGTAATTTCATCAATTGCCTTCGATAAATTTTCTTGTATTCTTTTAATAGTTTCCACCGAAAGTCCAAGTGTTTGCATAGTAGTTGCTTGTGCATTTGTCTGCAAAACATTTGATATCATTTGCTCAATTTCTGGACTTAAAGAAATACAATGTATAATACCATTTTGGTCTTGATATAACCTTTTAATTGTTTCTGATAGATTGTGTCTTACATACTCAGTTAATACATCAACATTTTTTGTAACTTTATAATATTCTAAAAGAGATTCGAGAATTATTGGCAAATCTCGAATCGGTATCCCTTCTTTCAAAAGATTTTGAAGAACTTTTTGTATTATGGAAAGAGGAAGATTTTCTTGAGAAATCTCTCCGACTAATGTAGGATAATCTTGTTGAAGATTATCAATAAGGCGTTTAACTTCCTGACGAGAAAGCAATTTGTCAGCATTCTTTTTTAGTAGTTCTGTCATATGAGTAATCAAAACCGTGGCTGCTTCGACAACAGAATAACCCATTAACTCGGCGTTTTCTCTTTCCGCATTAGAAATCCAGGTTGCTGGCAATCCAAAAACAGGTTCAGTAACGTGAATTCCAGAAAGTTCACCTCTTGCAGTACCTGGATTCATCGCAAGAAGCATACCTGGTTGTAAACTGTTCCTTCCAACTTCGTTTCCGCGAATTTTTATTACATACTCTTCGGGTTCAAGATTTAAATTGTCTCGAACCCGAACTGGAGGTAAAATTATCCCAAGTTCTAAAGCCAGTTGTTTCCGTATATTTGTTATTCTCCGAAAAACATCACCTCCTTGGGTTTCATCAACAAGAGGTATTAAATTATACCCAAGTTCGAGTTCAACAGGATCGACTTTTAGTAACTCTTCGACAGGAGTTTCTTCAGGTTTTGGTTTTACCTCTACTTCTGTTAATTCCCTTCTAAGCCTTTCTTCTTCTTCCTTTTTGATTTGTTTATGTCGAACATAAGACAATGCCGCAGTAAGTAAACTTAAAATTAAAAAAGGGATGGTTGGGAAACCAGGAACAAACGCCATTACGAACATTGCAAATGACGCAAGCGAAATCGCTGTTGGTTTCCCTACTATTTGCTTCCCAAGTTCAATATCTAATTTTTCTGAAGAGGCTGAACGAGTAACAACAAAGCCCGCGGCAACTGAAATTAGTAATGACGGTATTTGTGAAACCAGCCCATCTCCAATAGTTAGTATAGTATATGTGGATAAAGCATCAGTGATAGCCATATTCTTTTGTGCAACTCCAATGGCAAATCCACCAAGAATATTTATTCCTGTAATAATTAATCCTGCAATTGCATCGCCACGGATGAATTTCGCGGCGCCATCCATTGCACCGTAAAAGTCTGCTTCTTTCGTTAAGTTTTGCCGGCGAATCCGAGCTTCATTTTCATCAATATAACCTGCATTAAGATCTGCATCGATGCTCATTTGTTTACCCGGCAGAGCATCAAGAGTAAACCTTGCGGCAACTTCGGCAATCCTCGAGGAACCTTTTATGATTACAATAAAATTTATTACCATCAAAATGATAAAAATTATCAATCCGACGATATAGTTGCCTCTAATAACAAATGTTCCAAAGGATTGTATGATTTCTCCTGCATAGGCTTCAGTTAGAATTAAACGAGTCGTTGCAACATTCAATCCAAGCCGAAACAATGTAGTAACTAATAAAACAGTTGGGAACGATGAAAATTCTAAAGGGTTTTTCAAATATAGCGAAACAAGGAGAATTAACACTGCGAGAGATAGATTCATTGCTATAAGTAAATCCATCAATATTGGTGGAAGGGGAATAATTAATAGACTTACAATTACTAGAATACCAAGAGCAAGAAGGATATCCTTATTATTGAGAATATATATTAAAAATCTTCCAAGAATATTATTCCCAAAATTCCTTCTAATATATTCTTCGACCTTTGCCATTGTTCAATTTCCTAATTATTATTTCTTATATCTTTTAAATAATAGACATAAGCAAGAACTTGGGCAACCGCTTTAAATAAAAATTCGGGTATTTCTTGGTCAATTTCAACGGAATAATATAAAGCTTGGGCAAGAGGTGGTTCTTCGACAATCGGAACTCCATTTTCCATTGCAATTTCACGAATTTTTAAAGCCATGTAATCGACCCCTTTGGCAACAACAACAGGTGCTGGCATTTTGTATGGTTTATATTCAAGTGCAACTGCAAAATGTGTTGGATTTGTTACTACAACATCTGCACGAGTTTGAATATTTTTTAGTATTATTTTTCTTAATCTCTGACGCATCAAACCACGAATCCTTGCTTTAACTGTTGGGTCCCCTTCAGATTGTCGAGCTTCTTCTTTCACTTCTTCCTTAGTCATTTTAAGGTCTTCTTTATAACGGTACTTTTGATATATACGGTCTGCGATTGCAATTAAAATAAACACTGCACCAACTTTAGCAATTAGTTCAAAGGTGACTTTGAACATTAATTGAGGAATACTATTTATTGGTTTTGCAACAAGAAATAAATCTAATTCGATATATTTTTTCAAAACAGAATAAACTACCCATCCCAGTATAAAAATTTTAGCAAGACTTTTTGCAAGTTCAAAGTAGGCTCGACCGGAAAAGAAAATCCTTTTAATACCTGCAAGGGGATTAAAGATTGACCGAAAATTTAAACCTTTGGTAAACTTTTTGGTTGCTAAATGTAAGCCAACTTGAGAAATCTCACTTACAACAACAAAAATGAAAACCAATAAAATCAATGGCAACAAGAACTTTGCCAAAAAAAGAAGAACATCATAAAACAACCTTGCAATGGATTCTGAAGTTATGTTAAAATTGAAAGAATTAATCAAATTCAATTGGAAGAAGTTTTGAATTCCTTGTGACAAAACACCTATATAAAGCAAAGTTAGAAATCCTCCTAAAATTATCAATACTGCAGTCGTAAAATCGACACTTTTAGCCACTTGACCTCTTTGTCGAGCTTCAGACAATCGTCTCGGAGTCGCTGGTTCAGTTTTCTCTTTTCCTTCTGGTGTTTCGGCCATTTGAATTATCCAATGGATAACAATAAATTAAGAGTTTGATTTTGAAACATCTCCAAAAATTGTTTAGCAGCAAAAACAAAAAATGAATTAGAAAGGAAAAATACTAAGAGTGCAACAAAAATTTTGACTTGAAAACTAATGATAAATATGTTCGTTTGTGGCGCCATTCTGGATAGCATTGCAAGGCTTAGATTTATTAAAAAAGTTGAAACAAAAATTGGTGCTGAAATTTTTAAAGCAATAATTGTAATAATCGACATAAATTTTGCCAATTCAACCATAGTTACATTTGAAAGATTACCCATTCCTATTGGAATTTTAGCATAACTGTAAAACAATGCTTCAAAAATCTGATGGTGTCCATTGATGATAAAAAAAAGCATCAAGGTAGTCCATTCCAAAAATTCACCAAAAATTGTTGGTGTTGTTTCGGAAAAACTTAAAAGACTTGCTGCAAAAAAGCCCATTTCGTAATCTACTATACCTCCGCCAAACCTTACTCCCCAGAATACTAAATTTATTGCAAAGCCTATTATCATACCCGTAAAGAGCTCTTTATGAATTAGAAAAACCAGAGACCAAAGTTCAAGGTCGATTTTCGCATTAATATTTAATGTTGAAACTATCATTACAGAAAGCACCAATGCAAAAAAAACTTTTAAAATTACTGGAATACTTTGTAATCTAAAAATTGGTGAAATAATGAATACCCCAGTAATTCTTACAAAAACCAATAGAACCAATATCCATTTTTCTAAGTATAAATCCAAAAAAGTACTTAGGATTTCCATTTTACTTAATATTGGTAATTAAGTTAAAAACTTGGGCTGTAAAAGTTTTCATTTTTTCAATAATAAAAGGAACAAGCAATACAATTGTTATAAAAACAGCAATAATTTTTGGAAAGATCGGAAGAGCATGCTCCGAAATTGTAGTTGCAGCTTGAAAAATAGAAATCAACAAACCTACAACCAATGATACCAACAAAATAGGTCCGCTTATTAATAAAACATAATAGAAAGCGTCTCGAACGAGATTAAGAACCATTATATCATTCATTTTTCACCTATGTAATCATTAAACCTTTTAAAAGAGAATCTATGACAAGATACCATCCATCCACAAGTACAAACAACAATATTTTTAAAGGCAATGAAATTAGTTGCGGAGGCAATAAAAACATACCAAGTGACATTAATACACTTGCTATAATCATATCAAGAACTAAGAAAGGAACAAATAACAAAAACCCAATTTGAAAAGCTATACGCAACTCACTAAGTGTATAAGCAGGGATAATTGTCCATATAGATAAATCCGATGGGTCTTTTGGTCTTTCTTTGCCAGACAGTTTTAAAAAAAGGGCAAGGTCTTCCTGCCGAGTAAATTTTAACATAAATTCTCGAAAAGGTTCTGAAATCTTTGTTACAGCCTCTTGTTGACTAATTTCTTCGCGAAGGTAGGGTTGAATTCCTTCCCGATTTGCTTTATCCAATACAGGCTGCATTACAAAAAAGGTTAAAAACAATGCAAGACTCACAAGAAGTTGATTTGGAGGTTGGGTCTGGGTTCCAAGTGCTTGTTTTAAGAAATGAAGTACAATAACAATTCGCGTAAAACAAGTCATCATTACCAATATTGATGGAGCTAAGGTCAGAATTGTAATCAAAATCAGGATTTGTATACCTAAGGATAGATCTCCTTTACCATCGTTGTTACCGATTGTAAGAGAAACCTGCGGCATTTGAAATTGTTGACTTACGGGAGGGGAAGTAGTTGGCTGTGAATATGTGTGATTTAGACACACAACAATGAAGGTACAAATAATTAAAATGTATTTAATCAATTTCAACATAGTTTCTTATTGAGAAACAAAAGGAAATTCAAAAAAAATACCAGATAGGATATTTTGAAAAGTCATTTCTTTTCAATGAGTTACAAAATCATTATAAAAAGAAAAGTATTCAGTTAAGTTGATTATTGTACAAAAGAATTGTTGAAAAGAAAACAATTGGTTGAAATTTAGCAAAGGTCTTAAAGAAGGTGAAAGTTTAAAATTGAAAGAAAAGATATGGCAGCAGTTTCGCTACGAAGTCTAAAATCGCCTAAACTAACAACTTTTGTATTTCTTTTCTTTTTACAAAGGTTCGTCTCTTTCTCCGAAAGACCGCCCTCCGGTCCAACAACAATTAGAATGCTTTCAAAATTTTTTTTAGGAATTTCGCGTTCACCAGATCTATCCAATACGAAGACGATTTCATAATCATTAAAGTTTTTTAATAAGGTATCAAAATCAGTAGGACTTGTTATCGAGGGAAGATAACTTCGAACAGTTTGCTTCATCGAAGAAATTGCTTTCCTTTCCAATCTTCCCTGATCTATTTGTCTTCGTTGAGTAAATTCCGTTTTAAGAGGAATAAATTTTGAAATTCTTAGTTCGATACCTTTTTCCAAAGCAAATTCAAATCTATCCTTGTTGTCGAGTATTCCAACGGCTAAAGAAATATGCTTATCTATTTCGCCTAACTTTTCTACAAAATTATTAACTTTAATTACTACTTTTTGTTTTGTAATTTCCTTGCAATAACCTATTGCGGCTAACCCCTTTCCATTTACAATTGTAATCAATTTGCCTTTCTGACCTCTTAAGGCACGAAAATGACGAAATTCCTCACCATCGATTTCTATTTCGTAATCATAATTTGAAAAGTCTTTATAAAGACACAACATTATATGTTCAGTATCTCTTTTAATTCGAATTTGTTGTTTTTCGAAACAAACACAAATTTCTTTTTCAATCGATAGTAAACCCAAGTTTCTGTTACGATGCCATTTAAATCCATATCGCGATTAACATACGATGGTTTACCATAAAGTATGAAAATCTTTCCTCTATCTGTTCGTGCCCCATCCTGCTCATAAATTGTTTGAAAATTAAAATAACAGTAGTCGACGCGGCGATAGTATTCTTCCATTGTTTCAATAAATTTTGTACTCGGTTCTTTGTCAAATTTCTTCCATAAATCGAAAAAAGCAGTCCAAAGTTCATCTTTTCGCTTTTCCAGTATTTGTTTATATTCTTCGTCTCTAATAATGTAATACATTATATCTATTGCATATCGAATGTTTCTTAGTGAAATTGGTGGATTATCCCATGAAATCCCGAAATCAAATTTCACAGTATCATTAATCAAATCTTTAGAAAAAAATTTCAGGGAATATCTTTGAAGGTAGGCAAAACCCTCGGGAAATTCAATTATGAAAAAAAATAGTGAAGAATTTTCCGCACTATAAGTTTTTTGCTCAAATTGAATTTCTAAATTATCCCTTTTGATAACAACATTGAAAGGCTTTAGTGAAATTATTTGTGGAGAAATTTGGAAAGTTATCGGCTTTTTCCATTGCATAGAATAAGTTTGCTCCTCTAAAGATTTTATTTCACCAGTGATTTTAACCATTTTATCCTTTGAAAATAAAGGAATAATAATTCTTTTGTTCGGCTCCCTAAAGTCAAGGTTCTCACCGTTTAGTGATAACCGGTAGCCGTCTGGATTATTTTTTGACAAAGAACAAAAAATTGGTTGGAATATATACATTGAACCAAATTTGAGTATTTTGATTGACTTTGAGATAGTTTTTACCTTAATCTTTCCCTTATCAAACAGACTAAGTTCCACAAAATAATTCTGAAATGGAAGTCGAACTTTAAAAAAGTCGACAAACACTCTTGTATTAATCGAGTCCTTTGCCATATTTGAAATTAAAAAAGTATCGACTCTATTAACACTTTTACGAATAACGCCCGTAGAATCGCGAAAAACAAGATCAAGAAGGCTCGTGGCAAAAAGTGCATAATCTTTTGAGTTCTTTTCAAATGTAAGATAATTTAACGAAAAACGAAATGGAACATAAATTTCAATTGAATCTCCTTCTTGCGTGGGATAAACTATTGGTTGAATTGTAAAAATTCTTCTATAATCATTAATATAATTTAAATCAAAGTCAGTTTGAGCAAATAAATTAAATGTGAAAAATAGGCTTATTAATATCAACTTTTTCATTTTTAAACCACAGTTGTTATAAATTATATTCATCAAGAAACTCTCTTAAAATAATGGCAGCTGATATTAAATCCTTGTTTTCCTTTTTTTTTCTCTGCTTTTTTGATTTTCCAATCTCAAACATCAATCTTTGTGCTTTTTTAGTAGAGTTTGACTCATCAAACAAAAATACAGAAATTTTCGAATACCTTTTGAAATGTTCCAAAAATTTTTTTATTCCAGAAGTTACTTCTGTTTCTTTATTGTCTTCTCTATAAGGAAACCCAATAACCAGGGCTTGGACATTTTCTTTATCGAGTAAATCCAAAAATTCACTCCAGAAGTTTTTCGAGGAATAATCTAATACTTTCAAGGGAGTGATGGAAATGTGGAGTTCGTCGCATACTGCAACCCCGAACCTTTTAAAACCAAAGTCTACCGAGGCTATTCTTTTCCCTTTTAATTCTTCGAGTTTCAAGTTTCATTCCTTTCTTTTTGTGCAGCTTTGGATTTACGAGAAGATGTGGTCAATGGTAAAATAAAGAGGAGTTCTGTTCCTTTCCCTTTTTCGGAATTAACCTTTAAGTTACCGCCGTGAAGTTCAATAACATGTTGAATTATCATCGTTCCTATTCCTGTACCACCTGTTGTGAAATATGGTTTAAGAAATTTATCAAGCATAGACCTATCCATTCCAGGTCCATTATCCTTTATAGAAAAATAAGCGTTTCTAATGTCTTTCCAATTGCTTATGGAGATTCGTCCGGGCTTTCCTTGAAATGCTTTAATTGCATTTTCAATTGCATTACGAATTGCCCTAATCATTTTAGGTTTGTCGCAATTGATTTCAAAATGCTGAAGATTTAATTCAAACTCAACATTAGGAAACATAGTTTCGTCAAACTCCATCCTTGCTTCCAAACACAAATCGTAAGCATCAACATTTTGTCGAACCAATTCTCCTCGTCCAACAGTAACAATGTCTCGGACCCTTTGCATAAGCAGACCAACCTGGTGAATGATTTTCCTTTTTCTCTCATCATTTTTAGGATAACCATTCACCTCGAGTTGTTCAGCATTTAAACGAATTGTAGAAAGGTTAGTTTGCATATCATGGGCTAACTGAGCTAAATTGCTCAATTTTTGTCTACCCAAAACTTCAGTAATATCAATTCCAGTAACTACTGCACCTTTAAAACCTCCAGTAAAACTTTTCAAAGGTATTAATGTGAAAAGCCACTCATAATCAGTTTTATTTTTAACAAATGTAATTTTTTGAACAAAAGATTCTCTAATTAAAATTATTTTTTCTACAAGTTCATTTAGCATTTTCAAATATTCTCTTGTGCAATAATAACTGAAGACCTTATTCAAAGGAACACTTTCCGTGATGCCAAGCATTTCTTTCCCGCTATTGTTTGCGGCAAGTAAACGTCCATATTTATCGACAATAAAAACAATCCCTGTGGTTGGAACTTCGATTAATGCTTTGAGTAGTCTTTTTTGCTTATAATATTTCCTTAAAACATAAAATAAAATTGCTAAAAGTATTATTGGAACAATGATTTTACCAAAATTCTTAACAAAACGGCTCAAAAGCCAGAATTTATGACTTTTTTCTTCGAGAATCAGTGAATACGACTTTGAAGTCAAAATCAAGTAATTATCAACTTTCTCGATTTCAATATTATCCGGGAAAAACTCTCCAAATGTAAAAAAGTCCTTTGCTACAATTTCCCCTTTGAAATCAACTACTGTTATACCGTTTCTAAATAAACAATAAATCTTTTTGTCAATCATAAAAATCCCATATGGCTCTGAAAATTCTTCTGGTAGTTGAATATACTGCTCCGATACTTTCGTTCGGAAATCTTTAAATTGCGAAATCACAAGTAGATATCCTGCTCCATAGTTACGTAAATAAAATATGTTTTCTCTATCTTTATCTGCATTTAATGAAAGGCGCGAAAGACTTGTCTCAACCCAAAATTTATGACTCATTCCTTGTTGAAAAGTTGAAATCTGAAAAAGAGAACTATTGTAAAATTTAGAAGAAGAGATAACAATAATTTTATCAAAATATTGCTGAACTTTTAGTTCTTCGCTCAAGTCCACTCGACAGATAATATTTTCTTTTCGTAAAGTATCTAGCAAGTACAAAAAGCCATTTCCTTCTTCGAATCGAACAAAAGCAATATCGTAGGGTAACCACTCTACAAAACAAGCACTTAAAATTCTCTTGGAAATAAAGTCACAATATATACCATTTTTTTGCATTGAAATCAAATAAAGATAATCGTTTATCAATAAAAGAATTTGATTTTTGTTAGTATCAGCAACAAAATGAACTTTTTCGAAAGAAAAAAAACCATCGTTATTATGAAGTTCGGCAATACTTTCGATTTTGAAAGATATATCCATCACTGAAACAAAAGCGCGATTTGATTCATTCGATAAAAATATTATTTTGTCTTTGAATTTTTTTGCTGCTACGATTGAGGGGGGAACAGTAGGTATTCCATAGGCAGTATCGCGACTAATTCCGTTCCAATAAAAGACAGATTCGGAAAACTCGCCGAAAGTGGGCTTCATGAAAATTGATTTGTAACTTTTGCCTTCTTTAAAGACAAAAAGTCTTCCCCCAGAATAACTATGAAGAGAAGAGAAAGAAAAGGGATAAGTATTGTCGGAAATTGAAATATTTACCGATAAAACAAAAATAATTAAAATTAATTTACTCAATCTGGCAAACTGCAAAAGCAACAATTCCTTCGCCTCGACCAACAAAACCCATTTTTTCGTTTGTTTTTGCTTTGACATTTACAAAATTAGGTTGAACTCCACATATATTGGCGATATTTTCCTTAATTTGTTGTTTAAAGTTACCTAATTTTTTACCTTCGAAAACAACTGTTACATCTATGTTCACAATTGAACGATTTTTTGTTTTTAATAGGTTGATAATCTCTTTAAGCAAAACAATGCTACTTATATTTCTATATTTCTCCTCGGTATCTGGGAAAAGTTCTCCAATATCACCTTCCCCAAGGGCCCCAAGAATAGCATCAATTAATGAATGAATAACAACATCTCCATCACTATGAGCAATCGGACCAATGTTTTCGTCTATTAAAACCCCGCCAAGATAAAGTTTTTTACCATTTACTAATCTATGAGAATCGTAACCAAAACCAATCATGATTTTACCAAATTAATCATCTTCTTGCAACCAAGTTTGAACATAAGATTGGAATTTCTTTGCAAGATTTACGGCTTTTTCATATTCATCACTTTCACAAACGATTAAAAAAACAGGTTTTTCTAAGTCGGGATAAAGAAGCACTGAATCACCATCTTTGAAAATTTTGACTCCTTCAACTAATTGTCTTTCGTAGGCTTCTGAAAATTCCATCGCTCTGCGAATAACTTTTCCTTTTAGTTCCCAAGGACAATTAACGCTTATAGTATGTTGAAATCTACGGGGCAACATTTCATCAAGTTGTTCAACAGTATATCCAGTTTTAGCAAGCATTTCAAGAATCTTTCCAATAGAATACATCCCATCGCTCGCAAAAAGGAAATCGGTAAAAATGAAACCTCCCCAAACTCCTCCAACGAATTTAACAGATTCATCTCGGGTAACTTCCATCATAGCAGAATGAGAATTTTTAATTCTTATTACTTCAACATTGTACTCTGACGCAATTTTTTCAATTTCCATTGGTGCTACAATGGTTATAGCGATTTTATAATTTTCTTTGTTTTTGTTTGTTTCAAGAAATAATTTGGTTACAATAGTTAGCAATCTTTGAGGAGGATAAAGAAAACCTCGGCTATCGACCAATAAAATCTTTTCGGCGCCAGGTTCAATAATGAAACCAAGTTCATAACCCAATGATTTCATTATTCTACATATTTCGGGATTTTCAATAATTGACCCTTCGGGCATTGGTCTATGTTTAATAGCATCAACATAGTCGTGAAGCGAAAGAGTTTCGGTATTCAATGCCCCAAGTATGATTGGGAAAATAGTAGATGCTAAACCATAGGAATAATCCATCAACAATCTAAAATTCTTTTTCCGAATTACTTCAATATCAAGAGAATTTAAAAAGCGATTAATGTAAATTTCATTGGTTCTTTCTGGATAAAATAATTGACCAACTTCACTATAATGTACTCGCTTAATATCTTCGCCGAAAAAAAATCTCTCGATAGTTTTAGCTTTTGAAAGGTCAATATCCCTACCATCGCTACTGAAAATAATAATATCAGTTTTATCGGGATTTCTCGGTGAACGACGAACATGAATACCACCAACATATTTTCCTGTCCGAAGTTCTTGTCTAGTCTGCGGAATTGAAGTTGTTTGTAAATCATTAACATTGACACCAACAGAGGCAAGGCCAGCAGTAATTGAACGTTTAATAATACGAGAGACTCGGTCTGGGTCTCTACTGGCTATAATATTTGAATTCTTCCCAAAAGTCATCCCGATTGCCATACCAAGTTTCGCACCAAATTCAGGATGAATTTCGAGATTTGATAGCCCTGAAATGCGAGCACCAGTAAACAATTCTCTTTGCCATTTTTCTTCTTGTATGAGTGACCTCGAAAGTGTAGCACCATCTTCAATATGCTTCAATGGCCATAATTTAATATTTGGTGAAAGTGTAGCATTATTACCAATTGTACACCCTACAGAAATAAAAACATTTTCTGCAATTGTAACAGAATCTCCTATGACGCAATCACTACAAATAACATCATCAGTAAGCTCCGAAAAGTCTCCAATTCGAACATTATCCCAAAGAGTTGTTCGTTTAAGTCGTACACCTTTCCCAATTTTTACGAAATTTCCTATAACAGAATCGGTGATTTTGGCAAAATCTTCTATTATTACATTATTTCCAATTACGACTTTACCAAAAAACTTAGCTGTAGGGGAAATGTTACAACCATTGCCAATTATTAAGTTGTCTTTCTTAGTTCCGTTTATTTCCAGTTTTACATTACCCTTCAATGCATCGAATTGTCCGTTCTGATACTCATCGATATTTCCAATATCTTTCCAATAACCTTTAGCAACGAATCCATACAAAGGTAGTTTATTCCTTAACATTAAAGGGAACAAGTCTTTACTAAAATCAAATTCCGCTTGGTATGGAATTAAGTCCAATACTTCTGGTTCAAGAATGTAAATTCCAGTGTTAATTGTATCGGAAAAAACTTCACCCCAAGAAGGTTTTTCAAGAAAACGAACAATTTTTCCATCTTTATCTGTTATTACAATACCATACTGAAGTGGTGTTTTGACACGGGTTAAAAGAATCGTTGCAAGAGAATTCTTTGAGATATGAAAATCAATCGCCTCCTGTAAATCAAAATCAGTTAAAACATCCCCACTAATAACAATAAACCGTTCGTTCAAGTGTTGGTAAGCATTTTTTACAGCTCCAGCAGTTCCATAATCAGCAGTTGCAAGAACATATTTAATGTTCAACCCAAAACTAGACCCGTCTTTGAAATAATCAATAATCGCTTCCGGTTGAAAATAAAGCAAAGTTACTATTTCACGAATATTGAAACTCTTCAGCAAATTAATTACATGCTCCATTATTGGAGTATTGACAATAGGCACCATTGGCTTCGGAATTGTCATAGTTAGAGGTCGTAATCTTGTTCCAAAGCCACCTGACATTATTACGCTTTTGTTCATTTTTATTTTTTTTTAATTTTAAATTTTAAAATTTTAAAATAATAAATTTTCTGTTTAACAAACAAAGGAGTTTGTAAAATGAAACCCAATACTAAACTTTTCCCTTTGCTTTTCTTTTTCATATCTTTTGCATCATATGCACAATTTAACACTGTTGTCCCAGTCGAAGTTGGTAAAACCCCAACTTACATTTCTGGGTACTACGATTTAGGTTTACACGATTATCTACTTCTTGTTACAACTTTAGGATACGATGCCAACTTCAACAGTGTTGAAGACCCTGACGACGAAAAGCCAGCCCTTTATAAAATATCTTATACAAGTGTTGTAAGTGGAAATCTGCAAGCACAAAAAATAGTTGATTTCCCTTTTGCTTCTTTACCCTTCCCAACAAGAATTGGAATTGATGCGGCCAGTAACTCAATTATTTTGCCAGATACAAATTTTGGAATTGCTTTTTACCAAATTTCTGATGGAACCAAGACAAAGACAATTTATCCTTTCAAAGAATCAAATTTGCCTCCTGATGCTTACATTTCTGCTGTTTCATACTCCAATAATTTACTTTTGGTTAGTGTCCGTGGAACTGGCGCAAATCAATTCTTCATTGTCAATCCTGAAACCAGTGAAATTATTTTCGAAACAGCAACCGAAACTAATCCACAACAGGCTCTTATTCAAAATAGTAAATTGTTTATCCTTTGCGAAGGTACCTTTGGTTCTTCCAACTCGAAATTAATTGTCTATGATATCCTTGACATTAACCCAAACGGTTTTAATATCATATATAACAAAACAATTGATTTAGGAGATACAGGGAATCACCTTGCCTTGATGGATGAGAATAATATATTGATAACAATCAATGGGTCCCATGAAATTCATATTCTAAATACTCAAACACTTGAAATTTCTAAGACAATTAAATTACCTACAAGTGGATATGATGGACCAAGAGAGTCCAACTTCTTCAATAACCAATACATTCTAACAACCGCTTTCGACGGAAACCTTTACACATTCGATAAGGATGGCAATCAAATTGGAAAAACAAATTTAAATGCAAAGCTTGAAGGACTCTTTTCAGTTTCCTTCCCAACTTTGAACTTCTATCTTGTTGCTGTTACAAGTCCTTTTACCAATACATACTCACCAAATAATCAAATCTTCATTCTTGTGAATCTTTCCAATGTTGAGGAAACAAAAGATTTATTGTCACTTTCAGCGTCGCCTAATCCAGCAAGTGAATTTTGCAGAATTATTTTACCTTATAGCGTATCCTCGAAAGCAACAATCGAGATTTTCACAAACAACGGAGAAACTGTCCAACAACTATTCATTAATTTAGTGGGTAAAGAACTTTTATTCCCTGTAAATCATCTTGCTAATGGAATCTATTTCGCAAAAGTTACTTTTGAAGACAAAATTTTAACAATACCTTTTGTTGTTAGCCATTAATGAGAATTTTTCTTTGCATTCTACTTATTTCCTTAAACTTAATTAAAATTTTTGCCCAAGATACAAACGAAACCAAGATAAAAACTGAAGTTGTTGTTGAGTCTTCGAAACCAAATCAACAACTTCAGTCTTTTTCTTCTTCTTATTTTACTTTTGATAAAATCAAGTTATTTAAATTTGCTCGAACAAATGATGTTTTAAGTTTCTTCCCCGGAGTTTACATTCGAGATTATGGTGGGATTGGGGGGATAAAAACCATCTCATTAAGAGGTTTTTCTGGTACTGATGCTGGTATATTGATTGATGGAGTTAAAATTAATAACCAACAAAATGGTTTGGTGGATTTAACTTTGATTCCTATAAATTTTTTTGAAAAAGTAGAAGTCCATCGCGGCGGGCTTTCCTTTTTTAGCGGAAATAACTCGAGCGCAGGTATTTTTAATTTTTCTACTCATTTCCCCAAAAATAAAAAGTTTGAATTTGAAATTATGTATGGTTCTTTTAGGAGTTTTACTTTTAATGCCCAAATTCCAGTTTTTGAGTTTGGGAATATTAAATCCTCGATTTCTTTAAATTTTTTTTCATCTAAAGGTAATTACCCTTTTTCAATAAATAACTTTGGAGTTGAAAAAATTTACAGGCGACAAAACAGTAATGTTGAACAATTCTCTTTGCTTTACCAAAATTCCCTAAATCTTTCATCACTTGTATCAAACCTTAAAATTCTCATTAGTAATGTAAATCGTGGGGTACCTGGTCCCGTTTTACAAAACAATATTGAAAACACAGATGCTAAAATGAATGACCTTTTCATTTTAATTAATTATTCCCTATTCCCAATCTTTAATACTGACTCAAGTATGAATTTCATTCTAAATTTAGTGATAAACAAAAACAGCTTTTATGACCCTCATGGGATAGGATTCCTTTTAAAAAAATACAGAGTAGATTTTTTAAACAGAGACTTGGTCCTCAAGTTTTCATATGATAAAGAATTGAATTGGTTACATCTTCTTGGTTTTATTGAGTATAATTACTCTTCTTTAAGTGGAGACATGCTGGACGTATCAGCTGAAAAATCTATATTAAGGCAAAATTTTGCTTCTGGTCTTTCGTTGACAAAATCCTATTTTTTGAAAGAAGTCCATCTCAATATAGAAACTGCAAGTCGATTGGAAATCATTCCCAATACCTCTACGATTTTTAACTATATGTTTGGGTTTCTTTTAAAAGATAAAAATGAAATTTTATCGATTAAGTTAAATACATCCTCGAATTTCCGCTTACCTACTTTTAATGAAATGTATTACTTAAACTATGGAAATACCAACTTGAAACCCGAAAAAACTTATTCTTACAATATTGAACTTTCATCAAAGTTATTCTCATCCATTGAACCTTCGCTATCATTTTTTTACAATATTACTTCAGATAAAATTATCTCAGTCCCAAAATCTCCCATACAATGGACTGCACAAAATGTTTCCAGAACACTTGCACGAGGAATTGAATTTTCTTTAAATTGGGATTTAGGATTTTCTTATGTTTGTTTAAATTACACTTTCAATCTTACTACAGATGAAACTAAAAATACACCAACTTTTGGTAAATTTTTGATATACACCCCTCGTCACTTGGCCAATTCTTTAATTAATTTTGATCTCCCTTATTCATCGGAAATAATTCTCAGAGGTATTTATGTTGGAGAAAGATATTCCCTACCAGATAATTCCCTATCTTCATTACTGAAGGACTACTTTGTATTTGATATTATAATTTCGAAAAAGATTAAAATCAATAATATTATTGGGAATTTTTCGTTCCAAGTATTGAATCTTTTTGATAAATCGTACCAAGTAATTTTGAATTATCCGATGCCAGGTAGACAATTTTACGTCAAATTGGAAACAAAATTTTGATTTTTAACTGATTATTTTTTTCTTAATATATTTTTAAATTCGTATTTTGTTTAACAATTTGGAGTTTACTTATGTCTTCTCTTAAGATACTTTTAGCCTTCATTACGGCTTCCCTGTCCTTCATTATTTTCTCTTGTTCAGAGGACAATTCAACCTCTAACAATGTAAGCGGAGATTTTTTCCCAACATCCAAAGGAAGTTATTGGAAATTTTTGTCTTACGAGCTCGATTCGAATAGTGTTCGAATTCCTGAAACTGAGGATACTATAATAACAACTATTGTCGGAACAACGACGATTGCGGGAAAAAACGTAACAGTTTTCGCAGAAAGTTCTTCGAAAAATCAAAGCACAGATACAATATACTTAGTGGAAGAAAACAACAAAATCTTTACATTTCTTTCATTATTCAACAATGACTTCATACCAATTGAATCAAATGACCAATGGGTTATGATTGCTGATTTCAACCTTTCTCCAGGCAATCAGTGGACTATCTTAAATGATACTACTTTAGAAACCTTTGATATTCCACCTGATTTAGGTTTTTCTGGAACAATGACACCAACAATCTCAATTAAAGGCAGGAAAGGAGACAATTCAATTATTCAAGTTAAAGGTAAAAATGTTCAAGCACAAGAATTTATCATTACTTTTGCAATGAAAATTAAAGTTCAAATCAGTGGTGTTCCACTCCCTGTGAATCTTGATTTCAATGTTGTCACACATAGTTGGTATGGTGAAAACATTGGTCAAATCCGTAGTCAGACCGACCCATTTTCAATTAACATTGTTGTTCAAAAAATTAATTTTAACGGTTCTCGAAGCGAACTATTAGATTACAACATCAAATAATTATCCTTTTCATTTCGAGTAACTATTATTAATAAATTGAATATAAATTTTCGATAATCAAAATAAATGTAACTATGAAAAGAAAATTTATTTCTTCAAGGAAAGTATTTTTTGCTTTCATTACATTTTCAATAACATTCCTTTTGTTATCTTGTTCATCTGATAACCCAGTCTCGCCCTCCTATTCTTCCTATTTCCCCTTGACAGTTGGAAGCTATTGGAAGTATATTAAGTATCCTGTTTTCGATGACGGCTCGAAATACGATGAACTTGTTTCTTACTATTTAGCAAAAGTAACACAAAATCAACAGATTCTTGGCGAAAAGGCAACAGAATTCTCTTACTTTTTTTCAAACGACACGCTCAATGAACCTAATATTGAAATATCAAAGGACTATTTTATATTCAAAAACGACAAAATTTACACATTACTTTCTTACTTCTTTAAAAATATTATTCCCCAAGGAAGCGAAAAAGACAAGTGGGTTTTAATTGCTGATTTCACACGTAAACCTAATGACCAATGGATGATAATTAAAGATATTGAACTAAATAGAGAGCAAATACCACCAAATGAAGGAATCGGACAAAGAATTTATTATGGTTCACTTTTGTGCAAAAGGGGTAATGATACTACTTTAAACATCAATGGGAAATTACTAAGTGCTGTTAAGTTTGTTTTCACTTATACTTACAAAACTGTAACTGAACAGGTTGGTTCTCCTCCAATTGAAATGTCTTTCTCCAGAAACGAAGAGAAGCATTATTGGCTTTCACCCAACATTGGAGTTGTTTTAATTAAAGAAATTTTACCTTTTGAATGGAAGATTAATAACAAAACTCTCAATGCTTTTATCTCTGAATTAGTTGACTTTAAGGTGTACTAAATTTTGACAAAGAAACAAACGACTGGAATTTATTTAGCTAATTCGAGTTCTGCTTCTTTTGCAAGAAAATCATTATATCGTTTTCTACTACGATTTTTCCAGTTGCCTTTGTGGTAAGCATAAGAAGCAAGCAATGGGAAAGCTAGTGTTGCTTCTGCAAAGACCATTTGTTCAAATGAAGTTTCTACTTTACCCCATGAACTGGCTTCTTTTAAAGTGGAACCGCTCAAACCTCCATCGCGTTCATCGGCGACTGTAATTTGAACTGCATACTTGTGCATTTTTGCTTCAACACCAAGAATATCGCAAGCAACAACAACATCCTGAGTGAAATTTTTAGGTACTCCGCCCCCAATCATAACAATTCCAGTTTCAACTGCTTTAATTTTTATTTTAGTCAACTCAAGAAAATCTTTAACCGAATCAATCGAAACTCTTGGTCCAGAAGTATGGTATTGATGATAAACAAGTCCAAAACCTGCGGAACAATCGGAAAATGCAGGGACGAAAATTGGAACACCAAATTCATAGGCATTTCTAACAACCGAATCTACTCCTTTATCGTTTTCAACAAGATATTTACCCATTTCAATTATAAATTCTCTCGAACTATAGGGTCGGGGTTCAATTTTGGAAGCAATTTCGGCAATAGTCATATCGCAAACTCGTAGTTCTTCTTCATCGATGAAAGTATCATAGATTCTATCGATCATCAATTCTCGTAGTTCATTGTCGTCTACAAATGGGGTTCCTTGGTAATGGCGAAAACCGAGAGCCTCAAAGAAATCCTGGTCGACAATGATTGCCCCTGTGGAGACAATCACATCAACCATATCATTTCGAATCAAATCAACAACAACCTTCTTAAGACCAGCAGAAAATAGTGAGCCAGCGAGAGTTAGAATCACAGAGCAACCTTTATCGGAAAGCATAGTATCATAAATATAAGCAGCACGATGCAAATTTCTGGCTTGAAAAGCCATTTTCCCCATAGATTCTATTAATTCAATGGTATTATGCTTTGTAATATCAAAATGTTCTACAATCCTGTTTTCATCAAGGTAATCTTTTTTTGTTCGTTTCATTCTTTTCTCCATTTATTTAACTTTCTTTGAATAATTTTCTAAAAATTTGATTTCCTCTGGGGTTAAAGATTCTTTTCCTTTTTCAATTATTTTATCTAAAATTCTATTCAAATTATCCTCATCAAAAACCAACTCGTTTAAATTTGAAGGTGTAGATTTTTCATAAGGTTTAATCGAGTCAACCTGAGAGTCCGAAGCATATAATTCATCCTTTAATTCAAGTTCTTCAAGGTGTTTGCGGAAATTCAAAAAATCACGATATCTTTGCTGGAAAATTTCAATTGCAAAAGCGCGATTTTGCAAATAACCAAGAACACCAAGAAATATTCCGACCAAAGAAAATGAAAAAGAGTTAATAAGAGAACTCCTATTGTAAACAAAAGAGTCTAGACCTGCTGCCATCAACCAGAAAAAAACTACTAAACTTATTTGAGTTAGATTTCTCCAAGGTAAAGGTTCATATTTGCTAATGATCCTTAGGTAGATTAATAAATACAAAGTCAGAATGTAAAAAGACAAACCTTCAGTACCATATAAGTAAAAATTTTCCTTACCAAGAAGCCCTACAGTTAGAAAAGCCTGCAACAATATGAATACACAAAGTGAAAGAGGAAAGAAATATCTTTTAAAAGTAATCTCAACTTTGGGAGCCAAAAACCAAAAAACATAAAAAAACAAAAAGGACTCGGCTATTGAAAGAGGAAGAAAAGGGAAAGAAAAAAGGCGCCAAATATGTACCTCATAAATTACAAGGTGAGGATTAAGCGCAAAAAAATTTGTAACTTTTTGATCAAAAAAGTAAAATATCAAATGAAAACCCAGTACCAAAACAAGAAAAAATCTTGAAAAAGAGAAACTTTTATATACTTTTTCCATTTTTATTGCGGAGATATTCTAATAATTCATCAACTTTTTGTAAGTCAAGGTTTTCAAAATATGTTTCATTTATAGCAATCATCGGTGCACCGCCACAAGCACCCATACATTCTACCTCTTCAAGAGAAAACAAACCTTCAGGGGTTGTTTCACCATTGCAAATTCCTAATTTATGGGTTATGTGTCTAAAAATATCTTCCCCTCCGCGGAGCATACAAGAAACATTAGTGCATACCTGAATGTGATATTTTCCCATTGGTTTCTTAAAATACATAGTATAGAAACTAACAACTCCATCGACGTGGGAAGGTGGTAAGTTTAAGATTTCAGAAACATATTCAATAACTTCTCGAGAAATCCATCCGAATTTTTTTTGTGCAAGCCAAAGAACCCCCATCAATGCTGACTTTGAATCGGGGTATCTTGACTTTAATGATTCAATTTGACCAAGTTCTTCATCTGAAAATTTAATTTCCATAATAATAAAATCAAATATTAGAAAGACAAAATTACCAAAAAAAATTATTCCAATCTTCGAGCAAATGGTTTAATAAATAAAACTATCGAAAGCCAATGCTTCAAAGCAATAGTTAATTTATGGATTTTCGAAACTTTTACATCTTTCTCGAAGACATTAAATTCAAACAATTCTATTTTCTCGAGCAATCGATAATAAATCTCGTCCATTATAGCAGCAGGGAAAAGGGATATTCTTTCCTCTGGATGTAATAATGAACGAGCTTTATGGAAAAAATCCTTTGCTCTTTGCACTTCGAACCGCATTAACTCTACAAAATTGTCATTATAAACTTCGTTAATCAAATCTTGTTCGGAGTAATCGAACCTTTCTAAGTCTTCAAGAGGCAAGTAAATATATCCCCTGTCTTTATCCCTTTTAATGTCCCTCAAAATGTTTGTAAGTTGCAGGGCATAACCAAGATTAACTGCATATTTTCGTGTTTCTTCGAACTTGTATCCAAAAATTTCAATTACGGTTAAGCCAACTATACCTGCGACACTATAACAATAGTCTTTTAATTCATTAAATGTTTTATAACGAAATTGGTAAAGATCCCTCCTACAACCCTCAATCAGAGTAAGAAAATATTGCTTGGGAATTGAAAACCTTTTAATTGCATAGTACAAAGGGGAAAGAATTGGGCTGGGCAATCTATCCTCGTAAATTTCTTTAATAACCTCAATCCAAAATTTGAGTCTCTTTTCTTTATGAGACTTCGAAATTTCAATTGAATCAAAATCGTCAACTATATTATCAATGTAAGAGAAAAAAGAATAAATAGAATTTATTGCCTGTTTTTCTTCCGAAGGGAGAATAGAAAATGCTAATGCAAAGTTAGATTTTGGAGTTCTTGGTGGTTTTACCCTTTCAAAACTTGCCAAATGGTATGGGGTCAAATATTCCATCAGAAAGATAATTTATAACACAAACATACGAAAAATTACAGATAAATAATCAAAAAAATTTAGTTTTGGTCGTTTAAAGAACAAATGTATGCCTTGTCGCCTTTCCTTTTCGAGAATTTTTAAACCAGCGTTAATTATTGCACTAAGTTCGAGTTTCAATCTTTTATTTTGTAAATATAAAATAAGCTGCCAACCATCCAATAAATATTCTTTAGTTCTTTCAATTAAATAATTCAAGCAAATTTCCTTTTTTTCTTTGTCTTCTTGAGTCAACATTTTTTCACTTTTCAATTCAAATCGACTCAAAATTTCCTCTGGTATATAAATTCTACCATTTGGTATATCAATCGATAAATCCTGCCAAAAATTTGCGAGTTGTAATCCAGTGCAAACCTTATCCGAAAGTCTATGATTTCTCTCACTACATTCCCCAAATATTCTCAATACCAACTCACCAACAGGGTTTGCAGAATATTTGCAATAATTCTCCAAATCCTCCCAATTTTTTGGCTGAGCAAATGAAAGATCCATTTTAAAAGCAGTTATTAATTTTAAAAATGGTTCCAATGGTAATTCTTTACGTTCGATTGTATCTTTCAATGCTAAAAAAATAGGATTATTTATCATTGTGGTATTCAATAAACTTTTGATGTTAGATTCCAATACCTCAAGTAGAAGTCGTCTTTCCTCAATGCCCAAATCCAAATTAATAGAATCAGCAATATCGTCGGCTAACCTAGAAAATGCATAAATGCTAAATAGAAATCGTCTCTGGTACGCTGGAATAAGTAAAGAACCTACCGGAAAGTTTTCGTAATGTGACTTTGTAACAAATTTACAAAAATCATATGCCTTCTCAATGTCGTAGTTCTCAAAATTCTCATCGTATAAAGAACAAAAATTTTTAAGAGATTTAAAAAATACCCCATTAACTTGATTTTTCATTTTAAAACAATTTATTTAAATTGCAAATTAATGAATTAGTAAAGATAATAAAATGACAAAAGTGCTAATTGTTGACGACTCAATCATTTCTCGCAGAATGATAAGAAAACTTATTTCCAAACACAATTTCGAGATTGATGAAGCTACAAATGGCAAAGAGGCAATCGACAAAATTCACTCCAACCAATACGATATCATTTTTCTTGACCTTTTAATGCCAGACATTGATGGAATTCAAATTCTTTCAAGACTGAAATCCGAGGGCATTCCTACCAAGGTCGTTGTAATTTCTGCTGATATTCAAGAGACTACAAAAGACAAGTGTAAAGAATTAGGAGCATTTGCTTTCGTGAACAAGCCACCTAAAGAAGAGGAATTAGACACTGTAATTCAAAAATTGGTTTAAGTATGGAACTGACCGTTGAACATCTTGATGTTATTCAGGAAATGATAAACATTGGTGTTGGAAATGCTGCAAACCTTTTGAATTCTTTGTCGGGAAAACATGTTAAATTATCTGTTCCCGAGGTTAGGATAATCAAACTTGGTCAATTGTTGGATTTCTTTTCATCTTACTATATCTCGCAAAATTTGTCAAGTGTTACTTTGACTTTTTCGGGACCTCTTTCTGGTAGTACTAAGCTTATTTTTTCTACTGAAGCAGCAACCAAACTTGTGGTGGCATTCACTAATGAAGATCAAGATGAGCTAGATTTTGATGAAATTCAAGCTGAAACTCTTTCGGAAATTGGGAACATAGTTCTTAATTCCCTTATTGGCTCAATTTCTAATCTCCTGAACATTAATTTGAATTATTCAATTCCTTTGTACACAACTGGAACAATTGACCAAATTCTTTCTTCGAACACTGTATTAAGGGAAAATGGAATTTTACTTTTTGCAAAAACACACTTTTCAATTGAAACACTTGAGATTGAAGGCGATTTTATCCTATTTATCGATATGTCTTCTGTCCCGGAATTTATCAATTCCTTAAACCATTTTATTGAGATTGGTGGTTTCTTTACGAAATAATCAATTATGGAACAACTTTCTAACCAGTTTAACCTTTTAGATGCCATACCACTTGGAATTTGTATTATTGACAAAACTTTTAAGATTATTTTCTGGAATAAACAACTTGAAATTTGGACTAATATCAATTCCCAAAATATTGTGGGAAAAAATTTGTTAGAAGCCTTTCCCCACCTAAATTCACCTAAATATACTATTCCGATAAGTTCTGATTTGTATGGCGGACCACCAGTAATTTTTTCTACTCAATTGCATAAAAATTTCTTCCCTTCTTACTTACCAAATATGAAACCAAGACTTTTGCACACAACCGTTTCCCATTACAAATGTTTCATAGATAACGAAACTTATGGGATTATTTCTGTAGAGGATTATACTTACTTATCCTATCGAGTTCAAGAACATAAAAAAATGCGTGATCAAGCATTAGATGAAATCGAAAGAAGAAAAAAAGTAGAAGAAGAACTAAGGAAATCTGAACAACAACTTCGTGAACTTAATGCAACAAAAGATAAATTTTTTTCGATTATTGCACACGATTTGAAGAATCCTATTGGGGCATTTAAAAATGTTTTAGAGTTACTCTATGAAAACTTTCAAGACTTTTCGAAAGAAGAAATTTTAGAATTTATTGAACCACTAAAAGACAGTAGCAATCAATTATTTGCTCTATTGGAAAATTTGCTTCTTTGGGCAAGAGCACAAACTGGTAAAATTCAACTTGAACCAGTTGAATTTAATTTAACTGATTTAATAAAAAGCAACGTTTCCCTTTTAAAATTGCAAGCAGATAATAAGCAAATAGATTTGTCATATCAATTGCCTGAACGATTGATGGTTTTTGCAGATTTTAATACAATTAATACAATTCTCAGAAATCTTATTAACAATGCAATTAAATTTACCCCTAATGGCGGCAAGATAATTGTTTCTGCAAAAAGTCAAGATGAGAACGCCCTTGTAACTGTCGAAGATAATGGAATTGGAATGAACGAAGAAACACAAAAAAAACTTTTTCGAATAGATGTTCACCATACGACATTAGGGACAGCCCAGGAGAAAGGAACAGGTCTAGGCTTGATTTTATGTAAAGAATTTGTTCAAGCAAACGGTGGCAGAATTTGGGTCGAAAGCAAAGAAGGAAAAGGAAGTAAATTTTTTTTCACAATTCCCCTGGCTAATAATATTTGAATTGCAACTTTTAATTAACTTTTTCGTAATGTTTATACGAGAATATTTTGGAGAAAATATGAAAAAGTCCTTTTTTGTTATCACATTGATCTTTTTACTTCCTCTCTTCTCTAATTTATTTGCTCAAGAAGATTCTACCGATTTCGAACAAACAGTTGGCCAAACCTACAAATCCAACCTTTTTTCTAAAAGAACATATTTTAATTTAGAGTTTTTTAAACATCCTTCAATTACAATCTACACAGGATTTAACTATCCAACCTATGTAGATTTTAACTCACCTAATAATTTTAATTCACAAAACACTATTTCTTTCATTCTTGGAAAGACAATAATAGAAACTCATAAATCTTCAAAAGGTGGAGAATACTCTGTTATCGAAAGTAGTGGTTTGTTTCTTGAAAATTTTTCTTCGAAATGGAAAATCCAAAATAACTCTAAAATCGATGCAAAAATGTGGAGATTTGGGATCCTCATTAATGATAATGGATACGGTTATAGACTTGGAAAGAAAAATTATATTTTTCTAACACACTCTAACTCATTTAATTGGTCTAAATTTGATGTAGAAAATCTATCAACATTTTCCCCGCCCGACAGCCATTTGCTCAATGTGTTTGCATCGCAATTCAGATTTGGGACTTCGTTTCAATCAGGAATTAGCATTGTTTTACATAATTCTATTTCCCTTGATGGTCGCTATGAAAGGTCTGTTGTTTTTCCTGGTCATAAATTTTGGTACTGGGCAGGAAGCAGTTTAATTGAGTATATTTCACTTGGATTACTTGACCAATTCATCGAAACAATCCTTGATTCTAGCCCTTATTCAACTCCAATTGTAAATGGTATTCTTAAAGGAGCACTGTCATTTGGAATTTATGAGTTGAGAAAAGACAAAATGAATTGGCCATTTAACACCTCGGCTCCATTATTTAACGAAACTTTTAAGTTTGGAATTAAATTTTTGTTTTAAATGAATATTCTTGTTGCAGGTGCTTCCGGTGGTATTGGAAGAGTTTTTTGCCAATACTTACATTTCAATAAACACAATGTTTTTACCTTAACGAGGGATAAAACCAAAACAAAAGATATTATTCCTTTTGCTGAAGAACATTATCAATGGGACGAAAATTGGTTTGTTAATCTTGATAAGTTTGATGCTGTTATAAACCTCACTGGGGCAAGTATTGGCAAAAGATGGACAAAAACTTACAAAAAAGAGATATATTTAAGTAGAATTGAAAGAACAAAAGAAATTGTAAGGCATTTGAACTCATTTAAAAACAAATCAATTACTCTTTTCAATTCTTCGGCTATTGGTTTTTACCCATCAATGGGTAATGAAATAATCACAGAAGAAATTCCCCCAGGTAATAACTTTCTTTCCAAGGTTTGTCGTGATTGGGAACATGAAGCCTTGTCTTTAAAAAATCCTCATAGAATAATTATTGGCCGTTTTGGTATTGTGCTAAAAAAAGATGACTTAGCACTGCAAAGAATTCTAATGTCTTATAAATTTGGATTTGGAGTTGTCATTGGAAAGGGTCAGCAGTGGATAAGTTGGATACATATTGAGGATTTGATGAACATTTTGGGTATAGTTCTTCAGAACGAAAAGTTTAACGGTATCTATAATTTTGTTTCTCCCAATCCAATTCAATATATTGATTGGATAAGAACTATTGGCAAAATTTTGAATAAACCATTTCTTCTTTCAGTACCCGATTATTTAGTAAAGTTAGCATTTGGTGAGCAATCAAGCATTTTACTTTCTTCTCAAAGAGTTATTCCAAAAAGATTAATAGAATCGGGAATAGTTTTCAAATTTCCAGAAATTGAAGGGGCTATGAAATCTTTGCTTACTTGAGAAGGTCGGGTCGCCTTTCTTTCGTTTTTATAAAGGATTGCTCCAGCCTCCACTGCGCTATTTTTTCATGGTCACCGCTCAATAACACCTCGGGGACTTTCATCCCACGAAATTCTGCGGGTTTAGTATAAACTGGTGGTTCAAGTAAGCCATCCTGAAATGAATCCTCAAAAATTGATTGAGGATCACCAAGTACACCAGGAATAAGTCTTACAATAGAATCAACTACAAGCATAGTAGGTAGTTCACCACCAGTCAAAATAAAATCACCAATCGAAATCTCACGTGTAATCAATGAATCGCGAACCCTTTGATCAACTCCTTTGTAATGCCCACATAGAAAAATCAAATTCCTTTTCAAGGATAATTCATTTGCGATATTTTGATTATAAAGTTGTCCATCGGCGGTCAAATAAATAATTTCATCGTAAGTTCTCTGGCTCTTCAATTCTTCTATACACCGAAAAACTGGTTCACATTGAATCACCATACCAGAACCACCGCCATAAGGAGTGTCATCAATATGACCAAATTTATCTTTTGAATACTTATGAAGATTATGAACGAAAATTTTAACCAACCCCTTCTCTTGTGAATTTTTAATTATGCTTGTGGAAAGAAAGGAAGTAAAAATTTCGGGAACAGCCGATATAATATCTATTCTTAACTTCTCTTCCATAATTTACTTGTCCAAAAGACCCGGGATTGTGTTTACGATTAATTTTTTTTCTTTTTCATCAATTTTGGCAATAAATTCATCTACAAATGGAATAAAAAAATCTCCATTATAAGTTTCTACAAGTATCAAATCATTTCCAGGGTTTTCAATCTTCCCTTTAGAATATCCAATACATTTATTTGATTTAGAATCAATAACTTCAAAACCAGAAAAATCATCGAGAAATGTTTCAGGTTCTAAATTTTTAATATAATCTCCGCGGACAAACACCCCTTTTTCAATTAATTCTTTAGCTTCTGCGACAGAATTAATTTCCAGCAATTTTAAGTAATTATATCTAGAAGAGTTAATTTTCACTTTTTCCAGTGTGTATACTTTCGAATACTTAGGTGAAAAACCAATATTCACCCGAGTAGAATTAGAAAGAGGCAAAAAAGCCTCGGGTTCTACCTTTAAAGTACCATCCAAACCTTTTGTTCCAACAATAACACCCCAGAAAAGAAATTCCATTTCATTCAATTAATTATTTCCTTAAATAATTACGTTCTACGAAGTCAATCATTGCAATAGTAATTGCTCCAGCAAAATTGAAATCCCGAGCAAGATACAATTGAAACGTAAATTGTCCCACGAACATTATCAAAAGTGTTACAAAAGCAGTTACAGCATAAGGTTGTAGCCTATTATTCTTAGTCAGAATAATAAGCTTAAATGCTTTAACGAAATAAAAAATAAAAAAAGCAGAATAAAGAATTGCAAGAGGAATTCCTGCTCGGTAAAGAATGGATGTAAAACCATTGTGGATATTGTGAGTAGTTAAAGTTCGAACAAAAATAGGATCGCGAAATCGAATTTTTTTTGCAAATCCATTTCCACTAAGTGGGTTCTCAGCAATTTTACCAAGAACGTAAGAATATTCAGCAAATCGAGATTGAAGTGATTTATCCCTTTTGCCTTTTAACGATGAAATAAATCTATTTTCAATCAGATTTGTTACAACTTTATAATTATCTTTAAAAGTGAAAAAAACGGCACCTAAAAACAGTAAAGAAATAAGTGAGTAAAATACAATAAGTTTAATTCGTTCTTTCCAATTAAAATACAAAAATAAAACAATTGTTCCCAAAATTGTAGCAATCCAAAATGTTCTGCTAACTGTGATTATCAAAGCTAATAAAGACAAAAAAGCAGTGGCAAAAAGAAGCAAAATAATAAATATATTTTTTTGGTTCTGGGAGAGAATAATTGAAGCAAAATAAGCGCCAACAAATACAATGTGGTTGACTTTTTTTGTCCCCGCAAGTGCAAAAAGTTCATAAGCGTAACTTGCCATCATTAATGTGCTTTCCCGAAACGTAATTATTACATAAAGAGAACAAAATATTGAAACTATTAGTCCCAAAAATAACAGTCTGTTAAGATCTTTTTCATCTTTAAAAAATTCCCTAATAGGGAAATATAAAAGTAATAAGAATAAAATCAATACTTCTCGGAGCCAGAATAAAAGATCTACACCGTTTATATAAGCAACGAAAGCATTAGTAGGGAGAAGAAAAAAGAAACTAAGAATAAATAAATCCCCGAAATTTTGTACTACTGACTTTTTTTCAACGAAAAATTTAAACACGAAATAAACAACCAAACCAAGTATTACAACACAGGAAAAAACAATTTCCAAAGGGGAAACTCCTTCGTCGCGTAAAGCGAGAATCGGAGCAAATAGAAGAATTGAAATATAAACCCATAACTTTGGATTATAGAAAAAAAGAAAAATTATAGGAATTGAAGCAATCGAAGCAAATAAATACAATTCATAACCGTTAAAAAGAGAAAATACTAACAACAAAACAAAAATGAGTTCAGTTAAAAGAGTAAAAGAAATTAAATAGAATTTAATATTTAACTCAATGGTTTTCATTGGTTGGGTTCTGAATTGAGTGTTTTACCGAAGCGAAAAAACTTCGAAAAGAATCAAGGAAAATTAAAAGGAAGGAAATAAGAATAAATGAACCAAAAAAAGAGCCGAGAATAATTAATGAACGTTTTGGTTTAGATTTTTGGTCAGGTGGTGTGGCTTTGTCGAGTATAATTAAAAATTGCATTTGCTTGTTTTCGTTTAGTCGATTTTCCTCAAGAAAAGGAAGAAGAATCGATTTAACTTTGGTATAGGTTTCAAGTTCGGCATATAGTCTAAGAAACTCCGAACCAACTTTGGTCAAAGATCTCAATGGGAAATTACCTATGTATCCAGGCTTGTTTTCCAGTTCGGAAAGTTTGGATTTTAAACTTTCCAGAATGTTTTTCTGGGAAAGTGTCAACGGGTCATTCTCTCCAAAACGTGATTTGTAAAGTTCATAAATTACTTCTTGCGAAATCTTATTAGCCTTCAAATCGACATAACTTGAACTTATTGCTTTGGCTTGTTCTTCAGGCGAAAAAATAAGATTTTTGCTGGAAAAATTTTGAAGACTATCAATGATATTGGTGATCAAAGAATCTATGCTATTAATTCTTTTTTCTAAATACTCCCTATTAAAAGATGCTTCTGTTCGTATTATGTGTTGTGCAACAAAATTTGAAATCTCGATATAATCGTTAGCGATTTTGGCAGCACGAACAGGATTTTTGTCGGTAAAAGAAATAACATAATTACCCTCTGGTTCAAGTGCAATTTCTAAATTATCCTCAAATGCTTTTCTTAATTTCGTCATACGAGAGAATGGAATATTGTATACTGTATCCAAGCGGTACTTTCGAATAATGCTATCCTTAACAGACTTGCTATCAAGTACTACGAGGAAAGAATACATACCTTCAGTTTTTCCCGAAAGTTTTGTCAATCCAATATCTCTAAGTGTTGAAGTCAAACCACCAAGAACAGACTCAAAAGCATTTGAAGAAGTTTTTGGAGGAACGGCATTAACTAAAGCGGTATATTCATTTGGCAAAAGAAGAGAAACAATTAAAACAGCAATAGTAGAAACTACTACAAAAACGGTTATTATCCATTTATTCTTTAATAAAACTATTAAAGCTTTTTTACCTACTTCAGAATTGTTATCCATTTATCTTCTTCCGAATTAATTTCTGTTTGTTAGAGGATTTTTTAAAAAAGGTGGTTTTTGAAAATCCGATTCAAGAGGTTTAAATTCTCCATCTTCGAACAAAAGTGAAGGAGTTATTATTGAAGCTCCCAAATACCCACCTCCAGAAAGGGAACTTGAAACAACTGGTGCAAGATAATTCAATAGAAAAGGCCTATCCCCAGTAAAAATAATGTCTTTAAAGGATTGTACTGTAAAACCCTTTAATTCACCTCCGCGAATCATTTCTTCTTTACCATCAGGGTAAACTTTATAAGCTTCGACTACCTTGATGGTACTTGATTCACCACTGAATTTAAAATCCAAAGATGCAAGATTGTATAGAACCGTTGCAAGGATGTTTTGATTCACAATTTTCTTAACTATGATTCCATAGGGCAAGTCTCTTTGTTTACACAACTGAATAAGTTTCTCTTTTAATTTCTTTTCAGGAAGAGCATGCTTTTTATGAACATTTACTTCAAGGTTGCTAAACATTGCATTACCTTCCCGATTGTTTCCATTGGAAAATAAAATCCTTTTTACTGGTGTTCTATCTATTAAAAGAGTCTTGAGGTACCCATTTTCAACTAAAACAATATTTTGCGCTGGAATACCTTCGTCGTCGACTTTAAAGTAACCAAGAAGAGGAATCCCATTATACTCTTTTTTGAGAGGAGTAGAAACAACAGAAATAAATTCAGGAAGAACCCTTCCACCTATTTTAGATTGAAAGGAAGTATATCGAGAAAGATTTTGCAAACCTTGCTCGCTTAATAATTCTCTTTGAGCAACTAAATTTGGGGCGAAAACTTGTGCAAAAAGCTCGGCAGCCGCTTGCCCTACAAATAGTATAGGTCCTGAATAAGAATCTTCGAGTGGATTACTATTTAAAATTTTCTTCAAATTCTCACACAACGATTTAACCCCACTACGAAGCGAATCATAATTTGGAAACCGAGAAGGAATATCGGAATATGCAGAATAAAAGTTATAAATTGGCATACCATCGGAGGCTTGAGTAGCACCAGCACTTTCAAAACCCGAAAAATTTCGAGACTTCACGTACTCTATTCCTTCAGTATTTATGTAATAAACAAGGTCTCGTATGTATTCAAAGGTTACCAAAGAATTATAAATTTCAGGATACTCCTTGAATAAAGAGGATATATCCTTGATAGTTTCACAATAAGAAATAAAATCCATTGAAGGCAAAAGAATGTTCGTATCTATAAATGAGTACGGTTTAGCCATAGCAAAATCAGGGATAGAGTCCTTCCGCATCCGATTTTTAAGTACTGAAAGTTTTTTAGAATACGCTTCAAGTGCGTTTTTATAAGCAAAATCGGTAGCCAACCATAGTTCACGACGGAGAGTAAAATAATCAAAATCAATAGGAATATTTCTTCGAGAGCCTAAACTCTCGTCCCCACCCATAAAAAACAAAAATGAAAAATCTAAGAAATTTGAATTATCAAACTCGTAATCTCCAACACGAACATTAACTGTTAAGGTTGCAATTTTAGTACTTGAAGAATCAACCAAACTCCCAAGCAAAGAAGCAGCTCGATATGTATTAGTAATTTTCAACTTATATTCAATGTAATATGGCTTTTGCAATGTTTCGATAAACAAACTGTCCATTGAACGTTTTAACTCATCACGCATCGCTGAAAGAATTTCTTGATGGGAAATTGAAAAAACTTTGACTTGTGTCAATAGATAAGCACAAATCAAAATACTGATATTAATTTTTCTCATTGGAAACCGTTTTATTATTTGAATAATACTTATTAGGAATAAAAAATTTAAGTGCAGAAAGAACTTCTTCGGGATGATGCGTACCAATTAGCATTTTCCTTGCCGAAGTTAATTCGATTTGTAAGCCAAATCGACCAGAAAGTGTATAGGCAAGTCCATTGCCACGAATACTATACCTAATACCCCATCCACCATACTCAGTGATAGGGTTAAATTTTCTTATAGTGAAACTACTTATATCACTAAAAGGAACTTTACGAAATTTTCTGTGAAATGGGAAAAATCTGAAAAAAATTCCAACAGAATTTAGATACAATTCAAGTTTTAACGAAAAAATTAAAATAACCAGAAGAATTGAAATTATTATTACAACAATGCCAGTAGCAAATAGTGTAAATGTTTCTTTTGAAAGAAAAAAGGGTGAATATTTAACTGAAAGTGAGTAAAAAAGGAAAGAATAGGAAAACAGTGGCAAAATTCCCAAAACAAGGAGAACAAACCACCGTACATATTTATTGATTTTTTGCACTTCGTAATAAATGTAACTTTCCATAAAAAAATCAAGGTGAAGGCAAAATTGGCGGTTTTTCTTGACTTTTAGATTTCTTCTGAACTTCAATTTTAGCAACTAAAATGCTCGGTGAACAGGCAGAAACCAAAACTCCCCCCGACTCTGCACCGCAGGTTCCATTAAATACACCCAAATCTTCCCCAGCAGCAATAATGTTCGAAAAAGTTGTCAAAGGAGTCCCTATTAAATCGACTCCCCGTACGATTTCATCAGGTCTTCCATCGACATAAATTTTATGAACAACAAGAGGTAAAACATTGAATGCATTTGGAATAGTCCGACCAGTAAAAGTGAATCCACCTTCTACTACCTCGAAAAATAAACCATATTCCTTACCCTGCTTCCTACATTCCTCAATAAGCATTTCTTTAAGCTTGGACAGAGGGACTTTTATTTTAGATTCGACTATTAAATTAGATTGACGTGAGACTGCTTTATAACCATAATTTTTTCTGCCATGTCCATTGGAGTTTGGAAAATTTTCTATGGGAGAACGCGACATCAAAAATCTTTTGAAAATACCGTTTTCAACTGAAACTACTTTTTGCGACGGCACACCTTCATCATCAAATTTATAAAATCCCGAAAGTGGAATTCCATTTAAACGTTTCAGAGTAGGGTCAAAAATAACACTCATAAATTCGGGAAGAACCTTCTTGTTTAAAAATGATTTAAAAGTTTGACTTGAATTAGGGTCTTTTTGCCGATGACCTTCAACCCGATGACCGAATATTTCATGGAAAAATACTCCAGAAGCTTCACCACTAAGTATAGCCGGACCCGAATAAGTTTCCATCAAAGGAGCATCCTTTAATTCTTTTAATTTGGAAATCAGATTGCTTAAATCTTCCTTTAAAGTTTCATAGCCAGGTAATTCGTTTTCTTCAAATCCAAAATAGCTTTTGTAAAGGTAAAGGACCATCCCATCGTCGGCTTTGGTTTGAATGTATATGAAAATTCGGAAACTTGGCTCATTTTGAGCAATTGTTGTACCTTCCGAATTCACAATTATTTTATAAACATTAGAAAAAGAAAAGTTGATTCTTCCAGAAAGTAGCCATTTGTTTTCCCTAAATAAATAAGAAAGGTTATTGAAAATTGTTTCCCATTTATTCAAGTCAACACTATATTCTTTCTTCTTCTCAAAATAAATACTAGGCTTTTCAATGGAAAAATCGGCAGAAGTATCCTCATCTTTGACTTTGACTGCTTTATTGGTCAAAACATTTCTATATTGTTTAACAGCATCTTTATAGGCACGCTCGGATGCATTCCAAATGGCATTACGAATAGCAAGCTCATCATCTTCAATTGGGATTTTTACACTGGTATATTGTGAACTGGAAAATGAACCTGAAGATACCTGATGAGTATTATCCAATTGGGAATCACCAACTCTTATGTCGATGTCCAAATACCTATTTCGAGAAGTCGATTTGGTTTGGGTTCTACCAAATGAACTCGTCAAATATGCAGATTGTATGTCGAACAATTCAAATCCGATGAAGTAAGGAGGATACTGTTGATTTTTTAATTCAGTTGAAAACCGATTAAGTTCTTTTTTTAACGCATTTATTAGAGTTTCTTCATCTGCTTTGCAAAAAGAAACAAAAAATAAAAAAGATAAGAAAACAAAAATTATTTTTATTATCTTCATAATTGACCTTAATTTTCTAAAATTTGCTTATTCACTATTTTTAAATTTTCATCGAGTTCATATACATAAGGAACTCCTGTTGGGATATTCAATTCAAGAACTTGTTCCTTTGATAAATTTTCTAAATACATAACTAAAGCACGTAACGAATTCCCGTGAGCTGAAATGAGAACATTTTGCCCTTGCTTCAACAATGGTTCTATAAACTGATGATAGTATGGAAGTACCCTCTCTTGCGTATCTTTTAAAGATTCTCCTCCTGGAGGAGCTACATCGTAACTTCTTCTCCAGATTTTCAACTGGTCGAAACCATACTTTTCGCCAATTTCTTGTTTGTTCATTCCTTGCAGATTTCCATAATGTCGTTCGTTCAAAGCTTGATTCTTTTCATAATGCATACCATTGAGGCCAAGTTCTTGAAGAATTATTTCGGTTGTTCGAATTGCTCGTTTCAGAACAGATGTAAAAACAGCATCAATCTTGTAATTTTTCTTTTTCAAAATTTTCCCAGCTCGGTGTGCCTCTTCAACGCCACGAGGGGACAAATCAACATCCACCCAGCCGGTAAAACGATTTTGCAAATTCCATTCAGATTCACCATGACGGACTAAAATCAATAATGACATTTTCCTTTCCCTGTTTAGTTTTGAATAACTCTCAAACTTTTTGACAAAACTCTATTAATACATTGTTAGTTGATTTCGGATGAATAAAAGCAATTAACATCTGATGTGCCCCTTGAGTTGGTTTTTCGTTAATTAACTGAAAATCCTCTTGTTTTAATCTACTTAGTTCGTTCTCAATTCCCTCAACTTCGAAAGCAAGATGGTGAATGCCCTCACCTTTCTTTTCAATAAACTTAGCAATAGGAGAATCATCATCAAGCGGAGCAGTTAATTCAATTAATATATCTCCAACTTTAAAAGAGGCAATTTTAACTTTTTGCGATTCTATTGTTTCCAAATGGAATTCTTGCACAGAAAACAACTTACGAAAAATATCAATACTGGTATTCAAATCAGCCACAGCAATACCAATGTGATTTAAATTTTTAACCACTTCTTAGCCTATTTTAGTTCTCAATATGCTTGAAATTTCGTTGAGTTCTTCATAGGTATTAACTCCTAAAACTTCAGTAAAATCATCAATCATCAAAGCGTCAACCTTTAAACCCTTATTTAAGTAAATTTCTATCAAATCAGTTAAATAATATTCTTTTTGAGCGTTGTCATTACTAAGTAGTTTTAAATTTTCAAAAAGATTATCAATTTTTATCAGATAAATACCAGCATTTATCTCATTTAAGTTATCATTATAATCTAACAAATCTTTGTGTTCAATTATCTTGCATAATCGACCATTGGAATTCCTGATTATTCTTCCATACCCAAACGGATTTTTAATCTTGGTAGAAATAAGTGATAAATCATTTCCATTTGCTTGGTGAAAAGTAATCAAATTATTAAGATTATTAAATGAAATCAATGGAACATCGCCAGAAAGTACCAACAAATCGGTTACTGAAAAATCTAAGAATGGCTCAATTTGAAGAACAGCGTGCCCAGTTCCTAATTGCTCAGTTTGTTCAACAAATTCAATTTCCTTTTGGTTAAATTCCTTATTACAAAAATCAATTACAAGTTGTTTTTTGTAACCAACAATAATATAAATTTTCGTTGGGGATAGTTTCAAGGCAGTTTCAATAACATATGCCAAAAGTGGTTTCCCATTCAAAGGAGTAAGAACTTTCGGCAAATTTGGATTTTGCATTCTTTTTCCTTTACCCGCGGCTAGAATTACAACACCCAAATTCATCGAATCTCTTTTTTAACTAACTTATTTGGTTCAGTTTTATCTGTAATTTCAGCAATTTCATTTTTTTCATTTAAAATGACAATCAAGGGTTTATAATTTTCAAGTTCATTTTCGTGGTATATTGAGTAACTAATAATTATCACTTCGTCGCCAATAGCACCTTTACGAGCGGCAGCTCCATTTAAACAAAATTCTCTTTTGCCTTTTTCCCCTGGAATAACATAAGTATCAAAACGTTCTCCATTATTAATATTAACAACGCTCACTTTTTCATATGGCAAAATGTTAGCCCTCTCAAGTATTTCTTGATCAATTGTAAAACTACCCTCGTAATATAAGTTTGCATCGGTTATTTTTGCCCTATGAATCTTTGATTTTAACATTAACCTTTGCATTTCTCTAATTCTTTATTATCTAATAGACAATAAACCCGTGAAATTATTGAGTTCACTTTTTCAAAAGTTCATCTTTGAAAATAAAAATTTTTTGTTCCCCGTTGCTTTTCCGAAAGCCACAAGGCATACCCTCTGTAGTATAATCGAATGCAATGTTTCCATCCTTATCAATTGCGATAATGCCACCAGTAGCACCCATTTTCTTTATTTTGGACAATACCGTTTCGACTGCTGTTTGAAGATTATGATTTGCAAATTCCATCAATGCAGACACTTGATATGCGGCAGATTGCCGAATGAAAAATTCGCCCCAACCTGTGCACGATACCCCACAAGTCATATTATTTGCATAAGTACCAGCACCAATTATTGGAGAATCTCCTACCCTACCAACCATTTTCCCAGACATCCCTCCAGTTGATGTTCCAGCAGCAATATTTCCAAATTTATCTATTGCAACAGCTCCAACAGTTCCTTTGGATTCTTTTTGCTTTAGTAAAAATTCCCTCTTCTTTTCAGGGGTAATTAACGAATCTGGCAATATTCTACTTAACTTAAATGAATCGATCAACTTTTCTACACCCAAACCAGCGAAAAATAAATGAGGAGTCTTTTCCATTACTAATTTTGCCAAACTAATTGGATGCAAAAACTCTCGAACTCCAGCCACTGCCCCAGCCTTTAAATTTTTGCCTTCCATTATTGATGCATCCATTTCGACGAAACCTTCCTCGTTCAAGACTGAACCTTTGCCAGCATTAAAAAGTGGGGATTCTTCAAGCACCATAATTGCCTTTTCAACAGCATCAATAGCACTACCTCCATTTTCAAGTATTACATAACCTTCATTAAGCGCTTGTGCAACAACTTCTTTATACTTGTTATTTAAGACAGTATCCTTTGAATAACCACCTGCACCACCATGGACAATTATTGCAAATGTTCTTTGTACCTGTTGGGCAAAAAGAATATTTCCATAAATCCAAAGATTATACAAAAAACAAATAAATAAAATTCTAGTAAGTTTTGTTTTTCTCATATTACTTACCTTACTAAAAGATTATTAACCTGGGAAATAAATTTTCCGTTTGGGAATTTATTCTTATATTCTTTTATTATTTCCTCCAAGTCAAGAAATAATTTTGATTTTTTATAAATCTCCATCTTCATCCAATAGGCATCCTCAACAAAATCAGAATCAGAATACTCTTCGATAACAAAATCAAGATAAATCAACGCAGATTTATAACTCGACCATTTATAATATAATGAAGCAATAAAATAATTTCTGTAAGCAAGTTTGTTTCTCAGTTCTTTAAAGTATTCGTTTGCAATTTTAGCCAAAGAATCCGCGGGATACATATTTTGAAATTCTTGAAAAGTTTCTATTGCTTTAAATGTAAATTCTTGCTCTCTATCAAAAGAGGGAGAAAGATTATAATAGCAAAGGGCTGTTTTAAAAAGACTCTCCTTGCAATAGGGACTAGAAGGATAATACCTTCTTAGAGCAGAATAATGAAAAGCAGCAATAATGTATTCCCCACGAAGGAAATTTATTTCCGCGAGGTAATATTGGGCATCGTCGGCAAACTCGCTTGCGGGATATTGGAGTTTTAAAATATCGAAATATTTTGAGGCTTCTTCGTAGTTTTTCTTTTCAAATTCCTTTTTTGCAAAAAGGAATAATTCTTCGGCTGATTTAATTTCTTCTTTCTGAACACTGGAACAACCAAAGAAAATGATTACACAGAACAGGAAACAAAAAAGAAAATAAAAAAACATACTATAAACTCTCATTCGAATAATTTTTTCTTTTAAGTTTGTAACTTGCAAAATTAATTCAATCAACCAAAATAATTGCTATGAACGAAGAGTATTTAGTTTTCGATATTGAAACAATCCCTATCGATTGGGATAACTTTTCGGAATCACAGAAAGAATTTCTCCTCCGAAATGTTGAGACCCGAGAAGATTTATCCAAAAGAAAAAATGACCTCGGTCTTTCCCCTTTTACTGCTCAGATTATTTGTATTGGACTTTATTTCATTGAACTTGATAATGGCGAGGAAAAAAATGCAAAAGAAGTTGCATATGTTATCGATACCACCTACAGCAATGATATGGAAAATATAGACGTAATCGAAAACGTCCAAATAATTACAGTTTCCGAATATACTGCATTAGACAAGTTTTGGCGAATCTTATCCAAACATTCGCAAATACATTTGGTCTCGTTTAATGGTAGAAACTTTGATGCACCTTTTTTAATGTTAAGGTCTGCATTGCTAGGGATTAAACCCTCAAAAAATCTTATGGAAGGAACTAAATTTAATTATAAAGACCATACAGACTTGCTAGATGAGCTCACTTTTTATCAACCTACTTATTTTTTTTCTGCAACCAAAAGATTTAATTTGGACTTTTATACTCGTTCTTTTGGCATAGAATCACCTAAATCTCACGGCATAGATGGTTCTAATGTTGCGGAATTTTACCGACAGGGTAAAACAACTGAAATTGCACTATATTGCATTCGCGATGTAAAGGCAACTTGGGAATTATTTAAGAAATGGAAAAATACTTTGTACTTTTAAACTACCTTACTTTGCTCACCAAATATGTTTTAACTTCATTTGGAAACTGAATTTTAACTAAATAGGTACCAGATGCATTTTCCTTCAAATTAATTGGTTGTTCGATTGTCCAGGGAATGTTATCTATATAAGAAAATTTATTAATTAAATTTCCACCAGTGTCATATACGAAAACTTCAAAAGGAGTTTTGTTTATTAAAGAAACCCTCAAGTTTATTTCATTCCCAAAGGGATTAGGGAACAAAGAAATCACATAATCTTTTTGAATATCAGGAAGAGGCAAACTTTTTACAAACCCTAACTTATAAGCACTTAATTCACATTTTACTGAAGTTTTCCTTAATTCGGCTAAATCCTTCCCAGCAAAAAGTGCGAAAGAAACAACTTGAATTGAATCTTTTGAAATTGAAAATGGACCAGATGATATAATAAAAGAGACGTCAGTAATACGGCTGGTACGGCGTGAAATATTGCCACTTAGCATTTTCCATTTTTCGCTTTTTGTAAAACCATCATAGATACCAATGCTATCGTTACCACGACCATCATTATCAATAGCATAAAAATTGGTTTTGAAGTTTCCAAGAACTTTAGCACCTACATAGGGCAAAAGCGAGTTTTGCGTATTAAAAGCATATCCGAAACCAAAATCGTAATCATAAAAACATTGGTCAGTTTGTCCTGAAAATCCAATATCCCAATCGAAAAATAATCCAATAAAAAGACTATCAATATTACGACCCGTTTTATTTTCGACCTCATATACTAAAATCACAATATTAGAATCGTTTTCATTGACAGGCTGAAAAATCTTTTCTTTGATACTAAAGGCAATGTTATCAAGCGAATCTGGTATTGTATGAAAAACCGTTGAACCTACATAGGAGTTTGAATAGTTTAAATACTCAACAGTGAAAATGGAATCAACAACTAAGTCTTTATTCTGATAGTTTTGGTTTGAACTTCGAACAACATCATAAAGATTTCTTTGATCGAATCCCAGTAACAACCCACCTTCAAAAAGAATATTCGGTAAGTTTAAATAGACGAAACCAATGCCTTGTAAATTCATAGGATAATCATTGAAACCTATATTCCCACGACTATTAAATGATATTTTTAAGTTATTATAATCCATAGTTCTAAATGATGGATTTACAGTTAGCTGAATATATGTCCTCCTAATAAAGCCTAAAGAGTCAAATATCTCCAAAGGTATATTAATTTTATAATCCAATGGGACATTCTCAGAAAGTTTAAAAGAAATAAATTCTTCAGAGTTTTTCTCTTCATTCTTTTTAAGGTTCCCAATTAAAACTATAGGTCTCAATATTGAATCAATAAATCTTACATCTGAAGGAATTTTCACATAAACATTATGTAAATCAGAAAAAATGCTTCTAAATGAAAAGTACAAATCAATTTTTTCTTTGGGAACAATGAGTCCATCACCATTACCATCCTTCACCGAATAATTAGTTAAGATAATAGAACGAATTGTATCCGGTTGCACAGAAAGGGTTTTAAATGCATTAACTCTTCCATATCCAATTAACCCGACATAGGATTGATTTAATGAATCAATGTTATCTGTTTGTGTTTTTACCAATTCATAAATTTCTCCTACATTTAAATAAGGGAATTTTTGTCTTGCTAATGCAACAATTCCACTAGCAATGGGTGTTGCCATCGAAGTCCCATTCCAAGATGCATATCCGTTTCCTGGAACAGTGGATAAAATTTCCACACCTGGAGCCGAAACATCAACAGTGGGACTATAGTTCGAAAATGAAGCTTTTCGGTCCATAGAATCTACAGCACAAACAGAAAGGACTCCATTGTAGGAGGCCGGAGTAAAGTTTGTCAGTGTATTATCATTACCTGCAGCAGCAACAACACAAACTCCAAGACTATTAACAGCTCGGATTACATCATTTTCCAAATTCGAATTGGACTGGCTACCCCACGAGCAATTAATAACTTTTGCCCCCATCGCGGCAGCATAAAAAATTCCTTCGTAACCCTGGGTAATATAAGGATTAAAAATATCATCGGATGCAGCCTTAACTGCCAATATTTTAACTTTTGGAACGATACCTGAAATTCCTATAAAATTATTAGTAACAGCCCCGACAATTCCTGCAACATGGGTTCCATGACCATTTCCTGGCTTAGGGTCATTGTCTGGAGAAGAACCATCAAAACCAGCAAAATCCCATCCACAGGAATCATCAATATATCCATTTCCATCGTCATCAACCCCGTTCGACCTTTTATCTTTCCCGAGTGAATCGAGCCCAATTTCACCAGAGTTATAAAAAATATTGCCTTTTAAGTCGCTGTGATCGAGATCGACACCAGTATCAACTATTCCAACAATGACGGTATCAATGTTGTCTGAATTTAAAAGTTCCCAAGATACAAATGCTTTAATAGTATTAAGATAATATTGATAGGATACAAGAGAATCATTTGGAAATAATTCAACTTTAAGAAGATATAAAGGTTCTACATATTCAAATAGCCCAGTAGAAAGCAGTTTCGAAGAGACAATTACTGGATCAATTGGATTTTCGTACTGAACTATGAAAATTCTTTTCAATGAAGTAGTTGGATCTAATGAGAAATTACGAAAATTTGTCCGGACTCTATTCAAATTCCAATCTATGAGATTGGGATTAATTGCATTTTTAACCTTGGTATTACCAAGAAGCTTATGAAATTTATTATCAAATTCTTTTTTGAATTCAAAAACATTATTTTTATCATTTAATGACTTAACAACAATAGTATTGGGCAAATAAGTTTGAGAAAAAAGAACATAAGCACAAAAAAATATTAATAAACTAAAAGTAACTTTTATCATTTTTAAATTTACCTAAAAAATAAAATTAATCAAAAAAATCTGTCCTTTATTAATCAACTTTACTATATTTGTAGTTTTGTTAAGGTAATAATTAATTAAATAAGGAGAAAAAATGTATAACTTTGTCAAGAATTCAGACCCAGCAGTATACGAAGCTTTAATTAATGAATACAACAGGCAACACGAAAAAATCGAGTTAATTGCAAGTGAAAATTTTGTTTCCCCTGCTGTGTTAGAAGCACAAGGTTCTGTACTAACAAACAAATATGCTGAAGGGTATCCTGGGGCGCGGTACTATGGAGGATGTGAATGGGTTGATGTGGCTGAAAACCTTGCTCGTGACCGTGCCAAACAACTTTTTGGAGCAGAATATGCAAATGTCCAACCACATAGCGGAAGTAGTGCCAATATGGCAGTTTATTTCGCATTTTTGAAACCTGGAGACACAGTCCTTGGAATGAGCCTTGCACACGGTGGTCACTTGACACATGGTTCACCTGTTAATTTCTCCGGTAGATTATTTAACTTTATCCAATACGAACTCAATCCAACAACTGGAAGAATCGATTTGAATATGGTGGAAGACCTTGCGTTAAAACACAAACCTAAAATGATTACTGTTGGAGCTTCATCCTATCCTAGAGAAATTGATTACAAAGCTTTCAGAGAAATTGCCGACAAAGTTGGGGCATTTCTTTTCGCAGATATTGCCCATCCTGCGGGTATTATCGCCAAGGGGTATTTACAAAGCCCTATACCATATTGTCATATTATTTCAAGTACTACTCATAAAACTTTAAGGGGGCCACGCGGAGGTTTAATTCTTATTGGGAAGGATTATGAAAATCCATTTGGAATAACAGCCCCCAAATCGGGTAGAGTTAAAAAGATGAGTGAAATAATAGATTCTTGGGTAATGCCAGGAATTCAGGGCGGACCATTAATGCACGTTATCGCTGCTAAAGCAGTTGCATTCGGTGAAGCACTAACCGATAACTTTGATAAATATATTCAACAAGTTTTAAAAAACGCTAAAGCTTTGGCTAATGCCTTAATGGAAAAGGGTTACAATTTAGTAAGCGGAGGGACAGATAACCATCTTATGTTAATTGATTTGAGAAATAAAAACGTTACTGGCAAACAAGCAGAAACGGCTTTGGACAAAGCTGGAATAACCGTGAACAAAAATGCTGTACCATTCGATACTCAACCACCGTTAATTACCTCAGGAATTAGAATAGGTACCCCCGCAATGACTACTCGTGGATTAAAAGAAGATGATATGAAAATAATCGCAGATTTTATTGACAAAGTAATAACAAATATCAATAACGAAGATGTCATTCAACAAGTTCGCAAAGAAGTAAAAGAGTTTACAAGTAAATTTCCTTTATTTGCTTTGTACAATTAGAAAAGAATTTATTTATAGTCTCTTAAAAACTCCAACCTATCCTGTAGTTTATGGATAGGAACGAGAAGTTTGTCCTTGCCCAAAATTGCATCTTCCCGATTTGTAAAAACAAGTTCATAATCTTTGCTCATTACAATTGCTTCTTCGGGGCAAACTTCTTCACAGAAACCACAATAAATGCAACGAAGCATATTTATTTCAAATTTAACAGGGTATCGCTCCTTTTCTCTTTCGGTTTCGCCAGCCTGAACTTCTATTGCCAATGCAGGACAAACACGTGAACACAAGCCACAAGCAACGCACCGTTCTCCATCTTCATCAAGAACAAGAACTGGCCTCCCCCGATAGGAACCAGTAGGTTCCCATCGTTCTTCTGGATACTGGCGAGTAAATTTTGGTTTAAACATCTGCTTTAGGGTTATACCCAAACCTTTTGCAATTTCGGGCAGGTACAACTTTTCCCAAAATGTTAGTCTTTCGTGCTCAGTATTTTCTATTCTATTCATAACATTATCCAATTTTATTTCAAAATGTAAAGAACAATTGAAGTAATAATTAAATTAACAAGGGCTAAAGGTAAAAGAACTTTCCACCCCAAATACATCAATTGGTCGTATCGAAATCTTGGCACAGACCAACGCACCCAAATAAAAAAGAAAACTAACATTAATGTTTTTACAATCAAAATACAAAATTGAATGGCTGAAAGACAAAAAGAGCCTTGTTGCAAACCTAACCATTCAGGTGGGACAGGAAGATTCCATCCACCAAGAAAAAGTAGAACAATTATCATTGATGAAATGAACATATTTGCATATTCTGCGAGAAAAAACATACCAAACTTCATACCTGAATACTCTGTGTTGTAACCTCCTACAAGTTCTGGTTCAGCTTCGGGCAAATCGAAAGGGGCTCTGTTTGTTTCTGCAAATGCTGAAACCAAAAAAATCAAAAAAGCAAGAGGTTGATAAAAAATATTCCAATTCCATAAAGCCTGTTTTTGAACAATTTCTTGTAATGAAAATGTTTGAGATATGAGTAACACACCAACCAAAGAAAGCCCCATTGATAATTCATAAGAAATCATTTGTGCCGATGAACGAAGTCCACCTAGTAAAGAATATTTATTATTCGAAGACCAACCAGCAAAAGTTATTCCATAAACTCCAACCGAAGTTAAAGCAAGAATAAATAAAACTCCAACGTTTACATCTGGTGTTGAGATTGAAAAATAAATAATTCTGTCGTTAAATTTAAATGGTTCGGCAAAAGGAATAACAGAGTAGATAGAAAATGCTATTCCAAGCGAAATTACTGGAGCTATTCTGTGGAAAAACTTATCAGCAGCATATGGAGTAATGTCTTCTTTGAGAAAAAGTTTGATCACATCGGCAAAAGGTTGCAATAACCCAAAAGGACCTACCCTATTTGGACCAATTCTATTTTGAATCCAGGCAGAAACTTTCCTTTCTAACCATACCCCAAAAGCAGCTGCAACAAGAAGTATAAGAGTCAAAATAATTACAGCCTTAATCAAAAACTCAATCAATAAAGTTAACCAGTCAATCATAATTTCCCCCAATTAATCAGGTTTCATAAAATGTGATTCATAGACTCGAATTTTTGGATCTGGATTTTTTGCTTTCTCAAGTTCAATTCCCATAAATTCATCAAGTAACTCGTAGGACATACCCTTAAATTCAGGTATGTGAGATGCAATCTCGTCGAATATGTTTGAGGATAATTTGTAAGACCAACCAGCACCAAGTTTGTTTGCAATAAGTTGCAAAACTTCCCAAGATTGCTTAATATCACGATATTCAAAACGAGTCCAACGATCGTTAAACGCACCAAATTTATCGAGTCGGCTCATTTTCATCCCCATATACCTCAGGTTATTCTTTGTCACTAAAGCAGGCTTGAAATGCTGAACTCTTCGTAGAACATTGACAAAAGTACCTTCAGATTCAGCAAAAGTCGTTACTGGAAAAATAATATCAGCATTTTGAGAAAGACTATTATTTAAGTTATATTGGTGAGTGATAATTAAATCAAGTTGAGATAACACTTCTTTGATTTCGGGATAATCGTCAAAATCCTCTTCCATAATATAAAGAGCTTTAATAGAACCGTCTTTTATGAACTTGGCAAGATTCTCAACATTGGCTGAATGTGAAGAAGGAACAACCCCAGCAAGTCTTGCCCCAAGAAAATTTGGGGTTCTGTCAGAACATCTTAAGAAATCATCCCCGAAACTTTCGTCATAATGTTCAAGCAAATCAATATTTTTACTTTTAATTGCTTCTTTGCAAAATTTTGCAAATACATAATTATTTTCAACGGAAGTTCGTGCCGAACCTATAAACATTATTTCGTTAGCAGAATATGGTTTCAATCTTTCAACGGCAGAATTTATTGCTTCGGTCCAATTAACTCTAACAAGTTGCCCATTTATTCGAATTAAAGGAGAAGTAATTCTATTTTCATTTACGTATTGATAATGAAGACGGCCATAATCACACATCCAAAAACGATTGACATAGGGGTTGGGTTTTGGTTCAATTCGCAAAATTTCATTATTTCTTACCCCAATCTTAATATTACAACCACGGGCGCAACCTTCACAAATTGAATCATTAAAACTCATATCCCAAACACGAGATTTAAAACGAAAATCACGACTCGTTAAGGCTCCAACCGGACAAATGTCTATAACATTCATTGAATATGGATTATCAAACTGCGTCCCCTCGTGGAGTTGAATTGTAACTTTATCTCCCCTTCTCACAAAAGTTAAAACATCTTGTTTTGCAATTTCTTTAGCAAATCTAATACAACGAGAACAAGAAATACATCTTTCCCCATCAAAAATTACATTTGGTCCCCAAATAACTCTTTTAGGCTTGTGGTTCTTTTCCTCGTCGAAGCGGCTGTACCCCCTGGAGTGTTTAAAAGCGTATTCCTGAAGTTTGCATTGTCCAGCCTCATCACAAATTGGACAATCAAGCGGATGGTTAATTAGCAAAAACTCCATAACTGCTTCTTGTGCTCTTAGAACTCAGATCGGAAGAGCACGAACATGCATACCTTCGGTAATTTCGGTAGCACAGGCAATTTGTAATTTGGGGAAGTAATTAATGACCGGTTTGTTTTCTGAATCAATTTGAACAGAGCCATCAGGTAGTTTTTTTGGTATTCCAACCTCAACTAAACACATTCGACAATTACCAGAAACTGAAAGTTCTGGGTGCCAGCAAAAGTGTGGAACATTTATACCATTATCGAAGGCTACTTGAATAATAGTTTGACCAGGTTTAGCCTCGTAAATTTTCCCATCAATATATATATGTGGCATATAAACCTCAAAATAAATGACAAAAATATTAAAAAGGCGAAAAACTTTACCATCAAAGTTTATTAATGTCAGACAAATTACTATTAATATCAATCTTCGTATACATCTCCAATATCTTTTAATCGTCGTGGTCCAGCATCAACTACTTCTCGGGGACAACCATCTGCAAAAAGTTTGAAATTTTCAATATAACGAGCCGCAAGACTGTCATACCTTTGCCAATATTCTTCTTTATTTCCCCAAGAAGACGAAGGTTTCAAAACATCGTCTGGGACACCAGGACAATGTAATGGTACTTCAAATCCGAAAAGTTTATCCTTTCGATAAGGAACATCGTCGAGTAAACCATCCAGAGCAGCATTCAAAAGGGTTCTGGTATGGCGTATACTAATTCTTTTACCTACACCAAACTTACCCCCAACCCAACCAGTATTTACCAACCAACATTTGGCATTGTATTTTACCATTTTTTCCTTCAAAAGGTTTGCGTAATAAAATGGATGATGAACCATAAACGGTGCACCAAAACAAGCAGAAAAAGTGATCTCGGGTTCAATTCCCAAACCAATTTCTGTACCTGCAATTTTCGATGTATACCCACTAATAAAATGATACATAGCTTGGTTCATATCAAGCCGAGCAATAGGAGGTAAAACCCCCGACGCATCACAGGTCAAGAATATCACATTCCTTGGATGTTCCTTAACCATTTTTTCTTCGACAACATTGGGAATAAACTCCAAAGGATACGATGCTCGTGTATTTTCAGTGAACTGGTCATCGTCAAGATCAACATTCCGGGTTACAGGATCATATACAACATTTTCCAGAATAGTCCCAAACCGTCTTGTTGCAGCCCAAATTTGTGGTTCATGCTCAGCAGAAAGTCGGATAACCTTGGCATAACAACCACCTTCGAAATTAAAAACACCTTCATCGCTCCAACCGTGTTCATCATCTCCAATTAATCTTCTATTAGGGTCAGCCGAAAGAGTAGTTTTACCCGTTCCACTCAAACCAAAGAATAAAGCGACATCTCCTTTTTTCCCAACATTTGCAGAACAGTGCATAGCCATAACATTTTGTAACGGCAAGAGAAAATTCATAATAGTAAAAATTGATTTTTTGATTTCGCCACCATAACTAGAGCCAAGAACAAGGGCCATCCTTGCTCCAAAATTAATGATAATAGCAGTTTCCGTGCGAGTCCCGTCAACTCTTGGATCACAACGGAAAGATGGAGCAGCAATTAATGTAAAATCGGGGACATGCCGTTTATAATCGTCTTGGGTTTTGGGTAAAAGGAACATATTTCGTGCGAAAAGACTTTGCCATGCACTGTCGGTAATAATTCTAATAGGCATTCGATAGTTCGGATCGGCACCAACGTAAACATCTTGAACAAACAATTCTTCTCCTTCAAGATAGGCTTGTAATCGATAAAGTAAGGAGTAAAACTTCTCTGGTGGAAATGGACGGTTATAGACACCCCACCAAATCTTATCCGCAGTTGTTGGCTCATAAACAATAAATTTGTCATTTGCAGCGCGAGCAGTCCACTTTCCAGTATAAACTAAAAGAGGACCTCCGTTAACAATGTGACCTTCCCCCCGGAACACCGCTTCTTCATATAATGCTGGAGTTGGTAAATTCCAAAATACCCTATCCAAATTAATTAAACCATGATTTGACAACTTAAAATCGCTGGCAAGCGCCGAAGCGTGCTTTGTTGCTGGAGTTTCAAATTCAAGATATTTCATAACCAATCCCTTATTAATTTTCTTTCACCAATATATAGTTCATTAGCAGAATCTGGATCCAATGCCCATTTTATCCTTTCGATTCCTTCAGTAATATCTTTAACAGAGCCACAAGTAGAAAGCCTTAACCATCCATCAAGCCCAAATTCAATGCCTGGAACTGTTAAAACACGAACCTTATCGAGAAGGAATTGTGACAATTTTATTGAATCTTTCATATAGTAACTAAAATCAGCAAAACAATAGAAAGTTCCATCAGGTTTAAAAGCTCTAACACCCTTGAATGCATTTAATCGTTCCATAAGAATATTGCGATTGTTTTCCAAAGTAATTCTTAGACTTTCAACTTGTGTTTGTGGTCCATTTAACGCTGCAGCAGCGGCTACTTGTGTAACTACAGAAGGACCTGAAGTTTGATGTGCCTGAATATTTGTCATAGCCTCGATAAGTTTTTTGTTTGCAACAGCCCAGCCAATACGAAAGCCCGTCATTGCATACATTTTCGAAACGCCATTAATTAAAACAAGTTTTGAATTTTCACTTAAATCTTTTGCAAATTTATAGAAATTAATAGGCTTACGACCATCAAAAATTAAACGATGATATATGTCGTCCATTATTAGGTAAATTCCTTTTTTCTCACAGAATTCTACAATCTCTGAAATGAACTGTTCCGAATACATTGCGCCAGTTGGATTATTTGGGCTGTTTATGATAATTGCTTTAGTATAAGAGGTAACACGTTCCTCAATGTCTTGCAAGCGTGGATAAAAAGTTCCATCCTCAGGAAAAACTGGAACTGGAACGCCTCCGCAAAGCTTAACCATTTCTGGATAACTTACCCAATATGGTGCAGGGAAAATAACTTCTTCTTGGGGATTAATAATTGCTTGTAAACAAACCATAATTGCTTGTTTTGCACCACCAGAGATAATAACGTTTTCTGGGGCGACGAGTCGGTCATAAAATTCTTCAGTGTAGCGAATCACTGCTTTCTTTAATTGTGGTATACCGTCAGCTGGGGTATACCGAACTTCACCAGAATTTATCAAGTTAGAAGCAGCGACGAGAGCCTCCAACGGTGCTTTGCTTTTAGGTTCTCCACCTCCAAGGTGTATTACCGGCTCTCCTTTTTCACGTAAAATTGCGGCAATTTCATTTAGCCTTAAAGTAGCCGAGGCTTTGATGGACTTACCAATTAAACTCAAACTCATATTCAAACCTAAAATATTTAAACTACAAAATTCCAAAAAAACATTGATATTAACAAAAAAAATTCAAAAATACTTGCAATTAGTCATTTAATATATTATATTGCATTTTTTAAATACTTACCGAAATAACAAAAGGGGTTCAAATGGCTTCAAAATCTACTTGTGTTTTTTTTCTATTCCTTACTTTGACATTCATAACAAAAGCTTCCCCTTTTTACATTTCTTTGGGAGGGACAAACATTGTTCCACTGAGCAAATTCAAAGAAACAAACAAACCTAGCCTGGGATTCGATCTCCAATTTCAAAATCGTTCATTTTGCAATCTATGGTATGGCTTTCGCTTCGATTACTCTAAATTAGACTCGTTGGAAGACGTCCCTATAGGCACTAACTTTTACAATTCTTTCTTACTTTTTTCTCCCGAAGTTCGTTATGTTTTCCTTTTAACGAAAAAGAATAATTATGACGACACATTTTACTTCTTTCTTCAGGCATTGCTCCATTTTTCTTCAATCACAAAAAAACTAACTTCCGATGAAAGCAATTTGGGACTCGGTGGCGGAATCGGCTCAGGATTAGGTTTTTGTTTTACCCTTTTTAAGTTTTGCTGGTCTGTGGAATTTGATGCAATATTTTCTTCGCCAAACTTTATTTTGAAATCTTCAAAACGGCCTTCTTTAACTAACTTTAATTTCGGTTTAACACTGGGGGTTAGACTATGAAAACTAAATATTTATTTTTGATATTTTTTACGCTTATTCCCTTCTTTTTTAGTTGTTCAAGCCTAAAAAGAACAGACGATGCATTAAGAATTCGTCATGACTCGGCTTACAAATACACAACTTACCCCTTTAACATTGCTATTGTTCGGAACGGAAATACTCTAAGAGGAACTATTTTACGCATAGAAACCGTTATGACACTAGACAGTTGTATTCCATCGAGAACTCCAAATTATAAAGTCGAAAATAGAGTGGTTTTCCTCGACAATAAATCCCCCAATTTGCGTTTCGTAGAATATATTCCCTTTGAGGATATCGATTTCATTGGTCCGAAGTTTAATCAACCCCTAAATGCTTTCGAAGACTATAATTATCCTCTTGAGCCCAAAAAATTCAGATTTGTACCTTGGGACACAATCAAAGTAGATTGTAAAGAATGTAATTGTTCACCATTCAGTCTTGATTTAAAATTGCCAGAAGTCCCCTGTCTATTTTGTCCAACCTGTCCAACACGAATTTGCAAGCCATATTTTTTGGAAATTCGTGGGGGTTATTCTACATATCGTGATAAAATTTCACCAAACCAAAGCATATGGCAGGATGGATTCTTCGGTGAAGTTGCAGGAGGCATTCGATTCGGTAATCGAAATCAATTTGGAATCGGATTAATGTTATCTACAGGCTTACCAATTTACAATTCCTTTACCGGTGAATCGATTAGACGTCCACTTGCTCTGTTGCATTTTCGTTGGGATCCATTTAAATCATGTGTTAAACCAAGAGAAAAAGAACCTCCAATTAAAGTCAGTGAGCGCAAAAGACCTTGTTTTGAATGTCCAGATGAGGAAAGTTTAGAAAACTTAACAAATAAAAAATCCCAAAAATTAGATTTACCTTTTGAAAGATGCTTTAACCCTTACATTTTTGTTCAGGCAGGATTTCCTTTCGACAAATTTTCTGTGGATTTGTTTAAATTAAACATATCTCGTTCAGATTGTAAGGACAAAATTAAAGCCTCCGCGCCCTACTTAGACGTAGATTTTGTTCCTTTTACTTTTACTTTTGGTGTGGGTGTTGATTATCCAATTTCTTCACATATAGATTTATCAATCGACGCTGGCTGGAGAAGTTATGCATTTGGAGAAAGCCAAGCGATACTCGGATTTTCTAATGTCCCTTCTTACAGAAGAATTAATATTTTTTTCATTAGAGCAGGTATAACTTTATAAGAGGATAAAATGGATAGAAAATCATTAATTGGGAAATATTATTATGGTATTATTATTTTAACAATTTTTTCCATTTTATTTTTCCAATCTTGCGAATGCCCATTACAAGAATCCAATGTTTATCAACAATGTCAAGTTCGCGAGGTCACTATTACGAAATTTAGCCCATTTGGAAATTTGGTTCAAGTAACAGAACCCGATGGTACACAAAAAATTATTTTTCAGCCTGACTCACTTTACTCAATACACACATTCCTTTTCCCTTTCGATAAAAACTACTCAGGGGCTTTGGTTAACGACGAGAGATTTACTTCCGCTTCTTCAATTCCAATAATTAGGATACCTTTCTCCGATAAAAGACCTTACTACCTAGCAGTTTTCGATAATTATCCACCAAACAACGACCTTAATGGTGATATTTTGCTTTACTCTGTGGCAGACAATTTCCAATCTGCAGAAATCCGCGTGGCTGGAGATATCATTTTAACCAACTTAACATTTAATTCAGAGGACTCGCAACAATTTTGTGAAATGATTGATAACTTCACAAAGGATACAGCTCAAATTCGAAGCCTAAAAAACAATCTTTCGCAATACGGTATAGATTTACCAAACAGTAGGGTTTTGGATTATTCTCAAGGTAATATTGTTGTTCTGGACACTGGTAATAACATAGTTGGTGGAATAACACCTCCTTTAAACGACGTTAATTATGCTTTAGATTTGCTTAAAAATAAAGCAATAAACATTATTGTTCAAATCGGACAAGTATATCTTTACCGAGCCAAAAACGGAAAATATTTTATTTTTGCAATCACTGATATTCGCCAAGGTACTTTATCTCCGAACAAACGGAGAATTACTATAATGTTTAGCGAAATTTAAGGAGGAAAATATGAAAAACGATAAAGTCATAATTTTTACAGTATTCTTTTCTCTTTTTCTAATGTATTGTAGCAAGCCGAAAATTGTTCGAGAATTACCAGTTGGAAATCTTAGCAAAATATCTCCAAAAGAATCTCCAAATACAAATAAGGATGAGGTTGCTCCGACACAAATTCCAACAAATATCAACATAGTTGACCCATGCAAAAAAGAGCAAACTTTTGCCACTAACCAACCATTCAATGGAATAATAACTTCGCAGGAATTTATCCGCAGAACCTTTCCTGTCACAGAATATAATCTCGAAGCAATAAATTATTTGACATCAAATGTTGAATCTGTTTCTTTTTTAACTTCTAAAGAAGGATATGCTTCCTTTTCTCATCCTCCTCATCCAAAATACATTCAAAGATATGCATTACCTATGGAAGGAGCTGTTGGAGGTACTGATATTTTTTATTTTTATCCTAAAGGAGAAAGAATACATTTCGAAGTCATTCCTCCTCCAATAAATTCAGAATTTTGGGACTCACATCCATTTGTAACAAACGATGAATTAGGAAATCAGTTATTAATTTGGGCTTCCGACCGGCCAGATAACTTCGGTGGCTATAGTTTACCTTATAAAAACAATGGCAATACTGACCTCTATTTTGCATTTAAAAGACCTAACCAAAGTTGGGACGAAACCACAGTTCATAATTTCAAAGATGTTGATGAAAGAATTAGTACCAATTTTTTTGAATCATCACCTTTTTTATTTTGCAAATGTTACAACCCAACTTTGTTTTTTGCTTCAAATCGTGATTCAAAGGATTCTACTTACGATTTATTTTATATTCCCTTGGAAATTGATTTCATAAATCAGAGAATTCGAGCAAGAGATACTGTAAAGAAATTGCCTTTCGGTGAAAATTCAATTAATACAACAGCTGATGAACGTTTTCCTTATATCGCCTACCCACATTTTACTGCTCAATCTCCAAATCCATCCATATATTTTACTTCAAATCGTTATAAAGATTCGGTAGTTTTTGTAGTTAAAGATACTAATAAAAAAGAAACACATTTGATTTTAAAAAACATTGGTGGCTTCGACCTATACAAATTTGAAATTTCAGGTAAAGACTTTGAATGTTTTCCTCCCCCTCCGCCACCACCACCGAAACTCTTCTTAATTGTTCATTTGAATGATTTTTGTTTTGATCCAAATGGGGAATTAATTGATTCTGTTCTCGATTTCGAAGGAAGTTATCTTATAAATGGATTAGAAAATAGAGCTTTACAAAAGATTGAGTTAAAAACTGGAACCCGATATGTTTTAGAAAGACAAAACAATTACTCTCGGTGTGGTGGGTCTTGTGATTCTTGCTTCACTTCTAAAATTGAATTCGTTACACCTATTAATATTTTCCAAGATACAACAATTGAATTTTATTTAAACTCGTATTGCTATAGAAAACCTCCAAAAATAATTAGTTTTTCTTTGCAGAAAGGATTGGCTTTTTTTGTAACTGGATACTGGTACCCAACTACAATAAAAAACTTAAAAACTTTGTGGGAACGTTCACAAACTGGTTGTCTTGTGTTATCGAATTTTATTGATTCCACCGATTTCAAGCCTGACGCAAAATACTTTTACCAAACTGCAGCCGAAATTAATGATAGTTGGTTTAATGATGTATTTTTTCCTACAATCGACTCACTTCTTACCGAACTTGATACTTGCTACTCAAATCAAGAAATATTAATCACAATACATGGATATACAGACCCTTGTCCTTTACGAACGATTAGGGATGCATCGGGTCGCATTGTCCAAGATAGCACAAGATTTACCTGCGACGAAACCGTTTATTTTGAAAGATACGATAACACAATAATTATTCCAACAGGAACTTATATGAAACAGCCCGATTTAAAAACAACTGATGGAAAAATTTTTAAGCCCCCATTAGGTGTTCAGCAGGGTAATTACGTTCTTGCAATGCTTCGTGCATACTTTACTAAAAAAACAATTGAAGATGGATTTATAACAAAATGCCAAAATAATCCTCAAAAAATTAACCTTTTCAAAAAATATGTTAAGTTTCATTTAAATGCATATGGAATATATGACGATAGACCTCTTTGCCCCGAAATTGATAAAAATATTGTAGGCTTCGAACTTGCAAATCAACCCTATCCACCATCTTTAAACGAACCATGTAATCTTCCTCATAGCAGACGGGTGATGATTTATCTTGATGTGGTTAAAAAAGATTTGGTAGAAAAGAAACTTTATGCTCGAGAAGAATGCGGAAAATTACAATATCAAACTTATGTAGAATTGAAAAAAGAAGCAAAGAAACAACCCCAAAAAGTAATTTCACTTCAACCATCAGAAGAAGAATTGATTACCTCTCTGGATACGCTTAAACTTACAACTGCCGAAGAATATGAAACACCAAAAGAAACACCTTGTGCTGGAAATTGCTACAGAATTGTTTACGGCGAGGCTCGCAACATAGAAGAATATATTTTTCTAAGCAATCTCCTGAAAACAATAGGTTTTGTAGTTGAACAAATTGATGAAAATGATTTAAAACTTGTTTCTAGGGAAAAATTCTTTACAATTGAACAAGCCCGCAAAACAATAGAAGAATTCAACAAAGCAATCGATAAACTTTCAGCAATAATTGATTTCAAGCGTATTAAGGCTTATGTAATTCAAATCTAGTCTAAATTATTATATAAAGGTGGAAAAAGGAAAAAACCTTTTTCCACCTTATTAATTTATTAAATGGTTATACAATATATTTCCCTCGTTTGATATAATGTGTATGGAGAAGTTTATGAGAAATATGTCCACAAGGACCATCCACAAGGAACTTTTCGTAGATATATTTTATATGTGGATTCTCGTGTGATTTTCTTATAGGCAATTCTGCATCTTCTTTATATATAGCTTCGGCTCGTTTCCGACGAATTTCTGGGCTCGTAGGAATAGGCTGACCGCCACCACCAATACAACCTCCGGGACACCCCATAATCTCGATAAAATGGAAATCATCCAATTCACCACGAATTAAAGCTTCCATAACTTTCTTCGCATTCGCTGTACCATGTGCAATCATAAATTTTAATTCTACACCTTCAAGAAATTTCCATTCCTCTTTAACATCATTTAGTATAATTGAAGCCTGACGAACTCCATCCATCCCTCTACAAGGAGTAATTGATAAATTTTGAAATGGAACCTCGCGCCCAGTTACAATCTCATACACAGTTCGCAAGGCTGCTTCCATTACTCCACCTGTGGCACCAAATATTAAACCAGCCCCAGAAGCATTTCCGAAGGGTTCATCAAAATCACTTTTAGGTAATTCAGGGAGAAAAATTCCAGCTTCTTTCATCATCTGAGCAAGTTCCCGAGTGGTCAATCCATAATCAATGTCCTTAAAACCCGATGCATTCATTTCAGGTCGATTACACTCGAATTTCTTTGCTGTGCAAGGCATAACTGCAACTGTCACAATATTGGCAGGGTCAATTCCCATTTCTTCAGCATAAAATGTTTTGATTACTGCGCCAAACATCTGCTGCGGAGATTTGCAAGTTGATAAATAATCTAAATAATCAGGATAAAAATGTTCAATATATTTAATCCATCCCGGGGAGCAAGATGTGAACTGGGGAAGTTTAACAGTCGTATCACCTTCAACTAACTTCTTTTTCAATCTTAGCAGCAATTCTGTTCCTTCTTCCATTATAGTCAAGTCTGCAGAAAAGTTAGTATCGAAAACCCTGTCGAAACCCATCATCTTTAGAGCAGTTACCAGCTGCCCAGTCATTGAATGTCCTGGGGGTAATCCGAATTCTTCACCTATAGAAGCACGAATTGATGGTGCTGTTTGTATTACAACATGTTTTTTGGGGTCATCTATTGCTTTCCAAATATCATCGGACGGGTCTTTTGCTCGCAAAGCTCCTGTTGGACAGCGATTAATACATTGACCACAATTAATACATATAACATCCAACAACGGCTTATCCATAAAAGTAGAAATAACTGTATTGTAACCACGACGAGTTGCCTCCAAAACTCCAACTTCTTGCAAATCAATACAAGTTCTAACGCAACGACGACAAAGAACGCATTTGTTCATATCCCGAACAAGTGCATAACTCGATTTATCGACTTCGAAGCGTGGTTTTTCAATATGACCAAATCTGTAAAAATCGACCCCATATTCTTTTGCTAATCTTTGCAATTCGCAGTTATTATTTCGAACACAAGAGTAACACTCCCCATAATGCTCACTCAAAAGTAAATCCAAAATATGACGTCGGGCTTTCCGAACCTTCTCCGAGGTTGTCAAAATCTTAATCTTACTGGTTATCGGAAATGCACAAGAAGCCTGTAACGTTTTCATCCCCTCGACTTCAACAACACAAACACGACAAGCACCAGCCAAACACAAATCTTCGTGATAACATAAGGTTGGTATATGAATATTGTTCAATTTGCAAGCTTCAAGAATCGTTGTCCCAAACGGAACCTTATAACTTCGACCATTAATTTCAATCTCAATTTCACCACCAATATCACCTGTCATCTTATCAACTTTATGTGGTTGAAGGCTAACCGGAACTCTTTCTGTTTTTATATTACTTTCCATTTCCACCTCGAATAGAATTTGACATAATTTCATCTTTGAAATTTGTAACTATTGAAATAAAGGGATTTGGTGAGGATTGACCAAGACCACATTTAGAAGCAATCTGCATAGTTTTTCCAAGTTCGATAAGTTCATTCAAATAATGATGAGAACAAATTCCCTTTTCGAGCATTTCGATTCCTTCCAGAAGTTTTTTGTTTCCAACTCTGCAGGGTGTGCATTGTCCACAACTTTCTTCCACAAAAAATTCCATGAAGTTTCGCAAAATGTGAAGCATATTCCTATCTTTGTTGAAAATAATAACAGATCCCCCAGTAGGAATATCCTCGAAAGAAATATTTCGTTCTATTTCACTCATAGGTATACAAATCCCAGATGCTCCGCTGATTTGTACAGCCTTTGTATCTTCAGCACCAACCAGATCAAGTAAATCCTTTACTTTAATACCGAATGGAACTTCATAAACCCCTGGTTTTTTACAGTCCCCAGACACTGAAATCAACTTCATCCCTTTCGATTTTTCAGTTCCATACTTAGCAAACCACTGAGCGCCTTTGGACAAAACAATATATGCACAGGCAAATGTCTCCACATTATTCACAATTGTTGGATAACCAAGATACCCTGTATTTACTGGAAAAGGAGGTCTATTTCGTGCTTCGCCCCGATGCCCTTCGAGTGACTCTATTAGTGCGGTTTCTTCGCCACAAACATATGCCCCAGAACCAAGTCGAATTTCTATATCGAAAGAAAAATTGCTCCCAAGAATATTTTCACCGAGGCGATTTTCCTTCCTCATTCTTTCAAGATAACTATTTAAATGGTTAAGAAGATAAGCATATTCACCACGAAGATAAATAAATCCTTTTTGTGCTTGAATTGCATAACCAGCAATGACAATACCCTCCATTACAAGTTTTGTATATTCCGAAAGAAGAACACGGTCTTTAAATGTTCCGGGTTCGCCTTCATCAGCATTACAAACCACAAATTTTTTATCGGCATTAGCCGAAAGAGCGAGCATCCATTTTGTACCAGTTGGAAATCCAGCCCCACCTCTTCCACGAAGTTGTGATTCACGAATCTCTAAAACGACTTCTTGCGGGGACATTGTTAATGCTTTTTCTAAGGCTTCACCATGAGCTTTTTCATCGAAAAAAACAGTATCGTTTATAATTGGCATAATTCACCTCTACTTTAAACTATCAATAATTTCAATAACTTTTGATGGGGTAAGTTTTGTAAAAACTTCTTCATTAATTAGCATTGCTTGACCTTGGTCACACATTCCAATACAATGGCAATATTCAAGGGTAAACTTCCTATCTTTTGAAGTTTCTCCAAACTTTAAATTTAATTCCCTTTGCAAAGTGGTTGCAATTGCATCCTTACCAGCAAGGTCACAAGAAATTGTTTTGCACAAACGAATAACATATTTTCCTTTTGGCTCAGTACTCAAAAAACTATAAAATGTTACTACTCCATAAACTTCGACAGGATGAATCTCTAACTTATGGGCAATTTCCTGCATTGCAAAATCAGAGATAAATCCAAACTTTCTTTGAACATCTTGTAAAATTGGTAACAATGATTCTCGGCCATTACCATACTTTTTAACAAGATTATTAACCTCATTCACCAGAACATTCTTATCAGGATAGACCATAATTCACCTCCCTTATCCTAAATAGGCTTTAATTTTTTGCAATAAAATATCAGAACTAATTGGCTTTTCAAGAAATTCATTAACAGGTAAAGTCGTACTACCAGCAAAATCAAGACCAGTGGCTTTTGATATGGATGTCAGGAGAAATATTGGGGTTTCGTAACCCATCTGTCTTAATTTCGTTGCTAAGAAAAAACCATCATCTGCCTCTTCCATCATTACATCCAGAAGAATTAGGTCAGGCTTCTCATTTTCAATAAGTTTCAAACCTTCGTTGCTATTCTTTGCAGAAACAACTTCATAACCCTTCGTAGTTAAAGCAATTGAAACGGCCTCGATAATATCCTGGTCATCATCAATAATTGCAATCTTTGCCATAAAATCCCTCTCTTTTTAAAAAACACAATGGTTACAAATGCAAGTTACCAACTTTAATATTAATTGGAGGGGGTATTATAAAGATTGTAAAAAATTTGTTTTAAAAAATGTTGCTAAAATTAGGATTCAAGATGGACTTCTTTTTCTACTCCATTTTCTAATTCTTTTTCTTTCTTGAAATTGACAGTTAAATCTTTAACAATTGGTATTGAAAATGCAAAGGTGGAACCTTTACCAAGCGAACTTCTCACCCAAACCTTACCTTTCATTGCTTCGACTAATCGCTTCACTATCCAAAGTCCCAAACCAGATGTTGGTTCATCGGCAGTAGGTTTGGCGCTCAATCTTGCTCCTCGTTGAAATGCTCTGTTTATATCCTCATCAGAAAGTCCTAAACCATTATCAATAACTTTTATTACAACTTTATCAGCTTCAATATTACTTTCAACTCGAACTTCTCCACCTTTCTGAGTAAACTTAATTGCATTAGAAACTAAATTGTCCAGTACCTCATAAACTTTATATCTGTCAAATTTGAAAATCTCTATCTTCTCGTTCAAATCCACATACAAATTAATATTCTTATTTTTTGCATTAGGTGAATTTGACCTCACTACTTCCCTAATAACATCATTGATATCTCCTTCTTCAAGATTTAGGCTCATAAGCGAAGATTCAAGTGCAAGAATTCTTGAAACTTCTTGCGAAAGAGCAACAATCCTATTTGATGTAACGAGAATATCGTCGATAATTTCCTGCTGCTCTGAAGCTGTGAGGTCGTACGAACGAAGTAATTCTACAAGGTTTTTGATTAAAGCAGCGGGATTTTTAATATCATGAATTATTAAAGCAAACAATTCATCTTTTTGCTGTTGCAACTCTTCAAGTTCGGACTTGCTATTTGAAAGCTTTTCTACTTTCTCTTTTAATTCAATATTTTGTTTACGAAGTTCTTCTGCACGTGAATTTAAAGCGTCAATTTGTCCTCGAAGTGCCGCAATTTCGGCTCGTAAGTTACTATTTTCAAGAAGAATCTGCTCATATTTATACTTTTCCAAAGAAATTACTCCAACCTGAGCTTTTTTCTTTTGTTCCTTATTCTTTCCATTGCGACGGAAAATGAAGGTTAAAACAAGTAATAAAACTCCAAGCCCAAACCCTACCAGAGTGGATTTAATTTCAAAACCCCAAAGGTAGCTTTCCTTAGTTTTTTTGTTACCCTCTTTTTCTAAATTTTCTTTTACTTTTTGGACTCGAAGTACCTTAAGTTCAGAATAAAGAGCACTAAGTTTGTTATTTACAACAAAGTGGATTTCCAGTGGTTGAGCTGTCCATTTGTTTCTTGGGTCAAATGCTTCTACACGAAGAAAATATTGGTCTTCAGGAAGATATTTATAACTAAATGTGTTAGTATTCAACGTTCTGAAATTAGAATCCCTTGAATTTCTAATGACAACTTTGAAAAGAAACGGAGTTCGGTTCGAAGTATCTTTTGTTTCGAGATGATAGAAAAAAGCAATCGAATCTTTACGAGAAAAAAGTAAATACTCTAAATCGCCTTTTTCAAGAACTTTCCCATTTACTTTGATTTGGTCTAAAACAACTCGACGATCTTGAGAATGCAGGAAAGAAATACCAATAACGAACAAAATGAAAAACACCCAAAGTTTGTAACTTGGTTTCATATAAATTCCACTTGAAAACATTACAATTTAAGAAAAAAATAGATTCAGTGTTTGAAATGCCTCATGTTAGTAAAAACCATAGCAACATTATTCTCATTTGCTGCTTGAATTACCTCGGAATCCCGAATAGAACCGCCGGGTTGAATAACAGCAGTTGCTCCCGCCTTTACTGCTTCCAATAGTCCATCAGGAAATGGGAAGAATGCATCCGAAGCAACTGCACATCCATTCAAATCTAATCCCATCAACTTGGCTTTCTCAATAGCAATTCTCGAAGAATCCACCCTTGACATTTGCCCTGCGCCTATCCCAAGTGTTCTATCTTTTCGAGCATAAACAATGGCATTAGATTTTGTATGCTTTACTACTTTCCAGGCAAAAAGCATTGATTCAAGTTCCTCTTCTGTTGGTTCCCTTTGAGTTACAACTTTGAAATCCTCGTTTTTGAAAAGGTATCTGTCTGTATCCTGAACAAGTATTCCTTCGATTACACTGCGAATATCCAATGAAAGACATTCTTTTACTTTTTGTAAATCAACTTTAATTAACCGACGATCCTTCTTTTTAGTTAAAAGTTCAAGTGCAGAATTTGAATAGTCGGGTGCAATAATTACTTCGGTGAAAATTGGGTGAATTTCTGTGGCAAAGTCCATTTCAACAGGTTTGTTTGTCACAATAATTCCACCGAATGGTGAAACGGTATCCGTAGCAAAGGCTTTTTTAAAAGCTTCAACCAAGTTTTCATCGCTGCCTACACCACACGGATTAGTATGCTTAATAATTGCCACAGTAGGTAAGTCGAATTCCAGGATTAATCGCGTTGCCGCGTCTATATCTAGAATGTTATTATACGAAAGTTCCTTACCATGAAGTTTTGTAAAATAATTAAAGAAGTTTCCATAAAGGACTGCTTTTTGTTGTGGATTTTCCCCATATCTCAAATCCAAGACTTTAGGTAGAGAAATTTGGAAATATTTATGAAGGTAACCCTTTGAAATTCTTTTGAAAAAAGTAGAAATAATTGAGTCATAATGAGCTATATATTCAAAAGTTTCGGCTGCCAATTCAATTCGTAAATTTTCTGGTAAAGATCTATTATTTTCTTTCAGAGCAGAAATAATTTGTGAATAGCGCTCGGGATTAACTACAGGAACTGTAAATAGATAATTTTTACCAGCAGCACGAAGCATCGAAGGTCCACCAATGTCTATCATCTCAAGAATTTCAAACAATTCATCATAAGTAAGATTGGTAATATCTTGATATTTAGCCAATGTTTTTTCAAATGGATATAAATTGCAAACAACCATATCGATGGAAATAATACCCAAATTTTCCAGTTGTTTAATATGTTCAATTTTATCATTCCGAGCCAAAATACCAGCATAAAGATTAGGGTGTAATGTCTTTACTCTTCCATCTAATATTTCTGGAAATCCAGTAAGTTCTTGAATACTCCGAACTACAATTCCATTTTCTTCAAGATATTTTTTGGTTCCACCAGTTGAAAAAATATTAATCCCAAGATTATTCAATTCTTTAGAAAACTCAGCAATTTCAGTTTTATCGAAAACTGAAATTATTACATTTCGAATTATAATATTATTTGTTTCCATTAAAAACCTTCTACAAAATATACTTACTTAAATCAACATTTTCGACAATCTTGTTAAGTTTCTCTCTAACCATCTGAACAGAAACAATAATCTTCTTATCTTTTATTCTATTTGGGGCATCGAATAAAATATCTTCGAGTAAAGTTGTCATTATTGTATGTAGTCTCCTTGCTCCAATATTTGTTACTTCTTCATTTACCTTTGCTGCAATTGATGCAATTTCTCTAATTGCTTCAGGGTCAAATTCAAGTTGGATGCCTTCGGTTTCAAGTAATGCCTTGTATTGCTTGATTAATGCATTTTCAGGCAAGGTCAAAATTTTTACGAAATCATCTTCAGTTAAACTTCTCAGTTCCACTCTAATAGGGAACCTTCCTTGCAACTCAGGTATTAAATCAGAGGGTTTAGATACGTGAAATGCTCCAGATGCAATAAACAAAATATGGTCGGTTTTAACAGGACCATACCGAGTATTAACAGTAGTTCCCTCGACAATCGGCAAAAGGTCTCTTTGAACACCTTCACGAGAAACATCTGGTCCGGCTCCTTTACCATCGTGAGAGGCTATTTTATCAATCTCGTCGATAAATATGATTCCCATTGTTTCGGCTTTTTCTATGGCTTCTTTTACAACAGACTCCATGTCAATAAGTTTCTCGGTTTCCTCTTTCAAAAGTTGAGTTCGTGCCTCCGAAACTGTCATTTTACGTCTAACTCTCTTTTTAGGAAACAATTGGCTCATCATATCTTGCAACGAAGAGCCAATTTCATCCATTCCCAAAGGCCCAAGGACTTGAACAGGTGGAACCATTTCACTTTCAACTTCAACTTCTATCACTTTATTGTCGAAATAACCAGTTCGGTAGAGTTCCTTTATCTTTTCAAAATTTTCGTCCTCCTCTTCTTTTTTAACATCCAAATCGAATGAGACACTTCGTTTTTTTGGGAACAGAATACTAATTATTCTATCTTCTACAGCTCGTTTAGCTTCTTCCAATTTCTCCTTGTATTTCTCTTGTTTAACCATACCAACTGCTCTTTCTACTAAATCACGAACCATTGACTCGACATCGCGCCCAACATATCCAACTTCGGTGTACTTGGTAGCTTCAACTTTTACAAAAGGTGCATTTACTAACTTTGCTAAACGACGTGCAATTTCTGTCTTACCAACTCCAGTTGGTCCAATCATAATGATATTGTTTGGAAGAATTTCTTCTCGCAAATGACTCATCACCTTTCGCCGGCGCCAACGATTTCTAAGTGCTATAGCAACAATCCTCTTTGCTTCATCTTGTCCAATTACATATTTATTCAATTCCTCAACAATATCGCTTGGTGTTAGTTCCCAATCGTTTATTAAGTCTTTGTTCTCTTTTAATTCTGTTGAATGCATCATTTCTTTTTTTGAATCTTTATCCATTTTATTCTAAGCAAAAACAAATTTACCAAAAACAAATTGTTTAAATGGCTTTATATCTAACTTTTATTTTTCAATTTTGCATACTCAAATTTTTTAGAATTTATGAAAAAGTTACTTTTTATATTTGGAACTAGGCCCGAAGGAATAAAACTCGCTCCTTTAATCCACAGATTTCAGATTGATTTTGATTTTACACCAATTGTCTGTATTACATCGCAGCACCAAGGATTATTAAAGCAAGTCCTTAATTTCTTTAAAATCAAAGTGAATTACGATTTAAATATTATGATACAAAACCAATCGCTAAATTTTATAACTTCTAAGACAATTCTTGAATTAGAAAATATTTTTAAGATCGAAAAGCCAGATCTTACATTTGTTCAAGGCGATACAACTTCCTGCCTCTCTGGTGCCCTGGCATCTTTTTATGCAAAAGTTCCTGTCGCCCATATTGAGGCAGGATTGCGAACTTATGATAAACATTTCCCATTTCCTGAAGAAATCAACAGACAAATTACAACGCTTCTTACTGATTTACATTTTGCTCCAACAAAAAGAGCGGTACAAAACTTATTAAAAGACGAAATAAACCCTGAAAACATCTATTTAGTTGGTAATACAGGAATAGATGCCCAGAACTATGCTCTTAAACAAATTGAACAATTTGAAACTGATTTTTACAGACGATTTTCAAAAATAGACTTTTCAAAAAAATTAGTTTTATTCACCTGTCACAGAAGAGAAAATTTTGGCGAGCCTCTGAAAAATATTTTCGAAGCCATACTCGAAATTACCTCCTCTATTAGTGATGTCGAAATAATTTACCCAGTTCACCCAAATCCAAATATAACTTCATTAGCATATTCGATGTTAAAAAATTCACGTATCCATTTACTCGAACCACTTGACTATCCCGAACTTCTTTTCATTATGAAAAACTCTTATTTTATTTTAACCGATAGTGGAGGTATTCAAGAAGAAGCTCCATCGCTGGGTAAGCCTGTCCTAATCTTAAGAAAGAAAACAGAAAGGCACGAAAGTATTGAATGCGGAGTTGCAAAAATTGTAGGCTCAAACAAAAAAACAATTATTGAAAGTGTTTCTGAACTACTTTCAAATGAAGGAACTTATAAAAAAATGTCAAAAATTGTTTTCCCATATGGCGATGGTAATGCATCCGACAAAATATATGAAGTAATTAATCATTACTTTCATTGTACAACTTCGCCAAATAAATCATAAGGCTTTGCTTTGGTAATTTTAATTTCGACAAAATTTCCAATATTAATTTTATTGTTAATGGAACTGAAGTAAACTAAGTTATCAACCTCTGGGGCATCATATTCGGTCCTTCCAATAAAAGTTCTACCTTCTCTTTTGTCAACTAAAACCTTTAAATTTTTTCCAATCAAAGTTTTGTTGCTTTCCAAAGAAATTTCCTTTTGTAATTTCATTAATTCATTCTTTCGTCTTTCTTTTTCAATTTCTGGTATGGGATCACCAAGGGAAAAAGAACTTGTTCCATCTTCGGGAGAGTAAGTAAATACACCTATTCTGTCGAGCTTATATTTTCCCACAAAATCCAATAATTTGTTAAAGTCCTCTTCAGTTTCATTTGGATAACCAACTATAAAAGTTAAACGAATAACAGCTTTTGTACTCTTCGTTCGTATCTTTTCAACTAAATTTAATATTGTTTTTTCTGTAGTTCCCCTTCGCATTGATTTCAAAACTTTGTCGGAAATATGTTGGAAAGGAATATCAAAATAATTGCAAATCTTAGGATTGTCCACAATAAAGTCAATTAATTCGTTCTGTACACCAGAAGGATAAAGATACATTAATCGAATCCACTGAATATGGTTAATTTTGCTTAAACATTCGAGCAATTCAATAAGTTTTACTTGATTATAAATATCTATCCCGTAACTACTTGTATCTTGCGAAATTATCACCAACTCTTTGACACCCTTTTCGGCAAGAAGATTTGCTTCTTGGAAAATTTCTTCAATCGGCCGAGATTTCAGTTTTCCACGAATATTTGGTATTGCGCAAAAAGAACACTCCCTATTGCACCCTTCACTAATTTTCAAAAAAGCGAAATGCTTGGGGGTCAAGAGGTGCCTTTCTCCCAACAATTCGAGTTTTAAATTCTTATCGTTATTTGTCAAAAATTCTAAAATTTCTTTTGGGCTATCGGCGCCAACGAACAAATCAACTTCTGGGAACTCCTCTTGTAACTCGGTTTTGAACCTTTGAATCATACAGCCCGCTGCTATAAGTTTCTTCAATTTTCCCTTTAATTTCAAATTGACTAGTTCTAATAAAACACCTAAATTCTCTTCTACAGCAGGCTTAATAAACCCGCAAGTGTTAACTATACAAACGGACGCATCTTTTAAACTTTCTACAACTTGGAATCCATTCTTTTTAAGGAGGGTTAAAAGTTTTTCGGAATCAACCACATTTTTTGCACACCCAAGCGTAAGAAGAGCAATTTTTTCATTTTTTGTGTTTTTCATAAATTAACTTTTTGATTACCAATTTTTGTCGACTTTCTTTTCCTTCCGAGGTAGAAGCTTAGCCTTAATTTCCTTTTGTGTCATTTTTTCTTCATTTCGAAGAGCGTTTAAAATATTTTCAATGTTCCTTTGACTTAAATTTGGTTGCTTACTTTGTTCTTGATTCTGATTCTGCTTCTGATCATTTTCCTGATTTTTTGCTTGAGATTGTTGCTGTTTCTGTTGATTTTGATTGTTATTTTCTTCTTTTCGTTGATTATATTTATTCTTCTGTTCTTGTTCAAAAATCAACATTTTCCGAGCATATTCAAGATTATATTTTGCATCAAAATCTTTTGGATTTAACTTCAAAGCCCTTTTATAAAAATCTATGCTTTCTTTATAATTCTTTTCTTTCAAAAGTGCATTACCAATATTAAAGAGTACACTAGATTTATCTTTGGAATCCTTTAAACTATTTAATAACTCCATATATTTCTGTCGTGCTTCGGAGAATTTATTTTGCCTGTAAAGAGCGTTCCCAAGGTTGTATTTGGCTCTTTCTTCTTTGGGATTTTTCTCTAATGCTTTTCTATAAAGAATCTCAGAATCTTGATACTTTTTATCTTTATACTTATTATTCCCTTGTCGCAATAAACTTTTTGCTGATTGAGCAAAAGTATTATAAAAGGATATCGAACAAAATAAAATGAGCGATACAACAAATCTCATTTTTTAAATGAACTTTGTTGAACAAAATCATTTAAAGCCAAAATTAATTTATTTTTCCTTTCAGTTATAAAAACTTCAATCAAGAGCAAAATCAATGCAACAGCCAAAGGATATTGAAACTGTGAATCAAAATTTGAAAAAATTTTTGTTTCATATTCTTTTTTTTCCATTTTAGCAATTTTTTCAACTATCTGTGACAAGTCGGGGTCAACACCAGAATTTAAAATAAATTCACCTCCACCAATTGAAGCAATTTTCTCGAGCAAAACTGGGTCAAGTTTAGATGTAACAACACTTCCATTAATATCTTTTAGAAAATCTCTTTTTCCATTACTCACTAATGGAATTGGCCCCCCATTTAAAGTACCCATACCAATTGTGTGGATAACAAAATTATTTCTTGATGCAAATTCAGCAGCGGCGAATGGGTCATCTTCGTGATTTTCTCCATCAGTAATAATTATCAAAGCTTTTTTTCTTTGTTTATCAAGATTAAATTTTTCGACTGCAAGTTCAATTGCTGAACCAATTGCAGTTCCTTGCAAAGGTATTATATCGGGTTCTATGTAACTTGTAAACAACTTAGCAGCTGAATAATCTGTAGTCAAAGGCAATTGAACAAATGATTCACCTGCAAAAACAATAATACCAATCCTATCATTTGTGAGTTTATCTAATAATCTGATAATCATTTGCTTGGCTCTTTCAAGACGGTTTGGCTTTACATCTTCGGCAAGCATACTATTCGAGACATCAAGAGCAATAATAATATCAACTCCCTGCCTTTTACCTTCAATCAATTTTGTGCCAATTAAAGGATTAGCAAGAGAAATTACTAAAAATGTTAAAGCAACAATCAAAATCAAGAACTTTACAAGAGGCTTTGAGGCTGAAAAATCAATCAAAAGTCGATTAAGCAAGTCTATCTCAATAAAATTTTCAATAATTTTTTTGTTTCTATAAAAAAGAATGAAATAAATAATAGACAATATTAACAAAACAAACAAAAACCAGAAAATCCAGGGGTTTTCCCAAACAAACATCTTAGCCGACCTAAAATACTTAATGTTTGAAACCAGTAACTATACCGAATACTGGAATTTCAACTCTTGGAAGATCCATCAAAGTAGTTCGAAACTTTACTTTACCATTGAAATTACCAACATTCGAAGGTAATATTTTAATCTCTAAAGTGAAATCTTGATTGGGTTTCAACGTAAAATCAGGTTTTAAGTTGGTTTCAATTTCACCCTCAGGTTCAACCTTAGGTTCCTTTATAATAATATCTTCATCGGTGGTGTTTTTCATTACAATTTTATATGTAGCAGTATCCCCAATTAATAAATTGGAAGCCATTACTTTGGAATCGGGAAAAAACTTCAAAGGAGGAACAACTTCAACTTTTAAATACAAATAAGTTTCAGTTTTTTCAGGGTCATTAGAAGTAATTCTTATTGATTTAGTATGACTGCCCGGACCTTTTGGTACAATTAAACTA